>NZ_LVDR01000023.1:0-58434 GCF_007636515.1 Shewanella sp. MSW
GCTGTATTCACGTTTACAGTGAGCAACTTGGGTGCAAAGTAGTAGAGTTAAATGTTCAGGTAGACCATGTTCATTTAGTTATAAAAGTTCCGCCAAAGTTATCGATATCAAGACTGATGGGAGCGCTCAAAGGCAAAATAGCACTAAAACTATTTAGTAAATATCCATACTTGAGGAAGAACAAAATGTGGGGTAACCATTTTTGGCAGCGAGGATACTTTGTCGATACGGTTGGAATAAATGAAGAGATAATAAGGCGTTATGTCCGGCATCAAGAGAAAGAAGAAAAGCAGGAGCAAACTCAGTTAACGCTGGAGTAAACAACGCCCCCTTTGAGGGGGCATATACAAAGCCACCTTCTTCAGAAGGTGGATTCTTTACACCTGTGTCCGGATAATGCGCTATATTAGCCAGGGTGAATTTAAAGCTGGAGCGAGAGAGAAAACTATGTTGCAACTGACAAAGTGGAGTGTTGTGTGTGCATTGACCTTGGCAAGTGCCACGACTATGGCGGCAGAAGGGAAAGTGGCCGCCGAGGTCAGAATGGGGGGCCAGAGTGTCACTCTGATGGGCAAATTGCCCGAGCTTAACCAGCTTGCTCCAGGGTTTAAGGTGGTGGATGACAAGTTTTCCCCGGTGACTTTAAGTGACTTCAAGGGTAAGACAGTACTTATCAGTGCAGTTCCCAGTCTGGATACCGGCGTCTGTGCCCTGCAGACCAAGAGGTTCAATAAAGAGTTCAGCAAGTTTGATGATTCAGTGGTCATGTTGACCGTCAGTGAAGACTTACCCTTTGCCCAAAAACGTTTCTGCAAGGTGGAGAATGTTGATAAAATCAAGGTATTGTCAGACTCAGTCTGGCGCGACTTTGGTAATAAATATGGTCTGCTGATCCCTAGCCGAGGCTTGCTGGCCAGAGCGATATTTATCATAGATGCCAATGGCCAGCTCAAGTACCGTGAGTTGGTGAAGGATGTGTCTCACCATCCAGATTACGATGCGGCGCTCAAGGCCTTGAAAGAAATCAGCCAGGGGCAAACATAAGGCTAAGCACGCCATGTGTCGCTGCCCTTTGGCGCTGGCTTGGGGTCAGCGGCTAAGGCTTTTCAGCCAGGCTATTTCTTCGGGCCAGATCTCCGGGCGTATGGTTTCCAATATTAAGGGTATCCCCTTGGTGGCGGGGTGGCCGAGAATATACTCGAAAGCGGTTTTGCCTATTTCGCCCATGCCCAAGGAGTCGTGGCGGTCGACCCGGCTGCCGAGTCCCGTCTTGCTGTCGTTGAGGTGCATGCCCTTGAGGTATTGAAAGCCCACGATACGGCCAAATGCGTCAAAGCTTTCCCGGCAGCTTTCCTGAGTACGAATGTCGTAACCTGCGGCAAACATATGGGCGGTATCCAGGCAAACGCCGACTCGGGATTTATCCTCAACCCCGTCTATGATCTGCGCCAGTTGTTCAAAGCTGTGTCCCAGGTTGGAGCCTTGTCCTGCGGTATTTTCGATGACGGCACAAACACCATCACAAGCTGCCAATGCGAGGTTGATTGAATCGCTGATGTTACGCAGACAGTGGTTCTCACTTATCTGTCGCAAGTGGCTGCCGGGATGAAAGTTCAGCAAGGTTAATCCCAATTGTTTGCAGCGAAGCATCTCATCGACAAAGGCGTCGCGGGATTTTTCCAGCAGCAAGGGATCCGGATGTCCCAGGTTAATCAGATAGCTGTCGTGGGGCAGAATCGCCTCGGGTCTGAAGCCCAACTGTTGGCAGTTTTCCTGAAAGGCGGCGATGGAATGCTCGGTTAAAGCTGCTGCCTGCCAGCGTCGTTGATTCTTGGTAAATAGTGCAAAGGCACTGGCCCCTATCTTGTGGGCATTGAGCGGAGCATTTTCCACACCACCTTGGGCGCTGACATGGGCTCCAACCCATCTTTCCTGACTCGTCACCCAGGCCTCTCTATATATTTGGCAAGCTGGATAAGTCGCTAATATTGCAAACTTGTCTATGCTTGAATGACTGAAAAACAACGGAAAGGGACTTTAACGTGTTTTCCTCTGCGGCTCAAACCGAATTCCCTGGCGATTGGTCTCGACTGTTGATTGAACTGGCTAAATTGCAATTGGGTTTGACCCGGGGACAGGATGTATTGCCAGCCCTGTGTCAGACCCTGGTACATGCCTCAGGGGCAGAGGCTTTGTTGATGGTGGAACGCTCAGAATTGGGTGCCAATGATATGTCGGAATCAGTCACCTGCTGGTGTCGGGATCCGGTTATCTATCTGACACTTTGGAGCAGTGTTAATCAATGGGCCAAAGGAGCGAGCCAACAAGAGCTTCATCAATGGCAGAAGTTTACTGTCTGGCCCATCAAAAATTCAGAACTATTGTTGTTTTTCCATTCATCGGCTCCCGGTTGGTTTGAGTCTTTGGCTGCATGTCAGGCCAATATCGGCCCCTTGGTGGGGGCCATCTATCAATGTCAGCTCAGCCGTAGTTCATCACAGTCGGCAGAGGATGAACTCTGCTTCAAGGCCGTTATAGACGGTGCCGACAGTTTATTACTGCTATTTAGTCTCGAACCTGAGCGAGAACTTATCCTTTACGCCAACCCGGCGGCCACCGCTGTGACCTTATATGCCAACCGGGAGTTGGTTGGCGCCAATTTAACCGGCCTGTTGTTTGAAGGCGAAGAAAGTGACTCCTTCAAAGAGCAGTTGCGCCGCAAGGGCTGTTATAGCGGGGAACTTTGGTGTCATAAAGGCGATGGCGGCAGGGAGTTATTGCATCTCAACTGTTATTGTATTTCCCGAAGTCGGCGTATATACGCCGTTATAGGTCGCGATTACAGCGAGCAGCATCAGTTGCAACAGGCCGTGGCCAGAACCCAGAAGATGCAGGCCATAGGGGAGTTGGTCGGCGGCATAGCCCACGACTTCAACAATATTCTAGGGGTATTGAAGGGCAACCTGGAGTTAATGCAGCTTAAAGTCTCTGATCCTAAAGCTGAAAAATACCTCAATACCGCCTTTAAGGCCTGCCAGCGAGGCACAGATTTGACCCGCAGACTGTTGTCGTTTTCGCGCCAGGAACAGTTCAATGCCGAGCCTTGCCAGGTCAATGAGGTGATTGAAGGTTTGCAGGAGTTGTTTGCCAAGTCCTTGACCAGTCAAATAACCCTGAGTATTGAGCTGGCACCGGATAACAAGCCTGTGATGCTCGAAAAAGGTGATCTGGAAGACGCCTTATTGAATCTGCTGCTCAATGGCCGCGATGCCATGGAGGGCAAGGGAGAGCTCAAGATCCGTACCGGCAGTTGCTACTTGAGTGGTTATCTGCCCGGGATCGCCATAGGCAAGACCCAGGTGGAGCCTGGGCATTATGTATGGATCAGTGTGATTGATGGTGGCAGTGGTATTCCAAAAGCCTTTCAGGACAAGGTATTCGACCCATTTTTTACCACCAAGGACAAGAGTAAGGGCACAGGTCTTGGACTGGCTATGGTGTACGGTTTTGTTAAACGTTCCAAGGGTTATATCGCCATCTTGAATACGGGGTCGAGTGGCACTGAGTTCAGATTATGGTTTCCGCAGAGTCGAAAACTGACCCTTGAACCTCAGTTTGGCTCTTACACAAGTGAAGTGCCCAGGGTGCGGCGGCCTTTGAAGGCAATCGTAGTGGATGATGAGCCGGAGATGTTGGCGGTGATGGCTGACTATTGCGATTTACTGGGGATTGAAGTGGAGTTGTTCCACGACCCCCTCACTGTGCTGCAACGTTACGAGCAGCAGCGTTGTGATGCCGAGCTTCTTATCACAGATGTGTTGATGCCTGGTGGTATCAACGGCTACGAACTGGCACAAAAACTCAATGTTAAACACTCTCTGCTGGTGTTGCTGATCTCCGGCTTTATCCAGAACATAGGTATTTCCAGCGCCGATGAGATGCCGTTTCCGGTACTGCATAAACCCTTTGATCTGACAGGACTGACTCTGGCACTCAAGCAGGTGGGAATTAGGTTTGCTGATGACAGTAAGGGAGATTTATGGACAATTTAACTGTCTGGGTGGTGGATGATGATCTTGATTATCTGGCTTTGATAGAGGAAGTCTTGCAGGATGATTACTCAGTCCAAGTTTTCGACTCGGCAGCTGCTTATTTGGCAGCGTTGGAGTCGGCGACACCGGAAATCATCCTGATGGATATCAATCTACCGGATTCCAGCGGTGTGGACCTCTGTGCTCACTTGCAATCACAGGGGCGGGAGGCGTCAGTGGTATTTGTTTCCGGTATGAATACTCTTAATGAGCGTCTTAAAGCTTATGAGGCCGGGGCGGTGGATTTCATCGCCAAACCCTTTGAGCTGAAAGAGCTGTTGGCCAAGGTTCGCAGCGTGGCGCAATATCAGCAGCGCAAACAGTCTCTGATGCAGGCTGAGTCCATGTCGAGAAACATGGCGTTTCAGTCCATGAGTGAATCGTCCCAATATGGCTGTGTGTTGCAGTTCTTCCGCCAGTGTTTTCTTTGCAGCAACTACCGTGCTCTTGCCGATGCTTTTTTTGAACTGATGACTCAGCTCAACCTCAATACCTGTCTGAAAATACGCACAGACAGCGCCGAGTATTTTGTGCCGGACAACACCCAGATAAGCCCGATAGAAGCCAATATTTTTGAGCTTTTGGACAAACAGGGACGCCTATATGACTTTGGTAATCGAACCATGTGCAACGACAAGCATGTGTCATTCTTGATCAAGAATATGCCGGTCGAGGATGAGGTGTTGTACGGCCGACTCAGGGACGTGATAGCCGTTGTGGTCGAAGGATTGGAGGCCAGGGTATTGGATATAGAGCGCCAGCAGATGCTGCGTCGGGTGATGGATAGGTTGCACCTGTTGATGAAACAACTGGGTGATTCCATGCAGCAACAGGATCAACGCTTTTGCGATACCTTATCTGGGATCACTACTGAAATTCGCAGCAGCTTTCATGTGCTGGACATGACAGAAGAGCAGGAGAGTTACTTTACCTCAATGGTCGAGCGGCACCTGCGTGAAGCCAGCTCTGCCGGTGAGGCATTTAATCGTATCCGCAGTTCTCTCAAAGGAATGTTGGCGATGATGGAGGAAAGTCTGCGGGGCTGATATGCTTGCTAAAGCTTGGATAAGAGCCAATAACAGTATGGCCGGATAGCCTCACTGGACAAACATTGGTTAGAGAATAGGTGTTGTATTTATCACTAATTTATGAATTGTTGATTTAGAAGGTTATTTTCCTTGATCTTTATCATGTCCCTGGAAAACATCTATGGTTAGTATTGAGTAATCTTTGGCCTGTTTACTACTATTACCTAGAAAGGCCCGACTTAAGATGGAGTGCCCTATGCTGCAAAGATTGATGAATGACCACAAGCATATTGCCATATTGCTGAAGTTGCTAAAGGGGAAATACCAGAAGCTGGCCGAAGGTGAGCATGTCAATTTTAATCTGGTACGGGATGTTGTTGAGTACATGCAGGGCTATGCTGAACATAGCCATCATCCGCTAGAAGATATCATTTACGACTACTTTCTTATCAAGGAAAGTCGTACCGAGCCGACCAGGCGCCTTGAACAGGAACATCAAAAGCTGATTGATGCCTCATCAACCTTGATGGCGACCCTTAACCTTATTCTCAACGATGTCGTCGTGGCCAAGGAAAAATTGGTTACTGAATTAAAAGAGTATGTGGATTTGCAAGAGAAGCACATGCTATACGAGGAGCGGGAAATTTTTCCTCTGCTTGCCAAGAGCTTGCAGGATGAGGACTGGCAGAAGATCCAAAGTATGTGTGAATTGAAGTTGATAGAGGATCCATTGTTCAGCAGCGATGATAACCAGTTGTTTGATGAGTTGAGAAACTACATTCATACTGCCGATAGATAATTTTGGTAGTGTTTAGAAATCCGTGTCACACTCGTCAGCGATTAACAAAAAAGAGCGCCAAGCGCTCTTTTTTAATGTCTCTCATATTCAGAGGAGGTTGTCGATATCATAATTAAAACTGCTGTCTATCTCCTGTAACTCCTTCAGCAGGCGATGTTTGTCTTTCAGTGCTTCAATCTCTCGCCATTTGCGCTTCTTGCTGGAGCTTCGAGAGCGGCTTGGTCTTTCAACGACTTCATCTAGCGCACTACCATAATCCAAACGATCCATGGCAACCTCCTTTGTTGTATGTTTTATCAACACTTAAATATCATACTTGGCAAACAGGGTGCAAGAATAATGTTTCTATTTTGTTAAAGTTGGATGATGCTTTGATGAAGGTGTATAGACAAGATGGCAGGCAAAAAAAATACCAGCCAGTGGAGTTGGCTGGTATTTATTGATTTTTAAGCTGAAAAGGCTATATTTTAGCTTTTCTAAAGAGGTTGATCAGAGCATTGCTGGAAGCATCCAGATCCTGACTATCTTGTTCTGCACCGATACGCGACAGCACTTCATTTCCCAGCGTTTTACCCAGCTCAACTCCCCATTGATCGAATGAGTTGATATCCCAGATAGCACCCTGAACCAAGGTTCTGTGCTCGTAGAGAGCAATCAAGGCGCCCAGGGTAAGTGGGGTCAACTTGTCCATCAACAGGGTATTGCTCGGCTTGTTACCTTCCATAACCTTATGTTTGGCAATAAGCTGTTTCTCAGCTTCTGAGAGTGGGCTGTCGGCCAGTTCGGCCAAGGCTTCATCAAAGGTTCGTCCCTGCATCAGCGCCTGGGTCTGACCAAAACAGTTGGATGCCAGCTGAGCGTGATGCTCACCGATAGGATTATGGCTTTGCAGCGGCAGAATAAAGTCAGCCGGGATCAAGGCCGTACCTTGGTGCAACAGCTGGTGGTAGGCGTGTTGGCCATTGGTGCCTTCTCCGCCCCAAATAACCGGCCCTGTGCTGTAATCCACCGAATCGCCGTCCAGAGTGACGGACTTGCCGTTACTCTCCATATCCAGCTGTTGGAAATAGGCCGGAAGCCCTCTGAGGTAGTGATCATAGGTCAACACCACGTGGGACTGGGCATTGAAGAAATTGTTGTACCATACAGAGAGCAGACCCATGATCACCGGCATATTCTGCTCAAGAGGTCTGGATGCGAAATGTACATCCATTGCTCTGGCGCCGGCCAACAGTGCCTTGAAGTTATCCATGCCTATCAAGGCGGCTATGGGCAAACCTATGGCCGACCAGAGAGAATAGCGCCCGCCAACCCAATCCCACATTGGGAAGATGTTGTCTTCATCTATGCCAAACGCCGTTGCCTTGGCAACATTGGAGGTAATGGCCGCAAAGTGCTTGCTTATATCCTGCTGTGAACCGCCTTTGGCCAGGAACCATTCTTTGGCGCTGAGGGTGTTGGTCAGGGTTTCCTGGGTGCCAAAAGACTTTGACGACATCAGGAACAGGGTGGTTTCAGGATCCAGCTCCTTCAGTTTTTCAGTGATGGCTGTGCCATCGACATTGGCGACGAAGTGGCATTGGAGTTTACCGTTCCAATAGGGACGCAGAGCCTCGGAGATAATCTTGGGGCCGAGGAAGGAACCGCCAATTCCGATGGAGATAAGATCTGTGATTTTCTTGCCGGTATAGCCGCGCCACTGACCTGAATAGAGCGATTCGACAAAAGTCTCCATTTGAGCCAGGGTTTGCTGAATTTCAGGGACCACATTGACGCCATCGACACGAATATCCGCATCGGTCGGAGCTCTCAGGGCTGTGTGCAACACAGCACGTCGCTCTGTGGTATTGATTGCTTCACCGGCAAACATAGCTGCTATTTTTTGTTCAAGTCCGGCTTCTTGGGCGAGCTTGAGTAACTCCTGCATAACGGCCTCAGTGAGGCGGTTCTTGGAGTAATCCAACAGCAGTCCACAATCTTTAATCGACAGTTGATCAAAGCGCTGCGGGTTTTCGGCAAAGAGTTCACGCATGTGAGGCAGATCTGCACTCATCGCCTTGAGAGTCTGCCAGGTAGCAGATTGAGTCAAATGTGTCATGAGTAGTCCCTGATCTTCAGTTTCAAAACAATCCTTGATTAGCTCAGTTTAGCCTTGAGCATGGTCTCTAGTTTGCCCTGATCTATAGCAAAGTTACGGATACCTTCGGCCAGTTTTTCCACTGCCATGGGGTCTTCGTTGAACTCCCAGCGGAACTCTGCCTCGGTCAATGGCTTGGGTGGCTCTTGGGTTTCAGTAGCCGGTTGCAGCTTGGTTACTATCTGGATGTCTGAGTTGGCCAGCTCTTCGAGCAAAGATGGGCCTATAGTCAGACGATCACAGCCGGCTAGCTCAATGATTTCACCTGTGTTACGGAAACTGGCGCCCATAACCACTGTCTTATAACCATGCTGTTTGTAATAGTTGTAAATCTGGGTTACTGAGATTACGCCAGGATCTTCACTGGCGCTATAATCCTTGCCGGTATTTTTCTTATACCAGTCGAGAATGCGGCCGACAAAAGGTGAGATCAGGTAAACTCCTGCTTCTGCGCAGGCTCGGGCCTGGGAGAAGCTAAACAAGAGTGTCAGGTTGCAGTTGATACCCTTTTGCTCCAGTTCCTTGGCGGCGCTGATACCTTCCCAAGTGGAAGCCAGTTTGATCAGAATGCGAGACTTGTCGATACCGGCCGCTTCATAGAGTTTTACCAGCTTGTTGGCCTTGGCGATTGAGCCGGCTTTATCGAATGACAGGCGAGCATCTACTTCGGTTGAAATCCGTCCCGGTACCAGCTTGAGAATTTCCACCCCTATGTTGACCGCCAACTTATCTGCGGCGTCTTCCAGTTGTTGCTGTGGATCCTGGCTCTGAGCTTTAGCCCAGGAAATTGCATCATCGATCAGCGGTGCATATTCCGGGATTTGCGAGGCTTTGAGGATCAGCGATGGGTTGGTGGTGGCATCCTGTGGATGATAGAGTTTGATCGCCTCAATGTCACCGGTATCAGCAACTATGGTTGTAACGGATTTGAGTTGCGTGAGTGTGTTTGCCATGAAAAACATCCTTCTCAGATTGCGGCCGTTTACGCGGAAATTGCATGACGCTATTAAAAGCGATTTTGCCTCTGTTTCCAACCAGGATTGAAAAAAAATTACAAAAATGGTGAGAAATTGTCAATGAAGGCCGTTGTCGGTTAAAGGAAGTGTACTCCCATAGCCGAGGGAATTCTAATGACAAAAAAGAGTGAAAAATAAAAAAGTCGCTGCAGGGCAGCGACTTTTTCAGAAGAAGTTCAGTTTTACTTCAGCAGAGCTTCTTTTTCTTTAAAGCTCAGGAGAGCTTCGATACGGCGGTTAACCTTGTTGGCTTCAGCAGAAGAACCCTGCATCAGCGGCTGGCTTTCACCGTAGCCCTTGGCGTTGATACGGCTGGCATCGATGCCATACTGCTCAACCAGTACTTTGGCAACGGCGTCGGCGCGCTTCTGAGACAGCCACTGGTTGTAATCGGCTTTACCAGGCAGAGAGGCGTGGCCGGCGATTTCCAGATCAGCTTTAGGATACTTGCTCATAAAGTCAGCAACTTTCTGGATTTCAGCCATAGAGTCGGCTTTCAGTACAGATGAGTTGTTATCGAACTGAGCTTTAACTTCCAATGTTTCCAGTTTTTCAACATAGATAGAGCAACCGTTGGCATCTACCTTGTGGTTGGCTGGTGTGTTTGGACACTGGTCCATATCGTCGTTGACACCGTCGTTATCGCTGTCAACTGGTTCTACGACCACTGGAGCGACTACAGGAGCTGGTTTTGAAGTGCTGCCGAAACGGTAGCTCAGTTCAAGACCCCAGTAGTTGCTTTCCATCGCCAGAGTGTTCCACTTTTCTTCGTCGAGGTTTTCATAACGACGATACTTGGCGGCCAGTTTCAGGTTCTCTGTGATGTTGTAACCGATACCAGCACCGAAGTAAGGCGCAACACCGCTATCGCTGTAGTACTCGCTACCCCATTGTCTGTTATTGGAAATGTGGTAGTTCATGGCACCAGCTTCAGCAGACAGGCTCCACTTATCAGCGAAAGGCCAGAAAGCCACTAGGCCCAGAGTGGCGCCCTTGACACCTACGTCGTTGAGTTTATTGCTG
Organism: Shewanella sp. MSW; assembly: GCF_007636515.1. Classification (NCBI taxonomy): domain Bacteria; kingdom Pseudomonadati; phylum Pseudomonadota; class Gammaproteobacteria; order Alteromonadales; family Shewanellaceae; genus Shewanella; species Shewanella sp. MSW. The sequence continues at coordinate 10,095 of NZ_LVDR01000023.1, forward strand.
TAGTCGGTCCATTCGGCACGACCTAAATCGCGGTAACCCAGTTCTACACCGAAGTAATCGTTGAACAGGTAACCTGCAAATACGTCCCAAGCATATGGATCGTCTTCACCACAGGTTTTCATGGTTTTCTGATCACAGTTAGGTTCGTAGTTGTTTACACCGAGGCCAGCACCGACATACCATGGGCTGAGCTCGTCTGCTGCAGATGCTGCAAAAGGCATCATAGATGCAAGCAACAATACTTTAAATGTCTTATTCATCATGTTCTCCAAGTCCATTGCTATTTAATTACCCATATGTCCCGTATAGGAAACACGACTAGCACTTAATGTGGGGTTCCGTTTAGTGTTTTAGCTAGCTGGCTCAATTATCCATTGAAATACAGCAATTTTCCACTTTTCAAGCGATAATTTTATTGTTCATTATTTGTGCTGTCTGGTTTTTTAACAATTGAAACTAAAGAAAAAGCGCCTGTTAGAAGGCGCTTTTTTATTTTTGCAAAACAATTTCTTAACTAAAATTTTTGCTTTTTGTTTAGCTAAGGTTCAGCTTAGCGGGTCCAAATCCAGTTTTCGATATACTCAGGATCTACACCATTGGCTTTGATATAGTTTCTATGGTCAACCAAACGTTGCAGCATATCTGTGGTAATCGCAACGTGACGGGTTTCATCAATAACACCTTGCTGGAATAATTTGTAAGCCATATCTATTACCAGGTGATAACGAGAAGTACCGTTACGTACACCCATATCAAATGGGGTGGTGGTTGAGCCTTCTTCTTCATAACCTTTAATTCTGAATCTATGACTACCTTTGTAATCGAAGATCAGTTTTTTGATGGTGTTTGGATAACCGTGATAGTTAAATACCACACCTTTGTCTTCGGTAAATATCTCATCCATCAACCAAGGTTTTTCCTGGAATTTAAGGCTACCCAGGCCACTGCTGTGTAATTCTGTGACGCTTACAAAGCGGATACGCACTCTTGGCAGTAATTCGCGGATTAATACCAATGCCGCCATACATTCCTGAGTCACATAGTCACCACAACCTGCCAGGACGACATCCGGGTTTTCATCAGAGGCAAAATCCCACACCATTACACCTTCTTTGGCTTGTTTACGGGCCTCATCAAGGCTCAGCCATTGCGGCAGCTCTTTCTTACCGGCGACAAGAATATTCAATTTGTCACGGTCGGCGAAAGCTCGCTCTGTGTAAACCAAAGTGGTGTTGGCATCGGCTGGCAGGTAAGCCGAGATTATCTTGGGGTGTTTCTCAAGCATGGCCCCCAGGAAAGAAGGATTCTGGTGAGAATAACCGTTGTGGTCCTGACGCTCCAGCAAAGAGGAGAGAACTACGTTACAGGCCGGCAGCGGCTTGCGGAAGTGAACCCCTTGGCTGGCATAGACATACTTACAGTATTGGTCGGCCATGGAAGACACTACCTGAGAGAAGGATTCATAGGTAGGGAACATGGCGTGACGGCCGGTGACAGTGTAGCCGTGCATCATACCGAACAGCAGGTTTTCGGACAGTAGTTCCATAACCCGACCATCGCGGCTCATATCTTCATCCCAGCTTTCAATCGGCCATTGCCAGGCACGATCTGTGGCTTCAAATACCGCTTGCAACTGGTTGGAGTAAGTTTCATCCGGGCTGAAGATCCGCAGGTTGCGCTGGTCTTTATTAAGACGGAAGGCTTCGCGCATCCATTGGCCCATTTTCAGCATGGAATAGCCACGATGGCCTCTTGGGACTTCAGGGCCGTAGGCCAGTTTGGATAGGTCAGGATTGCTGAGGGCGCGTACCACTTCACCGCCATAGCTCATCTTTTGACGGCCACAGCAGAGTTCTGCAGGTGGCAACAGCGACTGGATGTCTTTGTCGAAGATTATCTGGTTCTGCTCGTTGATTGAGTAGAGTTCAGAGAATTTATAGCTGTCTAGCCAGCCATCCAATGCGGCCAGATGACCTTTGTCGGTGGCGCATTTGTTGACAATTACCTGGTGAGACTCGCAGTTGCCTTCGAGTTTTTTGCCATCGTATTCGGGAACACCTGTCCAGCCTTTGGCGGTGCGCATCAGGATCACCGGCCAGCGTGGCTTAACCACATCTTCACCATTGCGGGCACGCTTCTGGATGTCGTTGATCATCTCGTAAGCTGTATCCATCGCCTTGGTCATCTGCAGGTAGACATCTTCTTCCTGCTCGCTGTCCACTATGATGGGATGGTAACCCAGGCCTCTGAATTCAAGTTCCAGCTCTTCGTGGCTCATGCGTCCCATACGGGTAGGGCCGGAAATCTTGTAACCATTAATATGAACAATCGGCAGTATGGCACCGTTGGTGGCGGGAGAAACCAGGCGGTTGGCATACCAGGATGCAGCCAGTGGGCCGGTTTCAGATTCGCCGTCACCGACAAGCACTGCGGCAATCAAGTCTGGATTATCCAGCACGGCACCCCAGGCAACAGACAAGGAGTAGCCCAGCTCGCCCCCTTCAAGGATTTGTCCCGGAGCTTCGGGGTTGGCATGTGAAGGGTAACCGTAAGCGGCGGAGAATTTACGACAGATATCTTCAATACCGGTTTCGTTGTAGGGGATGGTTTCTGGATAGAAGTGGCTTAGAGAGCCTTCGAGGAAGAGGTTGGCCTGTACAGCGGGGAAACCGTGACCTGGGCCGACCAGATAGAGGAACGGGCGCTTGTGCTTGGTAATCAATCTGTTCACGTTAGCGTATACAAAGTTGATCCCCGGGCAGGTTCCCCAATGGCCCAAGAGCCTTGGCTTTATATCACTGTGTTGTAACGGGCGTTTGTACAATACATTGTGCTTCAGGTAAATCTGTGAGGTTGCCAGGAAGTTAGTGGCCCGGACAAATTTCTTCAGTGCACCTATCTCTTGCTTTTGGGTCATATCGTGCCTCGCTTGAGCTAGCTAAAAGTGAATCAGATTATCTTGTGGCTACTATATTTGTAGTTTTATTACAAAAACGTGCCCAACATCCAAGTTTTGAAAGTTTGTTTAGCTGGTGGTTTTTTTAGAAAATTCGTGTGACACCATTGTTGTTCAAGTTAAAACTCTAGTTTGTTCTGGTATTTTTATGGTGAATTTACTGTCGGTCGAGTGATTAAGTGTGATCTTGATCACGCGGTATTTTCAAGTTCCTATGCTATTTTCTTCGCCCTCAAGCCCGGTCGGCATACCTTGGGGTATGTAGGATAATTCGAAAAGAAACTGGCCGACGCTTATCCTTTTTCATTCAGGAAGGAATCTTAACCACAAACTTGGCGATATACCGTCAGAGATGGGCCAGGTTTGTCACGGGAAAGCTTACAATTATGATAATAGAAACCATAGTCGATTTTTTGAACTCTCTGCTTTGGGGAAAACTATTGGTCTATGCCTTGGTGGGCGCTGGCTTGTACTTCACTCTAAGGCTTTTGTTCATTCAGCTTACTCACCTGGGGCATTCTGCCAAGGTGATGGCTACCAGTAGGCAGGGCTGTGACAGCGGCTTGTCTTCATTTCAGGTATTTTGTACCAGTATGGCCGCCAGGGTCGGTGCCGGTAATATGGCCGGGGTGGCCGTTGCCATAGGTGCCGGTGGCCCTGGTGCTGTTTTTTGGATGTGGCTTATCGCTCTGTTGGGTATGGCTACGGCCATGATTGAGTCGACTTTGGCTCAGATCTATAAGGTAAAAGATAAAGATGACCAGTTTCGTGGCGGCCCCTCCTATTATATGGAAAGGGGGCTTGGCCAGCGCTGGATGGGGATTCTCTTCTCCGTATTCTTGATCATTGCCTTTGGTTTGGTTTTCAATGCCGTTCAGGCCAATACCATTACGGGAGCATTGGAAATTGTGTTTGATGTCAAAGAGGCTTACTGGTTTGACATTAAAGCAACTTATTGGATAGGTATTCTGCTGGTGATCACCAGTGGCTTGGTCATCATGGGTGGGCTGCGTAAAGTTGCGCGGGTATCCGAGGTAGTTGTACCTATTATGGCTTTTGCTTATATCCTGATCGCCTTGGTCGTTGTCGGGATGAATATTGAGCAATTGCCGACCATTCTCAAACTGATAGTCAACAGCGCCTTCGGTTGGCAAGAGGCCGCTGCCGGTGGGGTGGCTTATACTGTGGCTCAGGCGATGCAGTCAGGGATAGCCCGCGGTTTATTCTCCAACGAGGCGGGTATGGGGAGTGCTGCCAACGTCGCTGCCAGCGCCTCACCGACACCAAACCATCCTGCTTCCCAAGGGTTTGTACAGATGATAGGAGTGTTTATGGACACTATTGTTATCTGTAGTGCAACAGCCGCAATAATCTTGCTGGCTGGCGATCTCAGCAGTGTTAATATCGGCGAGGGGGACAAAGGGATCCAACTGACCATAGCGGCTTTGACCACTCATGTTGGAGATTGGGGTGGCTTTTTTGTTGCCTTTGCCATCTTACTGTTTTGCTTCACCTCAATAATCGCCAACTACTCTTATGCCGAAACCAATGTGCTGTTCCTTTCCAATAATAGCCGTAAAGTGTTGCCCCTGTTCCGCTTGTGCGTACTAGGCATGGTGATGTTTGGAGCTGTGGCGAAAATAACCTTAGTATGGAATTTGGCCGATCTTTCCATGGGCTTGATGGCGACAGTCAACATCATTGCCTTGGTACTGCTTTCCGGTATTGCCATGCGGGTGATTAATGATTACCGCGATCAGTTGAGTGAAGGCAAAGAACCTGTGTTTGATAAGAGCAAGTTTCCTGAGCTTGAAGAACATATTGAAGAGGGTATCTGGACCGGTGAACCTGTGGTTCGCAGTGGCAAAGGCTGGTAACTGAAACCGGCCCCAGATTGGGGCCATCGGAAAAACCACGCTATCAATGCGTGGTTTTTTTATTTACTGCCAGTATCATGGGCAGTTCTATACCAAATAAGACGGAGTGAATATGCTGATTTTGGTTTCACCGGCCAAGACGCTGGATTATGACAACCCGGCGGCGGTATCTGAATACAGCCTGCCACAGTTTCTCGAGCACAGCAGCGAGCTTATTCAGGTTTGCCGGGAGCTGACCCCAGCCAATATTGCTTCTTTGATGAAAGTCAGTGACAAAATTGCCGGCTTAAATGCCGCCAGATTCGCCGAGTGGCAGCCTGATTTCACCCCGGAGAATGCCAAGCAAGCACTCTATGCTTTCCGTGGTGATGTATATACAGGTCTGGATGCAGACAGCCTTGCCCCGGAAACGGTTGCTCGGGCTCAGCAGCATCTGCGTATTTTATCCGGGCTCTATGGTCTCTTGAGGCCCCTGGACTTGATGCAAGCCTATCGGCTGGAAATGGGTACCTCTTTGGTGAATCCCAGGGGCAGTAACCTGTACGCCTTTTGGGGCGATATCATCACAGATGCCATCAATCAGGCATTGGCTCAGCAAGGGGATGATATTGTGGTGAATTTGGCGTCCAACGAGTACTTCAAAGCGGTTAAACCCAAGCAGGTTGCCGGACGTATTATCACGCCTGTATTCAAAGACTGTAAAAATGGTCAGTATAAGGTAATAAGCTTTTACGCCAAGAAGGCCAGAGGCATGATGGCTCGTTACCTGTTGGAGCAAGAGGAACAGAGTCTGGAGCGATTAAAGGCATTTAACAGCGCCGGCTATTATTACAGTGAAGCCGAGTCCAGCCCTGGCTCCCCTGTGTTCCTGCGGGAAGAACAGAGCTGATACCCTTTCCCGCTATATAAAGATAAGAAAGCCGTTCATTATTGAACGGCTTTTGGCTTCTAAAGCGTGTGATTTACTGCTTGGCAGGCAGCGGTCGCAGTTCCAGTTCAGACTGTGCCATCAAATAGGCGAACTGGGCATAGGCCGCAACGTTTTGTGCCAGCGCCTTGGGATCTATCTTGTCCAGGGTATCGTTGGGGGTGTGGTGGTAGTCAAAGTAATCGGTACCATCCTGGCGCAGGGAGGCCACAGGAACGCCACTGGCCGGCAACATGGAAACATCCGGACCACCATAGGCACTGTTGTCACCGGCGGCAACGCCGTTTTGTTGCATCACCTGGGTCAGTTGCTGTAGTTTGGGCAGCACTTGCTCATTGACCTGAAAGTCGATGCGGTAGATAGGGCCAGCCCCGAAATCCGATTCGGCGGCGATATAGTGTTTATCCAGTTCTGCAGCGTGGGCCTTGGCATAAGCCTTGCCACCAACCAAGCCTATCTCTTCGGCGGCATAGAGCACGACACGTATCGTCCGAGCCGGCTTTTCCGGCAAATCTTGAATAAGCTTAGCGGCCGCGGTGACAATCGCGACCCCGGCACCGTCATCTATAGCGCCCGTGCCTTCATCCCAGGAGTCCAGATGAGCCCCTATCAGTACGATTTCATCTGGCTTGCTGCTACCGGTGACTTCGGCGATGACGTTATAGGAAATGGCGCTGCCCTTGTTCTTGGGAGACATCTTCAAAGAGAGGGTTATATCGGCAGAACGCTTGAGCATGGCATTGACCAGATCGGCATCCGGCGCTGACATGGCCGCCGCCGGGATCCGCTTTAAGCCTTCTTCATAACGCATGGTGCCGGTATGGGCCATACGGTCATGATCTGTACCTATTGAACGGATAACTATTGCCAGGGCACCTTTTCGCGCAGCCTCTATAGCGCCTCGTGAGCGGCCCCCTACGCTCTTGCCATAACCTTTACCTGTCTTGTGTCGCTCGGTTTTCTGATCGATAAAGACAATTTTGCCGGCAACATCATCAGGGTTGGCTTCTTTAAGTGTAGCGAGGCTGTCAAAACGCACTATCTTGGCCGTGATACCTTCAGTAGGAGTGGCCACACTACCTCCCAATGCCGTGATAACCAGAGGCTGTTGGAAGGGGGTCACTATGCTGGCACTGGCTTCACCGCGTTCCCACACCGGAACTTCCACAGCTTCTTTATAAACACGGTCAAAACCCAGTGACTGTAGCTTTTTCTCCGCCCAGGCAACCGCCACGGCGTCTTTTGGGCTACCAGCCAGGCGAGGGCCGACTTCCACAGTTAAAGATTCCACAATTTGAAAGCCGAGGTCAGAACTGAGGGCTTTTTGCTGCAATGACTCAGCAAGCAGTTGATTTGTATTGGAAGGTGAGGGGGATTGACAGCCAATAAGTGATGAAATCAACAGTGGAAGTAACAGGGCGGTTCGATAGCTTTTCATGTGTTTCCTTTGTTTTTATTAGGTATGTCCCATTTTTGAAAACAATCTAACAAAAAGTGTGCTTTATGTCCCGACTATCTCCGTAAGGCAAGGCTATATTAGGGACGGAGTTTGTATTAGGAGAATAGGCTCGTCATGAATATTGAGTTGATGCAGCAGCGAGCGGACCATGCCGTCGTGTTATTGAAGGCGCTGGCCAATGAGAGGCGTTTATTTATTCTGTGCTATCTCCTGAGTGAGGGAGAGATGTGCGTTGGGGAAATGAACAAGAAACTGGGATTGAGTCAGTCGGCTTTGTCTCAGCATCTGGCTTGGTTGCGTAAAGACAATCTGGTGGCCACCCGCAAAGAAGCCCAGACAGTGTACTATTCGCTCAAGAGTGAAGAAGTGCGCGAAATCATCAAGCTGTTGAATAACATCTATTGTCATTGATGTTATTGAATTTTAGATATAAAAAAACCGGCAATGCCGGTTTTTTTTATACAGGTATCGAATTAAGCAGCCAGTGCTTTGATACGAGTGTTCAGACGAGCCTTATGACGGGCAGCCTTATTCTTGTGGATCAGGCCTTTGGTTGCCATACGGTCAAGAATGGGTTGTGCAACAGCGAAAGCTTCAGTAGCCGCTTTGTGATCGCCAGCTTTGATAGCAGCGATAACTTTTTTCACGTAGGTACGCAACATAGAGCGACGGCTAGCGTTGTGTTGACGACGCTTTTCTGATTGAAGCGCGCGCTTCTTTGCAGTCTTGCTATTAGCCAAGGTGCAACTCCTAAAAACTGGATTTGATACTTTTAAAGGCCGAGGAGAATGCCCGGTTTTCGTCACTTTGTCAATGACAATGATTGAATATCCATCATAAAGATAAATTAATCCAACCTGATTTGGCTATCCTCAACCCAACTCGTGTAAGATGTGGCGCAATTCTACCAGCAATTGCTGGCATGTGACAGAGCTTAAGTGGAATTTTTGAGACTTGCCGCCGTTTATGGCGGCTTGAGTCTTCTGGGGGAATATTTGAGCAAAAAATTGGTACGGTCCGGCGCTATCGTCAGCGTCATGACCTTGATTTCCCGTGTATTGGGATTAATACGGGATGTGGTAGTCGCCAACTTGATGGGCGCGGGCAGCAGTGCCGATGTGTTCTTTTTTGCCAACAAGATCCCTAACTTTTTGCGGCGATTGTTTGCTGAAGGTGCTTTTGCTCAGGCCTTTGTACCTGTATTGACTCAGTATCAGGAGAAAGAGTCCAGCGAAGAGGTCAAACTCTTATTATCAAAGGTAGCCGGTACCTTGGGGTTATTGGTAACAGTCGTGACCTTGATTGGGGTTTTGGCTTCGCCAATATTGACCGCTTTGTTTGGTGCAGGCTGGTTTATGGCCTGGGTTAATGATGAGCCTGACGGCGCCAAGTTTGAACTGGCTTCGTTAATGTTGAAGATCACTTTTCCCTATCTTTGGTTTATCACTTTTACCGCCTTGGCCGGCTCGATTCTCAATACCCGTGGCCGTTTTGCCGTTTCGGCCTTTACTCCGGTATTTCTCAACGTCGCCATTATCGCTGCAGCTCTGTGGTTGAGTCCTACCCTGGATAAGCCTGAAATCGGTTTGGCCTGGGGGGTGTTCTTCGGTGGTGTGATTCAGTTTTTGTTTCAAATTCCTTTTCTGCTGCAGGAAAAAGCGCTGGTCAAGCCCTCTTGGGGCTGGAATCATCCCGGGGTGGTTAAAATCCGCACTTTGATGATCCCGGCGTTATTTGGGGTTTCTGTGTCACAAATTAACCTGCTGCTGGATACTTTTATCGCCAGTTTTCTGGTTACAGGCTCCATCAGTTGGCTCTATTATTCGGATCGCTTGTTGGAGTTCCCGCTGGGGTTATTTGGTATTGCCATTGCTACCGTTATTTTGCCTGCTCTTTCCAAAAAACACGTTAATGCAGAGGGGGAGGGGTTTGATCGCACTATGGATTGGGGGGTTCGCGCCATTCTGCTGCTGGGTTTACCGGCCATGATGGGGCTGATTGTATTGGCTCAGCCCATGTTGATGGTGCTTTTTATGCGTGGTGCCTTTAGCGTCAATGACGTGGAAATGGCTTCCTATTCTCTGGTGGCCTACGGCTCAGGTTTGTTGAGTTTTATGCTGATCAAGGTGCTGGCGCCCGGATATTATGCTCGTCAGGACACCAAGACACCTGTGCGTTATGGCATCATTGCTATGGTTAGCAACATGGGTTTCAATATTATTTTTGCCGTGCCATTTGGGTATGTAGGACTGGCCATTGCTACTTCTCTGTCTGCTTTACTCAACGCGTCTCTTCTATATCGCGGTTTGCATCTGGCTGGTGTATATAGAGTTAGTAAGCAAACTATTATCTTTTTTATCAAGGTCTTATTGGCAACGGCGGCAATGGTTTGCCTGTTAATTTACTTTTCACCAGAGCAGGCGCAATGGCTTGAGTGGTCGTTTGTTGAGCGATTCGCTCATCTGTTTTCCCTGATACTCGGCGGTGCTTTAGGGTACTTTATGGCATTGGTACTGTTTGGGATCCGTCCGTGGCGGCTCAAAGCCCGGAACTGAGGGCTGATTCTGCTGCCGAGCTGTTATATAATCCGCCAATTTACGTTTGAGCAGTCATTGATTTCATGGAACTGATTCGCGGAATACACAATATATTGCCGGCCCATCGCGGTTGTGTGCTGACCATAGGTAACTTTGATGGTGTACACAGGGGCCATGCCGAAGTGATAGCCAATCTGGTCAAAAAGGCGCGTCACTTTGGTTTGCCGGCCACCCTGATGACATTTGAGCCGCAACCGCAGGAACTGTTTCGCGGCCAGGATGCCCCTGCGCGCTTGAGCCTGCTTCGTGATAAGGTCAGGTTGCTTGCTGAACTGGGAATAGACAGACTTGTGTGTGTCAATTTCAATCAAAAGTTTGCCCAGATGCCGGCCAAGGAGTTTGTCGAAGAGTTGCTGGTGCGTAAACTTGGGGTCAAGTATCTGGTGGTCGGTGACGATTTCTGTTTTGGACGGGCGCGTCAGGGCAACTTTGAGCTGCTTCGCACTGCCGGTGAACAACACGGTTTTGCGGTAGTCAGTACCCAAAGCTTTTTGGTTGGCGATCACAGGGTCAGTTCCACCATGGTCAGAGAAGCACTGGCCAAGGGCAATCTTGATCAGGCCAGACGTTTATTGGGACATCCCTATACTCTCAGTGGTAAGGTGGCACATGGCAAAAAGCTGGGCCGGACGCTAGGATTCCCCACAGCCAATATTGCCATGAAGCGTAAAGTGGTTCCCGTGAGGGGCGTTTTTGCGGTCAGGCTCTGGTGGGATGGTAGCGAACAATACGATGGCGTTGCCAATGTGGGTTTTCGCCCCACGGTTCAGGGACAAAACTGCCAGTTGGAAGTGCACCTGTTTGACTTTGAAGGTGACCTCTACGGGCGTAAAGTAGAAGTGGAATTAGTGGCCAAGATCCGTGACGAGAAACCGTTCGAGTCCCTTGAGGCACTTAAGAAACAAATAATGAATGACGCTGATGAGGCTCGCGCCTTACTCAGCAATGAAGCAGGCTGAGCTCTCTTAGCTAAATTAATGGTATTAGGATCAATGAGCGACTATAAATCAACTTTGAATTTGCCGGAAACCGAGTTTCCGATGCGTGGTAATTTGGCAAATCGCGAGCCAGAGATGTTGAAACGCTGGACCGAGGAGAATCTGTACCAACAGATCCGTGATAGCCGTATTGGCCGCAAGCTTTTCATTCTGCACGATGGCCCTCCATATGCGAATGGCGATATTCATATTGGTCACTCAGTTAACAAGATCCTCAAAGATATTATTATCAAATCCAAGACCTTGTCGGGGTTTGATGCGCCTTATGTGCCAGGTTGGGACTGCCATGGTCTGCCGATTGAACTCAAGGTAGAACAGAAAGTTGGTAAGCCTGGACAGAAAATTTCTGCCGCCGAGTTTCGTGACGAGTGCCGTAAGTATGCCGCCAAACAGGTGGATGGTCAGCGCAATGACTTTATCCGTCTCGGCGTACTCGGTGACTGGTTCAAACCTTACCTGACCATGGATTTCAGCACTGAGGCCAACATCATTCGCTCATTGGCTAAAGTGATCGACAACGGCCACCTGCACAAAGGGGTTAAGCCGGTGCATTGGTGTACCGACTGTGGTTCTGCCCTGGCCGAAGCCGAAGTGGAATATGAAGACAAGACTTCACCGGCCATAGACGTGGCCTTTGCCGCCGTGGATAAGGCTAAAGTGCTAGCTGCTTTCGGGGTTACTGAGTATCAAGCGCCAGTCTCCATGGTTATCTGGACTACTACTCCCTGGACCTTGCCTGCCAACCGCGCTTTGTCACTGAGTCCTGATTTGGACTATGTGCTGGTAGAGATTGAGTCTGAAGAAGGTGCCAAGCAAGCGGTTATTCTGGCGGAAGCCCTGCTGGAAAGCTGTATCACCCGTTATGGTGTCAAGAGCCATCAGCTCCTGGGTCGCGCCAAAGGTGCCGAGCTTGAGTTGATGCAGTTCCAACATCCTTTCTATGATTTCAGTGTGCCGGCGATCCTTGGCGATCACGTGACCACAGAGTCCGGTACCGGTGTGGTACACACTGCCCCTGGACACGGTCAGGACGACTTTGTGGTTGGCCAGAAGTATGGTTTGGAAGTGGCTAACCCTGTAGGTGATAACGGCGTTTACAAGGCAGATACCCCGCTGTTTGCCGGCAAGCACGTGTTCAAGGCCAATGATGAAATTGTAGCGCTGCTGCAGGAAAAAGATGCCTTGCTGCACCGCGAAGCTTATCGTCACAGCTACCCTCACTGCTGGCGCCACAAGACTCCTATTATCTTCCGCGCCACACCGCAGTGGTTTATCTCCATGGATAACAAAGGGCTGCGTACTCAAGCTATGGGTGAAATTGAGCAAACCCAGTGGATCCCGGATTGGGGACAGAGCCGGATTGAGAAGATGGTCGAGAACCGTCCTGACTGGTGTATCTCGCGCCAACGTACCTGGGGCGTGCCTATCACTCTGTTTGTTCACAAGGAAACCGAAGAGCTGCATCCAGACAGCGTGGCTTTGATGGAGCGTGTTGCTCATCGCATTGAGCAGCAGGGCATTCAAGCCTGGTGGGATCTGGATGAGTCTGAACTCCTGGGTGAAGATGCAGCACAGTACCGCAAGGTGACCGACACTCTGGATGTTTGGTATGACTCAGGTTCTACCTTCTCATCAGTGGTTGCCGCCCGCCCTGAATTCCAGGGGCAGGGAATTGACCTCTACCTGGAAGGCTCGGATCAGCACCGTGGTTGGTTCATGTCATCACTGATGATTTCAACCGCCATGAACGGCAAGGCACCTTACAAGCAGGTACTGACCCACGGCTTTACCGTGGATGGCAAGGGCCGCAAGATGTCCAAGTCTATCGGCAACGTGATTGCACCACAGCAGGTAACCAACAAACTGGGCGCCGATATTCTGCGTCTGTGGGTGGCTTCTACCGACTACAGCGGTGAAATGACGGTATCCGATGAGATCCTTAATCGTAGCGCCGATGCTTATCGCCGTATCCGTAACACCGCCCGCTTCCTGCTGGCTAACCTGAGCGGTTTTGAACCAGAGACAGACATGATTGCCATCGAAGACATGGTGGCACTGGATCGCTGGGTGGTGCGCCGCGCCGCCAAACTGCAGGAAGAGTTGCTGGAAGCCTATGATGCCTACAACTTCCATATAGTGACCCAGAAGCTGATGCAGTTCTGCTCGGTTGAATTGGGCAGCTTCTATCTGGATATCATCAAGGACAGACAGTATACCGCCAAGCGTGATGGTCACGCCCGTCGCAGCTGTCAGTCGGCTCTGTATCTGATTGCCGAAGCCATGGTGCGTTGGGTGGCCCCGATTCTTAGCTTCACTGCCGATGAAATCTGGCAGTTGCTGCCCGGTAAGCGTGACGCCTATGTGTTTACTCAGGAATGGTACCAGGGCCTCAAGGCTGTCCAGCTGGACTCAGATTTGAGTGATGAATACTGGGCACAGTTGCTGCAGGTTCGTGATGAAGTCAACAAGGCACTGGAGCAAGGCCGCCGCGATAAGCTGATCGGCGGCGCGCTGGAAGCCGAGGTGACTCTGTTTGCCGATGCGGCGCTGACTGAAGCTTTGGCCAAACTGGGTGACGAGCTGCGCTTTGTGCTGCTGACCTCCAAAGCCGTGGTTAAGCCGCTTGCCGATGCGCCTGCCGCTGCCCGTGAAACTGAGCTGGCATCACTTAAGCTAAGCGTTGCCAAGTCAGAAGCGGCCAAGTGTGATCGCTGCTGGCACCACAGAGAAGACGTTGGCCAGATCGCCGAGCATCCGTTGCTGTGTGGCCGCTGTGTGACCAATATCGAAGGAGAAGGTGAACAGCGCCTGTTCGCCTGAGGATAATAAACATGCCCGCAGACTGGAAACAAAGTGGCCTGCGCTGGTATTGGGTGGCTGTGTTGGCCTTTTTGGCTGACCAGCTGTCCAAACAGTGGGTATTGGGGAACTTCAAGCTGTATGAGTCGGTGCAGCTGTTGCCTTTCTTTAATCTGACCTATGTGCGTAACTATGGTGCCGCCTTTAGCTTTCTCAGTGATGCCGGTGGCTGGCAGCGTTGGTTGTTCACTGCCGTCGCTGTCGGCTTCAGTGTGTTGCTGACCGTTTGGCTCAGACGGCAATCGGCTGGATTGTGGCGCCTTAACCTGGCTTACACTCTGGTGATTGGCGGCGCACTGGGAAATCTTGTTGATCGCCTGATGCATGGCTTTGTGGTGGACTTCCTCGATTTTTACTGGAAAACCAGTCATTACCCGGCATTCAATATCGCTGACTCGGCTATCTGTGTTGGCGCAGTCCTGATCATCTGGGATTCATTTTTCGGCGGTGACAAGGCCGCAGCCAAGCAGAATGAAGCCAAGGAGTAACGCAGATGTCTGATGTAAAATCCCTCTTGTGCCACCTTAATATATTGCTGGAAGACGGCTCGACTGCTGACAGTACCAAAGCCTCCGGTAAACCTGCCAGGCTCAATATTGGCGACGGCAGTCTGAGCCCGGCGTTTGAAGCTGAGCTTCTTGAGCTGAAAGCCGGCGATAATCACAGCTTTACCTTGGCCCCAGCCGATGCTTTCGGCGAGTCCAATCCCGACGCCATTCATCACTTGGATCGCACTCGCTTCCCGGCAGATATGACGCTGGAACCCGGTGTTATAGTCAGCTTTGCTGGCCCTGGCGGCAGTGAAATACCCGGAATAGTGAGGGAGATAGCCGGTGATTCTGTCACTGTGGATTTGAACCATCCGCTGGCGGGCCACCAGGTGACCTTTGAACTGGAAGTATTGCAGGAGCTTTGATATGTCAGTAGCAAAATCTACCGGTCTTAACATATTACTGGCCAATCCCAGAGGCTTCTGTGCCGGTGTTGACCGGGCTATCAGCATAGTGGAACGGGCGCTGGAACTCTTTTCCCCGCCTATCTATGTGCGCCATGAAGTAGTGCATAACCGTTATGTGGTTGAAGATCTCAAGCAGCGGGGGGCGATTTTTGTCGATGAACTGGATCAGGTGCCCGACAACAGCATAGTGATTTTCAGTGCTCATGGGGTGTCGCAGGCGGTGCGCAATGAAGCCAAGCGTCGTGGTCTTAAGGTGTTTGATGCCACTTGTCCTCTGGTGACCAAGGTGCATCTGCAGGTGACCCGCGCCAGTCGCAAGGGTATTGAGTGCATTCTTATCGGTCATGCCGGCCATCCCGAAGTGGAAGGCACCATGGGGCAGTACGATAACCCTGAAGGGGGAGTCTATCTCATTGAGTCTCCGGCCGACGTGGATGCATTGCAGGTGAAAGAGCCGGACAACCTTTGCTTTGTTACCCAAACCACGCTGTCGGTGGATGATACCCTGGATATTATTGCCGCGCTGCAGAAGCGGTTCCCTTCGATTGAAGGGCCCAGGAAAGACGATATCTGCTACGCGACCCAAAACCGTCAGGATGCGGTACGTAAAATGGCCCAGGATGTGGACTTGCTGATTGTGGTTGGCTCCAAAAACAGCTCCAATTCCAACAGACTGCGGGAATTGGCGCTCAAGTCTGGCACTCAGGCCTATCTGGTCGATAACGCCGATGATGTAGAACGTGAGTGGTTTGATGGTGTCAGCAAGGTTGCGGTTACTGCCGGGGCTTCTGCTCCTGAGGTGTTGGTGCAGCAGGTTGTTGAGGCTATAGCTAAATTGGCGCCGAGCGTGGTGACCGAAGTGGAAGGGCGCAAGGAAGATACCGTATTTGCCGTACCGGTTGAGCTAAGGTAAGAAACCGCGAGTTTATCGCGCTTATTTAAGCGAACAGCATTTTAAAAAGAGGCTATCTAAGCCTCTTTTTTTTATGGAAAAAATACTTCTTATCAGGCTTGAATTTATTAGCGATACTTGTTACTGGCGATTTACATTCGACTCAACTATCATTAACAGGTATTATTGTTGCGTTTAGCTAACTATAAGATATTAAAGAACTAATAGGCTGAATTTATTGTCAAAAACATGGCGCTGTCTGGAGATTTGACACCTATGAAAAAACGCAGGGAGGGGTTCTCTCTGATTGAGGTTATGGTAGCGCTCGTCATTTTGGTGATAGGGCTTATCGGGATATTTAACTTACATATAGTAGCCAAGCGCGCCAGCTTTGAATCATTTCAACAGACTCAGGCTGCCTACTTTGCCAACGATATCCTCAATCGAATGAAGCTCAATAACAAGGTTTTGAGTAGTTATGAGGGCTCCTATGATGGAAGCGGAAGTGCCCCTGCAAAATCCTGTGATGTGGGCCTTAGCGCCACTGTGACCTGCACTACTGCCGAGACTTTGGCTTGGGATCTTTACCAATGGCAGGAGCTCTTTACCGGCGCTGCTGAAAAGGCAGATAGCCGGAATGTCGGCGGCCTCGATAGCGCCACTGCTTGTCTGACTGTCAAAGGCAGTGATGTCACTATCGTGATGGCATGGCGAGGCATTCAGGAAACCGCCGGCACCGCCTATGAAGCGACTGACTGCGGCGATAGCCTGGGGAAGCGTCGGCGGGTTTTTATCCTCAAGACTGTGATTAACCAAGGTTAAGGCGATGAGTGTGACAAATTCAAAGCAGTCGGGTTTTTCTCTGGTTGAGCTCATGGTGGCCATGGTTATCAGCCTGTTTCTGACACTAGGCTTGTTCGCCATGTTCAGTATGTCTGCCACCAATGTTACTACCACAGGGCAGTTCAATCAGTTGCAGGAAAATGGCCGTATCGCGCTGGCTATCATGGTACCGGATCTGAGTCAGGTAGGTTTCTTCGGAGATATGACGGGTACAGACTTTGTGCTGGGTACCAATACTCGGGTCGATAATACAGTTGGGACAGATTGCACCGGCGAGGGGCTCAACAACGCCACTCTGCCTAATGATAAACCTGCCCACTTCAGACGTCTTTGGGGCTATGAGGCCGGGGTGAGTACCGGCTCACTGAGCTGTGTCAGTTCAGTGATTGATAGGACAGATGTGATTCAGATTAAACGTCTGGTGGGGCCTCCCGGTACCGGCGGTGGTTTTCGGGTAGCGACAACGGCCAGCCAGGCGGTGTTTTTTAACGATACAGATCCCGCCCTTGAAAACCAAAGGGTGTGGGAATATCAACACCATGTCTACTTTATCAAAGACAATAACGGCGTGCCGGTTCTGACCCGCAAATCACTTTCTAAAAATGGAATGGATGTGGACGAACCCTTGGTCGAAGGCATAGAGAATATGCGCATTCTCTATGGGTTTGATGAGGATGGTGATGACACAGCCGATAGCTTTATGCCGGTGCAGAGTGTGACGGATCTAATGTGGGATAACCAGCTGTTTCAGCGAATTGTGGCCTTGAGAGTCTTTTTACTGGTACGTTCAGTTGCAGAGGACAAGGCATATATAAATGAGAATACCTATCAAATAGGCGATAAAACAATTACATACCCAAGGCCTGACAAGAATGACAATGTAAAACCTGATCACTTCCGCCGTAAGGTGGTTTCGACCACTGTGGTGCTTGAAAACCCGGTGTTGATAAGGAATTAAGTAGATGAAGATAAGGCAGCAGCGGGGAGTTGTACTTTTTTTTGCACTTATCCTCCTGATTATTTTGACCTTAATTGGTGTGGCACTGGCGGTTAACTCCAGTCAGTCGCTGCGCATGGCCGGCGCCGGTGCCGAGCGGGTGGAAGCCAAAGCCTTGGCCGATGGTGGGTTGCAGGCGGTTATTACAGAGTATGCCGGGGCGCCATTTGCGAATGTTAAAGATGAAGTGGGTTTGGACAGATTTTATGGTAAGCAGGTTATTTCGCCTTTACCGGAAACAGGGGTGAAGGATGTTAGTTGTCAAAGAACCTCCAATGCTACCGGAGCCAATTTAGTGAGTTGTCGCCGATTTCAGATAACAAGTACAGTCAGTTATGGCCGCGATAGCCTAGGTTCGTTAACGGTTGCATCCGGAGTTGAACAGCAAATACTTACAGGAAACTAAAATTATGTTTAATAAACTATTACTAAGTGTTCTGATGGCCATGGTTGTAGTTTCTGGAGTTACTATTGCTGATGATACAGAACTTTACCTAATTGATTCTACAGTCAGAAGTGGTAAACGTCCGCAAGTGCTATTTATCTTCGATAATTCGGGGAGTATGTCCACCGAAGATGAAAATGCTATAAGTTCATACTGCTCTGAAGAAGATTATAATAATAAACGTTGCACGTACGCTGATGGTTTTTCTGATTACCTTACTGGATATGCAGGCTATATTAATGAAAAAGGTATATATTGGAACGCTGGAGGTATAGATAATACGAGTACTATGCCTGTGCCTGATGACCCAACAGAGTCCCGTAGATTTTATAGTGATAATAATAATTGTCAGCTTGCCGCTGATGCATTAACTTCTAGAGGGCGATATACTGGCTATTTGCGGGAGTTTAAACTGAAAGGGAATTCCGGTAAATGGTATTCTCTGGCAGATAATGAAGGGTTTAATCAAGGGCAGATTGTTGATTGTTACGAGGATGTATTAAATGAAAATCCTGGCAATCCTGGGAAAAATAAGAAGGGTGGAGATTTTCGTTTAGGGTATCCTATAGATTCAAAAGATATGTATACAGTAGATACGGACGATGTCGCTAGTCAGTACAGCTTAGACCATACTGATTTCGGAAAGGGGTCTCCTGTCACCCTGTATACTGCTCATTATCTAGTTTGGTATGAGTGGGTAACAACAACTGAAGATGGTAAAAATAGTGGTGGAACTGGAACAAGGCTTGAGGTCGCAAAGGAGGCTTTAGTTTCAGCTCTTACAGATTTGGCTATTCCAATCGATGCGGGTTTAGCCGTATTTAATCTTAACTACCCTGAAGAGGGTGATGCGAATGGTGGTAGAATCGTATTCGATATAGCGGAAATGACCGATGGTAATCTAACCAGTCTTACATCATTAATTAATGGTATGCCGGCGCAGACCAATACCCCCTTATGTGAAACATTGTATGAAGCATATCAATACTTTAGTGGTGGGCCTGTAACATATGGCAATAAAGATGCTAATGGGAAAGGTCTTTTCAATATTGATGACTACATTCCTAATAACCCGCCAAGTATTATATCTTCAGGTAATTACTCATCACCGTTTAAAAAATGCCCTGATACCGCATATGTTATCTATATTACAGATGGAGCACCAACTTTAGATAATAGCGCTAATGCGAATATTTTATCTTTGACTTCATCTTCAGATAGTGCTGCTGATTATTCTGGGTTTGAGTTTGTGAATGATGATGGTGAGGAAGAGGTTAGTTATTTTCCAGCATTAGCTGCTTACATGTATAACAATGACTTGGTTAAAGGTATTAAAGACTCAACCGGGATAGATAATAAACAGAATGTGCGAGTTTTTACAATAGGTTTCTCCGAAGGCGCGGAGACGGCCGCAGCTCTTTTAGAGGAGGCGGCTTTTAGAGGAGGTAATCCAAGAAATGACAATGGTATATCTAAAGGTTATTATGTTGCTAAAACTGGGTTAGATTTAGTTGGAGCTATGGATGATGCTCTGAAGTCAATTTTATCAATAGACTCTTCTTTTACCTCACCAAGTATTGCCAGCAATAACTTTGATAAAACTCAAACTTATAATTCTGCTTATTTCGCGATGTTTTTACCCGGTGAGGGGCCCAGGTGGAGCGGTAATCTTAAGAAGCTTAAAGTTAACTCATCTGGAGAAATTGTTGCTCCTGGCGGCACTACTAACGCAATTGATCCTAGCGGAAATATTGCACCGACCGTGTGTACTTATTGGAACGCTTGTTCTGGGAATAAGATTGATGGTAATAAGGTTAACTCAGGCGGAGTGCTTCCAACTTTACAGGATAGTTTAAAAGGTAGAGCGATAAAGACTAATGTAGGCAATGGTTTGGTAGACTTAAAAAGCTCAAGCTTTAGCTCTGCTTACTCTCAAGATGATCTAGATTGGTTATATGGCGTTGATGTGGATGATGATGATGGTGATAGCATTACATCAGAAGCTAGAGAAGATATAATGGGTGATCCTCTCCACTCCAAACCCTTGGCAATTAACTTTGGTGGAACTCCAGATGATAAAGGAGAAAATCTTGATGTTAGAATACTAATTGGTACTAATCAGGGTTTAGTACACATGTTTAAAGACTCAGATTCAGGAAGCGGTGATTATTCTATTGGTAATGTTCAAGAGTCATGGGCATTCATACCCAATGAATTATGGGGAAATGTCCCTGAGTTGCGTAGAAACTATGAAACTGGAGTACATAGTGTTTATGGAATGGATTTGTCTCCTATCGCTTATACTGAAACAGACTCAGCCGGAAAAGTGTCTAAGGCTTGGGTCTATTTAGGTATGCGAAGAGGGGGGAGTTCATATTATTCATTAGATATAACAAACCCAGATAGCCCAGTTTTTAAATGGATGATTAATTCTGACAGTGCTGGGTTTGAGGAGCTAGGTGAGTCATGGTCTGAACCTGTCATTACTCATATCCCAGGTGTTAGTGGCCCAGTGTTGATAATTGGCGGGGGGATGGCTTTTTCTGGAGGAGCTGGTAATGCTATATATATAATCAATGCTGCTACTGGTGAACTGATAAAGAAATGGTCTGAAGTTGGGATGAGTAGCATTCCCAATAGAGTCGCAGTACTTGATAGTAATAATGACGGTTTAAGTGACCGAATTTACGCTTCAGATGTGAGTGGGCAAATATGGCGAGTCGATATGCCTAGTAATGAGATGTCTAAATGGCCTATCTTTATGTTTGCCTCTATTGCTACCTCAGGTTCTCCTAATGATAGAATGTTTTTTGTTGAGCCAGTTGTGGCTCAGACTCAATTCAGCAATATACATAGTGATAATGGGGCTTTAAGTTATCAAAATATCCCTTATGATGCAGTAGCTATTGGTAGCGGGAATCGAACTCATCCTCTAGGTACAGCAACAGACGATATGTTTTATGTATTTCAAGATAGAAATGTTGTGACTCAATATTTTTCAGACGGTACTCCACAGCCACTGGGTCTTGAAGATTTGTATGATGTTACGTCGTCGGCTCCTGCATCTCAATCTGAGGATGTTGCCTTTGGAACAAAAAGAGGATGGTTTTATAATTTTGGATCTTCAGGGGAAAAATCCCTATCAGCATCATTAATTTTTGACGGCAAGGTGTATTTTACATCTTTTGTTCCGCCAGTTAATTCAGATATAGATTTAGATGCAGGGATATGTGGATTTGCCGGTCAAGGCCGTTTATATGTATTTGACTTGCATAAGGGAACACGCAGTTTTAGTGAAGTTTTTTATGATGTTGGGGAGAGAGTGCCAGATACTCCTCAAATAGTTATCCCTAAACCAGAGACTGATGAGGATCCTACTGCATATATTATCGGCGTAGGAAAGGGTGAGTGTGAAAATGGTGATTGTAAAGGAACAATTTCTCTGGGAAGTGGTTTAACGACCAATCGAATTTATTACCATGTAAATGAGTAGGATAAGAGATGAAAAGACCAGCGGGTTTTACCCTGATAGAAGTCATGATCACTGTGGTCATTATCGGCATACTGGCGTCTATCGCTTATCCATCTTATGTGCAGTACATTGCCAAGAGTACTCGCTCCGAGGCTCATGCGGCCTTGATGCGACTGGCCAATCTGCAGGAGCAATACTATTTGGATAATCGCACTTATGCCACGGATATGACCAAACTGGGGCTCAATGCCAGTCCCTTTATTACTGAGAATGGTCATTACAGTATCGCGTCAACCGGCACAGCGGATTTCACCCTGACCGCAACGGCACAAGGAGCGCAGGCCAGCCGCGACAGTAAGTGTAAAACGCTGACCTTGACCGATGCCGGGATTAAAAGTGGTGCTTCAACGGAGTGTTGGAAATGATTAGATCAATTAAATATGGTTTGTTGCTCCTACTGCCCGGTATGCTATTTACAGCCCAAGCCGCCGAGCGGCAGGATGTTAAATGTCACTTGATTACCAGCAAGGGAGAGCAGATTGCCTTTTATCGCTGGGACTTGGACAAGCAGCAGCTATTTATGGCGCGTTTGAGCGGTAAGTCGTTAAAGGATGCCCGCGGTAAGCGTTACTTTATCAGGGAAGCCAGAGAGTGTGTGTTGCTCAAGGAAGCATTCAGCTCTGAGAAGGCTCGTAAGTTGGATGAGATGACTCTAAGATAATTTTCCCTAAGTCATGACACTTGAGCCAGTTCGGGTTAACAGCAATAGGCTCGCAATAGATCCTTCCAGGTCACTATACCGACAATTTCGCCGTCTTCCAGTACCGGCAGTGAACCTATATCTTTCTCCAATAAGAGCCTGGAAGCCTGCGCCAGGCCTACGTGTGGCGCAACGGTTACAGGGTTACGGCTCATTACTTGGTGTGCCCGCTTATTGAGGGTTTCCAGATCTCTGCTGCTGGCGGTATCGCTGCCAAGGTTGGGGCTTAAGGCCCGCAGCAGATCACGTTCGGACAGGACGCCTTCCAGCTTGCCTTCATCATTCACTACCAGTAAGTGATGAAAGCCTGCATGATGAAATATCTCTTTGGCCACACTCAGGCGATCGTCCATTTCCACTGTGACAACCCGAGTGATCATGATATCGGCGATGCAGAGCTGCATAGGGATCCTCCATAACCTTTCCTTTGTTATATCAGAGCCCTGTCAATAATGCTAACTCAGAGCATTTTCATCTTGCTGATTGAGCTCCTGCAGATGGCAATCGATATAGCGGCTGCGTTTTTTGAACTTGAGTTTGTCCAAGTCCACCAGCACCAAGCCATCGATACAGTCGGCAAAGTCGGCATCCACTCCAAAGGCGAGGAAGCGCACCCCATCAGGCTGACAAAGTTCGCCGTATTGCTTGTAGAGAGTTGGCACAGCGGCTCCCATACTGGCAAGGGTCTGCTTGAGCTGTTTAAACGCGTCTTGATAATCCGAATCGATATAGAGTTTGTCCAGCTCAGTCTGGCGCTCAGGTGACAGACCAAAAGGCGCGAAAGACTGTGCCAGTTGTGTCTTACAGGGAAACTGCTGCAGGTAGAAGTGCACCAACATCTCCTTGGCTGGTGCCGGCAGTTGGTTGCTTATGGTCACCGGGCCGAATAGATAGCGGTAGCCGGGATGACGAGCCAGAAAGGCACCTATGCCGTACCAGAGGTAATCGAGACTGCGCTTCCCCCAATATTTAGGCTGTACAAAGCTGCGGCCGAGTTCCAGGCCCTTGGTGAAATAGGGCGAAAATTCAGCTTGATAGTGAAACAGTGACTCACTGTAGAGGCTTTCTCCGGCACTGTGCAAGTTCGCAACTTCGGCAAAGCGGTAGGCGCCGACTATTTCCAGCTCCTTGGGATCCCAGAGCACCAGGTGCAGATAACTGGAGTCGTACCTGTCTATGTCTCTGCGTTTTCCCGTACCTTCACCTACGGCGCGGAAAGCCAGTTCCCGCAGCCTACCTATCTCCCGCATCACAGGGCTGCTGCCCTGATGGCGGTAGAGGAAAATCTGCTTGTCATCCTGAGTTTGACCAAGCTGCTCGCACTGCAGTAAAGCCTGTTGCAACTCACGACGTTTTTCCGGATGGGCGATGGCGCTCTGGGTGTTGAAAAGTGGGCTACGATTCTTGCCGATGCGATAGAGATGGTTCTTCAGCAGACTGACCCGGGTTTTGAGCGGGAAGTTACTGCCGCTGACCGCTTCTGCCGGGATAAGCTCGCCGATACGCACCGGCAAAGTGTTACTGGCTTGTTTAAACATCTCCTTGACCAACAGCAGGGTAGCCAAAGGTTTATATAACATGGAAGCGCCGTAAAAGGTCGCCGAGTTCTTGGCATCGACATACATGGGCAGCAGCGGCGCATTGCAGCTGATAGCCATCTTCAGGAAGCCGGTTTGCCACTGGGTATCGCGAATGCCGTTTGGTCTGAGCCGGGAAACCTCACCCGATGGAAAGATGAGCACAGCGCCTTCACTACGCAGATGTTGATGGATCTTCTCCAGGTGTTGTCTGGGGGTGCCGCCTGTCATATTGCGAACCGGCAGCAGGATGTTGTGCAGTGGCGTCAGTGTCATCAGCAGCTCGTTGGCAACTACTTTAATGTCAGGCCTGACTTCGCTGATAAGTTTTATCAGCACCAGAGCATCCAGCGAACCTATTGGATGATTGGCGAAGATAACGACCCGGCCCTGATGGGGAATGTTTTCCACCTCACTGTCCGGCACAGTATAGCTGACGGCAAAGCTTTCCAGCACTTGTTCAACAAAATCCACGCCCTTGAGAAAACTGAATTGGCCGGCGATATCATTGCACTCCCGCTCATTGAGCAGATAACGCAGTAAGGCCTTGGTTGGCTTGGCGAGCCAAGGCTTGCTGTTGATATTGGGCAGATTGGATTCCACAACTTTATCGACGGTAAACATCATAATGGGGTACCTGATTTAAGCAGCTTGTTGTTCTTGTCTCTGCCAGGCGAAGCGTTTCAGTACTTCGGTCCGGCCCAGTTGTTCATTCCAGCGCTCGAGTTGCAGCTCGCCCTCGAGGGTTTCGGTCAATAGGGTGCAGTTCTCTACCCAGTCACCATCATTGGCATAGATAAAGCCGCTCATTTCCGTGAGCTCGGGCTGGTGAATATGGCCACAGATGATGCCGTCCACCTTCTGCTTGCGGCCATAGCGCACCACGGCTTCGCGAAAACTGTTGATGGCTTGCTGGGCCTTGCCGACTCTTTGCTTGATAAAACCGGCCAAAGACCAATAGGGGTACCCGAGACGGCGGCGAACCTTGTGCAGTTGGCGGTTGAGAAACATCAAGACATCGTAGAGGTGATCGCCGAGGCGGGCGGTGATGCGGCCGATACAGACTTCGGAGTCAAACTGATCGCCATGCAGCATCAGCAAGGTTTTGCCGCTCAGGGTTTGATGTCGGTACTCTTTGCTGATAATGACGTCGGCGAGTTGCAGCTGATGGTAGTCCTTAAACAGCTCGTCATGGTTGCCGGGCAGATACACCAGCTTGATGCCGCTCTGTGCCATCTGCAGCAGTTTTTGCAGCAGTTGGTTGTGACTCTCGGGCCAGAATACCCGGCGTTTGAGGGCCCAGATATCGACTATGTCCCCCACCAGATACAGCACCTTGGGCTGAACGCTGTTTAGGAAGTGCAGCAGGTATTCGGCCTTGCAGTCAATGCTGCCCAGGTGAATATCCGAGAGCCAGAGGGCGTTGAGCTTGATGACAGGCTCGGCTGCGCGGCGGGAGTATGGGCGAAATGTCGATGGTTTGTTGACCAATGACTTGCTGTCTTTCATCGCGGCTCCTGGATAAAACCAGTGAAACGGGTTTGACTGTGAAAGACTCTAAGTCAGTTATTTGACCTTGAAGTGACGTCTCGATGACCTTATTGTGACGCCCCGAACTCATCTCGATATCATTTGGCAATATGATGCGGAATTCGCTGCCATGCCCCGGTGCACTGATCAGGCGGATCTCGCCGCCAAGCACTTGAGTCACCAGTTTAAATTCCCGCAGTTGTTCATGGGACTCTCTCGACGGAGAGCTGTTTGAAGCTGCGGCTCCGCTTGGCGGCGCGCTCCAGGTTAGTCAGCATCAGTCGGCTGTAATCGGCCATTTCACTTTGGTACTGTTCGCAAATCTTGCTGATCGACATCCTTGGCGTACAAGCACTTGTTGAAGGCTTTAACATTCTCTGCCAGATGCGAAGCCGCGGTGACACAGATACTTACGGGGGGGGATTTCATAGTTGATGCTGCAAAAACGGCCGCATGTAGCGGCCGTTGTCGGGAGGTTAGGTTACATTGCCCCTAGAACAGCAGATGTGCCATTCCGGCAATTACCGGCAGGGTGACCAGAGTACGTAGCAGGAAGACGGCGAACAGCTCCCAAATTTTCACCGGTATCTTGCTGCCGATAAGCAAAGCGCCTACTTCACTCATGTAGATCAATTGGGTGACCGACAGCGCCGCAATCACAAAACGTGTTATGTCGGCTTCTATGCTGGTGGCCAGAATCGAGGGGATAAACATATCGGCAAACCCAACGACTATAGTCTTGGAGGCCTGTGTTGCTTCGGGGATTTGCATCAATTCCAGCAGCGGAATAAAAGGCATGCCAAGATAGTCAAATACCGGGGTGTATTCGGCGATGACCAAAGCTATGGTGCCTATTGCCATCACGACAGGGAGTACCCCGAAGATCATATCGATGACATTCTTTACCCCTTCGGAGAGCACCTTGAATATACCGCCGGTATTGGCTGCCTTGGTGAGCGCCAGTTCCAGCCCCCAGGACAGGGAGTTATGGCCTTGCGGCAGTGACTCATCATCTTTCTGCCTGGGACTGCCATCAATATAGAGATCTTTTTTGCGTGACAGCGGCGGCAACTTGGGCACAACTATGGCGGCAACAATACCGGCCAGACAGACCGTCAGGTAGAAGGGCACAAACATCGCCTGCAGTTTTACTTGAGTGAGCACCACAAGGGTAAAGGTGATAGAGACTGCCGAGAAGGTGGTGCCGATAACCGCCGCTTCACGTTGGGTATAGAAGCGGTTTTCATACTGCTTGCTGGTGAGCAGAATACCAACGCTACCATCCCCGAGCCAAGAGGCCATACAGTCGATGGCGCTGCGTCCCGGCAGGTTAAATACCGGTCGCATCAATTTGGTCAGTAAGGTACCGAAGAGTTCCAGCAGGCCAAAATTGAGCAATAAAGGCAGGAACATACCGGCAAAAAAGAACACACAGAAGAGTAGCGGCAGCAGGTCATTCATTACCAAGGCGCCGGTGGAATCGGCTCTGAGTATCTCAGGGCCAACCTGGAAGAAGGTCAGGCAGATAAATATTGCTCCCAATACTCTAACCAAGAGCCAGGCAGGGCTGATATTCAACAGAGAGTTAAGAAACTTGCTGTGGCGGACGAAGCCGGGACGAAGGAGCTTTACCAATACACTGGCAGTGGCCATAAATACTACTATGGCGCAAATTATGCCGGTCAGATAATCATTGAGCAAACCTTTGAGTTCACCGGCCAACACAGCTACAGGGATCGTCAGTTCGTTGTTATAACTGATAGGTGTCATAAAGAGTAAGACACCGAGCAGGGATGGCACCAGGAAGGTGAGTATGGTTGCTATGTTGCGGGGTTGTTTTTCGTTTGCCACGTTTGTTACACCCTGAATTTACACTAATGAATGAGTAAAAAGTTACTCGCCAGGGGCAATATTGGCTTTGGATGCATTTTCATTCAGCCAGCCCCAGAATTTAAGGGGGCAAGATTACCCCCTTAATGCGGCTATGTAAATTCATTCGCTGTCAGTTCTGTCTCTTTGATCACAACAGCATAGTTATTAGCAGTATTTGCGTAATTATTGTTTGAGCAGTTCCTAATAAAAAAGTCTTCAAAAATAAATAGTTAAATAATTGTTGCTCGAGTCAAGTCCAGGATTGAGCCTTAACCGAAGGTTTGTCTCAGATTCAATGACCTGTCGGCACTGGCCTTTAATTGCAATACGGCGTGCTCTACTTGACCTAGGGCAGAAACGTTGTCACGGGTGGCGCCATGAATCATCTGGATGCCACTTGCTATTTCCTGTACCACTTGCCCCTGCTGAGTGGCTGCCACGGCATTTTGTCTGGCGAGATCGTGTATTTCACTCATTCCCTGGTTAACTGTGTTGATGGACTCTACTGCCGATAATGCTTCGGTTGCACATTTCTGTGCTTGGTGTCTACTGGCTTCCATCTCAGTGGCCCACTTGGTCAGCATGCTGAACATAGTCTCTATGCTGGCTGAAATGCTTTTGGTGGACTCTTGGGTTCGAGCCGACAAGGCTCTGACCTCGTCGGCGACTACGGCAAAGCCGCGTCCCTGTTCACCGGCTCTGGCTGCTTCTATGGCTGCATTGAGGGCCAGCAAGTTGGTTTGATCGGCAATGGCATCGATTTCCGACATGGCATTGGCAACTTGCTGAGCTTCATCGTTCAGATGCTTGGCATTGGAAGCCGCCCTGGCAACATCATCGGCTAGGTGGAGAATATGTTTGCTGTTCTGATGCATCACATCCCGGCTTTGACGACAGAGGCCATAAGCCTCATCTATACGGCCAGAAGTAGCCTGAGTATTGTCGGCTACCTCACTGATTGTGGCGTGCAACTCTTCGATAGCGCTGGCAATTTGATGCATCTGTTGCTGCTCCAGATCCATGCCGACTCTGGCCTGCTCGGTGGCCACCACCAACTGAGCGGCAATATCATTGGTTTTCAGAGCTTGATCCTGAGTCCTGCCCAATACGCCTTGAAGCATGGCAGCTTTACGTTGTAACTGGAATTCGAGCACAGATGAGGTGTCTTGCCCGGCATAGATGAAGCGACTGATAGAGTCGTACTCTTGCTTGAGTGTCATCAGTCGGGCGGGAATACGAAAGGCTTCGTCATAGAAGATTGCCAGATTGAGCGCCATCAATATGGCCCCGGCCAACATCACTCCCCATCCCCAAATATAACCACAGAGCAGCAGACCAGCCCCAGCCATCAGTGCTGAAAGCAAGCGTTTTTGTGTCAGCGTCAGTGGATCTTTGACTTCTTTCCCTTGGTTCAGACGGTGGTAAACTTTGATGGCCCGCTTAACAGTCTCTTGGCTGGGCTTAACCCTGACGGATTGATAACCAATGATTTTTCCCTGTTCAAAGATGGGGGAAACGAAAGCATCGACCCAGTAAAAACCACCATCCTTACAACGGTTTTTGACCAATCCCCGCCAGGATTGGCCCGCCTTGAGGCATTGCCACATTTCGGCAAAGGCTGCCTTGGGCATGTCGGGATGGCGAACCATGTTGTGGCTGTGGCCCAATAGCTCGACTTCAGAGAAACCCGAGATCTTGGCAAAGGCAGGGTTGACGTAAGTGATAACGCCGCGAAGATCTGTGGTGGAAATGAGTTCGTCGGTGGATTGCAGACAGACTTCCCTGTCCGTAGTGGTGGAATTCCTTGTGGACATCTTTATTCCGGCTCAGAGTTAGTGGCCCTATGTTGATTCAGGCCTTATTATCGTTTTAAGTGTGATAAGCATAACATTTTTGTGGTTATTGGGGGGAGGGCTTTTTTGACAAATCTTTTAGGAACCAGTATTTGCATATCATTGATATGAATACTAATTGTAAAATTCTGTGGTCAGTGTTTTGGCCGGGATAAAACGCTATAAATAAACTGGCTATCGGCTGACTACAGTGGAATCTGCTGGTGCATTTTTGCCCTTGGACAAGCCATGTCAATTTCCGTGGCTGTCATCATCTTGACGATTAGAATCAATATCATCAATTAGTTGCTGAATAAGCCAGGGGCCAACGAACCGGAATCTATACTCTGGTGCCAAAATGCAATAATTCGACCGGGAGCGACTTTTGTTGTTTAAACTCGGGTAAATAAGCGATCAGTAACGCAAAAAGACCTTGCCCGGACTTTAAAAAAAATCTGGAGCATGTAAGTTAGACTGCAGAAACCTAATCCGGGGCAAACACTGGCATGTTAAGAAGACAGAGACTGGCAAGAATGGCGTTGAGCTTTGGTTTGCTGGGACTCTTTGGACTGCTGCTGGGCCTGGGGTTGGTTATCTTGGGCTATCAGAGTGGCGATGGCCGGGGCTTCAGTTTACTCAATCACAGTTTGAGTGAATTGGGCAGTTATGGTCATTCATCTTTGGCAGTGGTTCTTAATGGTGGTCTGTTCTTTGGCAGCCTGAGTTTGGTACTCTGCTGGTTGTTTATCCTGCAGCTATCTCGCCAATTGAGTGGTCATCTTCTTTATCTCAGTTTGACTCTGACCTGTATGGCGCTCGCCGGGGTGGGCTTATTTCCGGTCAATGTCTATCATCTCCACACTATGATGTTGAAGTGGTTTTTCATCTTTGGCTGTATCAGCGTAGGCTGCTATCTAATTTATCTAGTACAACGCCCCTTTGTCGCGGCCACCTTATGGACCTTAATCCCGGCGCTTATCAGCGGCATCAGTTTGGGCGCTTTTCTGTTTTTGCCATATCTGGAACTTGGTATTACCGAGGGGGACAATCCTTTTTACTATGAGTTGGTGCTGCAATTACCGCGCCCCGACTTTTGGTTGCCGGCGGTGCTGGTATGGCTGGGACTCGGCAGTTTTATGCTCTGGGTCCTGTGTTTGCTACTGTGTACAAAAGAGGCTCCCGATGAACAGGAGCCTGTTGAACATCCATATTAAAAGCCCAAACACGAGCTTGCTTAAGATTTTGATTTAACGTCTATAGACCATGCCTGGCGCGCCGTGCCAGTATCCATTACAGGCTTCATTGCTCGTTTCGGCGTCGACTTCACTCCCTGCATCTTGCCGTAAAGATTCCGCCAGAGCGATAGAATCATGGCCATCGGGTGATACCCTGAACCAGTCAACGCCCAAACGTTTCATTTCTGGAATATCCCGTCTGAGATCGCAGCGGCCTGCCGATTGAGTCTGGATACCGTTGAGTCGCAATAGCGGCTGTTGCTCCTGGGTTTGTGCGACCAGGCCTTTGGGGTGCTGGATGCATATTGTCTGACAGTCATCTTTCGCCAGTCCCCGATGGCGGGCAGTGAAACAGCGGGCCGAGTGGGCCAAGGGCAAATAACCATAGCCCAATAACTCGACTTCAAAGCTTGGTGCGGGAGTAGTGACTTTCTGTAGCCAAGTCTTTGACAGCTCAATGGGCATCACAAAGCGCTGCATGCCCCATTGGTGCAGTTTGTCCAGGCTGGCTCTGTTGTAGTTATTGATACTGGCGCCACAGACAAAGGGCAGTCCCTGTTCTCGCGCCATACCTACGGCGGCCATATCGTTGGCTTCAACCATAAATTCGCCATTATCAAGTTGTTTCTTAAGCTCTTTAAGCTCGGATTGTGCTTCTATCAAGGCCAAGGTTGACAGTACGATCTGTTTACCGGCGTCTTTGAGTTCATGGGCCAGGGCCAGATAATCGGCAAACTTCATCTGCCTGCGGCGGCTACAAACGGCTTCTCCCAGATAAATTAGTGGAATAGTGCTGTCTGCTACTTCACGGTAAAAGGCTTGTACCTGTGCTTTAGGCCAGCAATAAAGCAGCGGGCCAAGAGAAATATTCATAGAAAACTTCCTATTGCCAGCTGCGCTCGTAGGCACCCAGCGTAGTGGTTTGTCCCTCGGATACTTTGGCCAGTGCGGCATGCCATTCTGGTTTGGATTGGAACCGCTCAGGCGCATTCTGATAGGTGTCCAGTGCCTGGCGCCAAACCCGGGTAACTTGTTCCACATAGGCGGGGCTGCGTTGGCGACCTTCAATTTTGAGCGACACTATGCCAGCCTGAGCCAGTTCCGGCAGTAAGTCCAAAGTATTGAGGCTGGTGGGGGATTCCAGCAAAAAGCCTGGCTGGCTGTCTTCTTCGGTCAGATATCGTCCCTTACATACCACAGGGTAGCCCATCTGTTCATTCAACCCCGAGCTGTCAATCAAGACTTCGTTGAGACGGGTCTGGCGACAGCCTTGATTTTCCTGCCAGCGCACATGTTTTGCCGGTGAGCAGGAACCTCCTGAGTTGGGAGATTCCCCGGTCACATAAGAAGATAATTGACAGCGTCCTTCGGCCATAATGCATAGACTGCCGAAGGCGAACACTTCCAGGTCAACCGGGCTGGCTTTGGCGAGATCCTTGACCTGCTTGATGGAAAGCACTCTGGGAAGTACGGCGCGCTCAATGTTGAATTCTCGCTTATAGAGCGACAAGGCGCCGATATTGGTGGCGCTGGCTTGTACCGACAAATGCAACGGCAGGTGAGGGTAGTGATTATGGGCATAATCCAGCAGCGACAGATCGGCCATGATCAGCCCATCAATATCTGTGTTGGCGGCCAGATCGACGGCTTGATACCAGCGTTTCTCTTCACCCGGTTGCGGAAAGGTATTAATAGTCAGATACAGTTTGCGCCCTTGTGACTTTACCTCTTTGGCTGCCTGTTGCAGCTTGGTCGGTGTGAAGTTCAACCCGGCAAATGAGCGGGCGTTGGTATCGTCTTTCAACCCCAGATAGAGGGCATCGGCGCCGGCGTTGAGAGCGGCCTTGAGTGAAGCCAAGTTCCCGGCCGGACACAGGAGTTCCATGTTAACTTTCTCCCTAATTGCAAACAAAGCAGCAGTTTATCGACCTTTGGATCTCATAGAGTTGATATAAAACAGGTTTATAACCATAAAACTTAGTTAGACTGCCAGAGTTTGGGCTTTTTTATCAGGAGTAACTCAAGATGCGCACGGCTTTAGCCGCCAAGGCGGCGCGCGATATTCTCACCCTGGCTCCCAAGTTGGCCGGGAAACCGCTGAATTTGGTTCCTTTCACTATCAAGGCGGGTGTACTGCAACAGTTGTTGGCGGTATTGCTTAGCGAGCAGGTTCAGGATGGCGAGTTGGATTTTCTTGAAGACCAATGGGTTGGCGTCCGGGTCGAGGATATGGAATTGGCATTTGAAGTCAGCTTCAAACAGGGCTTCAAGGTGCGACCTTTTACGGCTCCGGAAGTCACTTTCAGTGCCAATAGCGCCGAACTCTTGCTGGTGGCAGCCGCCAAAGAGGATCCGGACACTCTATTCTTCCAGCGCCGACTGAGTATAGAAGGCGATACCGAATTGGGACTCGAGGTTAAAAACTTGCTGCTTGGCATAGATGTTCAAAGTATGCCAAAGGGGTTAAAACTAGCGCTGGATAAATTGGCTAATATGCTGACCACGCTTCTGCAAAGTTCACAAGCATCGCCTCAATGGGCCTGACAAGCAGTAAAATAGAGACATAAAAAAAGCGACCCATTTGGGTCGCTGTCAGAGTTCAATCTAAACTCTGGATGGTGCGCTAGAAACCATCTTGAAGGGAGGATAATGATGAAACACTCGGTTCACTAATTCTGACTACCGATTTTTCCGCGAGTTCCCGCACCAAGCAAAATAATTCATTTTATTTGTTTCACTCCGAACAGTAGATTCCAGAAAAGTCTGCCATATTATGATGTTGCAGTGAGTTTGACTCAGTCTTTTCATTTTCTTGAATGGCAATATTGGCATCAACTATTTATTTACCTGGGTGAGTTGAGCAGCAGGATAAAAAAATGGCAACCCAAGGGGCTGCCATATAAGGTCGTACAAAACTAATTCGTACAAAAAGTCGTGCAAAGAATGAAAACCCGCTGCGCTAGCGCCGGGCTCCCATCCAAGGGAGGTGATGATGAAACACTTGAAAAAGGTTCTGTTATTCAGAGTCGGCTTTGCCGAAAAAGTTTCCTGGAAAGAGAAATTTTTTTGCTGACCTTGGTTTGCGGCTGAAAAGCGGGGATAAAAAAATGGCAACCCAAGGGGTTGCCATATAAGGTCGTACAAAACTGATTCGTACAAAAAGTCGTGCAAAGAATGAAAACCCGCTGCGCTAGCGCCGGGCTCCCATCCAAGGGAGGTGATGATGAAACACTTGAAAAAGGTTCTGTTATTCAGAGTCGGCTTTGCCGAAAAAGTTTCCTGGAAAGAGAAATTTTTTTGCTGACCTTGGTTTGCGGCTGAAAAGCGGGGATAAAAAAATGGCAACCCAAGGGGTTGCCATATAAGGTCGTACAAAACTGATTCGTACAAAAAGTCGTGCAAAGAATGAAAACCCGCTGCGCTAGCGCCGGGCTCCCATCCAAGGGAGGTGATGATGAAACACTTGAAAAAGGTTCAGCAATTCAGAGTCGGCTTTGCCGAAAAAGTTTCCCTGGTGGATAAATTTTTATCTGCGACATGCCAAGCATGATTAAAGGCAAGTCTCCAAACAGCATGAAAATAGAGAATAAAAATGGCAGTCCAAAGGACTGCCTAAAAAATGCAGGGGACGAAGATCTTGGGCGCTAGCTCCAGTAGCTCAGTCCAAAAGGGAGATGATGATGAAACCGTTAAAATCGCTTCACTTATTCAGAGCTATTCGGAGAGAAAAAGTTCAGCCATAAAGAGATTTTTCATGTGGAGCTGGCAGGCATAAAAAAAGGCAGCCATTAAGGACTGCCTTATGATCTATCGAAGATCAATGGGGCCGCGCTAGAAGCCCCTTAGGGAGAATGATGAACATGAAAAAGTAAATTCACTGCTCACTATGTTGGAGTCTGCAGTGATGTTTTGGTTCCCCCTGAATGGCGAAAAATAATCATGTTTTTTTAATTAGTTTATTTTTCAATTGATTATTTATCCTGTAATAGCTGGATAATCTGATTACGCAGAGCCTCGGGTTTGGTTGTGGGAGCATAGCGCTTGCTGACTTTGCCATGGCGATCGACCAGAAACTTGGTGAAATTCCATTTAATGCTTTCCGAGCCCAACACGCCAGGGGCCTGCTGCTTGAGCAGTTTAAACAAGGGATGAGCATGGGGGCCATTGACTTCCAGCTTGGCAAACAGTGGGAAGCTAACACCAAAATTCAATTCGCAGAAGGACTGGATCTCCTGCTCATTGCCCTTTTCCTGAGCACCAAACTGGTTACAGGGAAAGCCGAGTACCACCAGGCCTTGGTCTTTGAATTCCTGATACAGGCTTTCCAATCCGGCATACTGAGGAGTAAAGCCACAGGCACTGGCGGTATTGACCAGCAACATGACCCGTCCTTGAAATTCGCTGAGATCCGTTTGTTGTCCTTGGATATTCTCAAGTGGGATAGCGTATATTGAGTTAGACATAGTGGCTCCTTGGTTGAAGCTTTACTATATAACACAAACTATATTGTTAGTAATTTATTTGTGCGCAATTTAAATTTTGACCCAAGCGCATACTAAAAAGAAAGAGAGAGGAGAGTTGAGTGACACAAACAGCAGCCGAGCCGGAGCTTCAACCTCAAGCAGAAGTGGGGCAGGTGGTACAGCAGTTAACGCTATTGGAGGGCGAAGCTCAGGCCGAGGTCTTTGGTGAGATCCTAGAAGAGGCCGATCCTGGCACGATAGCCTTATTGCTGGAATCCTTGCCGCTGGATGAACGCTATGAGCGCTGGAATCAAATAGCCTTCGCCGAGCGGTCAGCTGTGCTCAGCTTGATGCGCGCCGAACCCAGGATGAGCCTTCTTAGGCAGATGTCGGTGGAAGAGGTGGATCTGTTACTGGCGCAACTGTCAGCTGAAGAGATGATCGAATGGAGCGATTATTTGCCCGACAGCTTTATCGATCGTGCTTTGGCGCAAATGGGGGAGCGGCAACGCAAGCGCTATGAGCTTTATGATCAATACTCGGAAAATGAAATAGGTCGTTACACAGAACATCAGGCCTTGGTGCTCAGTAACAAAAGCCGGGTGGAACAGGCGCAGCGTTTTTTCCGCCGTATTGACTTGGATTGCTGCGAAAACCTCTATCTGGTGGATGAGGATAATCATTACCAGGGAACCGTCAGTCGCTATGAGATTTTTCGTCAGGATCCGCAAACCCCGCTTATTTCGCTTATCGAGCCGGACAGCCGGGTATTGTCGGCCGATTCATCCTTGATAGAGGCCGCCGAAGCGATAGAGCACAGCTCAGACATTGAGCTGCCGGTGGTCGATGAAGAAGGCACCTTAATCGGCCGCTTGACGCTGCGAACGGCAACCGCCTTGGTGCGAGAACACTATGAAGCGCGTTTGATGGCCTCGGCCGGTATGGATGAGTCCGATGACCTGTTTGCGCCTATCGTCAAGGGCGCTCGTCGCCGCGCCATTTGGCTCGGGATCAATCTACTGACGGCATTTTTGGCCTCTGCCACCATAGGTTTGTTCGAGGATGTATTGGCAAAAGTGGTGGCGCTGGCGGTATTGATGCCGATAGTGGCCTCTATGGGCGGAATTGCCGGCTCGCAATCATTGACCCTGATGATCCGCGGCATGGCGATGGGACAGATTTCCATAGGAAACCTGTTTTCCTTGATGAAGAACGAGCTTGGGATAGGGGCTCTCAACGGTATTCTCTGGGCCGTACTCATAGGTTTGGTGGCTGGGCTCTGGTTTGACGATAACCTGATTGGTATGACGATTGCTGTGGCTATTTTGGTCAATATGCTGGTTGCGGCATTGGCCGGGGTGGCAGTACCCATGATATTGCAGAAATTTAATCAGGATGCTGCGCTTTCCGGCTCGGTGATCCTGACTACGGTCACGGATGTTGTTGGCTTCTTTACCTTCCTTGGATTGGCAACCTTGCTGTATCTATAGTCGTTAGCTATTTATGTGACAGCATTGACCACTTCTGCAAAGTGGGCTCAATAAAAGACAGTCAAAAGAAAAGGGAGCACAGGCTCCCTTTCACAAAAGGCTTTGAAAGCTACTGGGCGACAATGGCGTTGAAGTCTTGCACTGTATCGGTTTGGTTGCTCAGGGTGACCTGATGCAACTGAGGGGCAGGGTTGGGAATAATAAGACCATCATATTGCTCTGGGTCGTCATTTTCCGCGCTGCAGCTGAAGGCCACTGTATAATCCCCGGCGGGAATAAAGCCAAAGGCGTATTTGCCGAAGTTACCTGCTTCATACTCCACTTCGACCGAGTTATATGGCACTACGGCGCCTTCTGGTACCGCATTCTGGTTGACATCCGGATCCAGGTTATCGGTCAGTAATGCTGGTTCCAGATCGTGGCCGGGATAGAGGTAGACAAAGTTGCCGCTATCGGCAGCACATTCACCTGCGTTGAACAGGTTGATATCTACCTCACCGGACAAGGAAGCCACAGTCGCATTGTTGACTATGGATACGCCGTGGGGCTTGAGGTTATAGCGCTGACCATTTTTGTTTTCCACCAGGCTGCGGCGCAGGTCAAATTCTATAGTGAAGCGCTGGACGCCGGTGCTGTCGACTTCGAAGCTGCCTAAACGCAGCCTGGTACTGGGCTGCTTGAGTGGCACTTGACCGGTTTCGTCGATCACATAGCTGAGATCTGAGCCGGTGGACTCATCCAGTATATGCAATATCAACTGTGAATAAGTGCCGACTTCCAACTCGGCATCGCTGAGGATGAGAGCGCTGTCGCTGCCTTGATACTCCAGCAGATCCAGTTGGCGGTAGTCTTCGCCGTTAGGTCCGGAGACCTCGAGGAAGATGTTATCTTGTCCTTCCCGTACCAGCTCAATTTTGTCAAACGCCACGACCACTTTTTCGGCACTGTCGACCGGGGCATCAGATACGGCGAAGCTAACTTTGGCGGTATTGGGTGTTGGTGTCGGCGGGGTATCATTGTCGCTGCCACCACAGGCAGTCAGCAACAGGCCTGAGCCGCAAAGCAGTGCGATACTTGAAATACGATTTTTCATCTTGGTTCCTCTTGTTGTTCCCGGAGCGTGACAGTGCCCGGTTACCCGGGGTTACTCAGAGAATTGTGTTTGTTGTCTGCCACAAACTCCCTCAATGGGGCTAACATAAGGAAGGTGCAAACAGGTCCTCGTGGCACTCTGGCTTACACAGCAATTGGCGTTCAAGGCATCTGACTGAAGGCATGCCGGGGCCTGTCAAAGTCGGATAACGCAGAGAGCCGGTTGCAGTGTAAGCCCCGAAGGGCGTGGCTTACAGGCCAGTTTGCTGTGTTGTGCTTCTTGCAAAGGACTAAGGCCATTTGCAGCGAATCACGCCTTGCATCCTGGCCTGTAAGCCTACGCAGAGCACACATGGAACCTGTTCGCACCTTCCCGAACTAATTGCGGCTTTTACCTGTAGCCATACGTTAATCTGGTTAAGCCGAGGTTAGGTTTTATGGGGAATGTCCCCTTCGATAGCTCACATATCCGCCAAGTATAGTCACCAAAGGAGTATTTATGCCTAATCCTGCCCAGGAAATCACGGTTTCCCTGGCCCAAAGTCCTGACTTGATTGCTGCCGCTTGCGCTTTGGTTGATAGCCGCGATGATAATGCTCACCCCTTGGATCATCAGGCCTTCATGGCCTCCCGTGCCGTGATAGTGGCGCAAAACGGAGTCGGGGAGCTGGTGGGCTGCGCTGTGATCAAGGCCGGTTGCGGAGATATCGCCGAGCTCGGATATTTAATGGTGCGCCCCGACTATAGACGGCGGG
Source organism: Shewanella sp. MSW (assembly GCF_007636515.1). Lineage (NCBI taxonomy): Bacteria > Pseudomonadati > Pseudomonadota > Gammaproteobacteria > Alteromonadales > Shewanellaceae > Shewanella > Shewanella sp. MSW. Next base: position 47,982 of record NZ_LVDR01000023.1, read on the forward strand.
GGATTGCGGCGGCCCTGACCCAAAAACGGATCCAAATCGCCCGGGAAATGGGGATCCGGCTATTGTTTGCTACAGTTAGAGAAGAGAATCGTGCCAGTCGTGATAATTTGCTCAAGTCGGGGATGCAGTTTTGGGGGAACTATCTGAGTATCAGAGGCACAGGCAATACTGTGGGATGGTACTTTTTAGTATTGGATGACCAAGTGGATGTCGCTACAGAAATGCTCAAGTTGGTGGGGGATAGGGTCAGAATCGACTGAAATTACACTTTTTCGTCACCGGAGCGTGGCAAACTGGCATTTCCTGACAGAATTTTATCACGAATGCTGTGAGCTGGATTGCAAAATGTGGTTCGCCGAAATAGAGTTAAATCATTAACAATAAAAAATAGATTCAGTGCCTTGGGCGTTTGTGTTCTCAAGGATAAGGATAGCGCCATGGTCTTGGACGGAAATCGATTTGCCGACAGACAAACGTTCGCCCTTCAATATGGATAAACACCCAGGTTCCCTGCTCAGGCTATTGCTGGCGTTTGTTCTGCTCCAGTTTAGTGTGAGTGCCTGGGCCACTCAGGTGCTCGACAACAGCTACATTCTCAAGGCTGAGCCACAACAGTTGGCACCGACTTCGTTCGAGGCGGTACCAGCCTGGATCCGGGCGCAACAGGAAACCAGCCTGAGTTTGACCGGCGGCAGTTACTGGATGGTGCATCCCTTACGAGTGGCAAGTCGTGAACAGACTTGGGTCATAGACGTACGCAACTCCATTATAGAATCCATAGATCTTTTGCTGCTGGGGCAAGATGGTAGCAAACAGCAAGCCCACTCGGGCTATGATGCCGACTATCAGTATTTGTTTGATTATGGCAGGCGGTTCACCATCAAGCCGGGGATAGATTATTGGCTGGTGGTCAAGGTTGAGAGCCGTTACTACTCATCGGCACCCGAGATCCGCCTGGCTCCTGAAATAGAACACAGGCTCAGCGCCGACAGACATGCCACAGCCGTGGTGCTATGTCTCGGGGGCTTGATTTTTATCGCCTGCTATAACCTGTTCATCTTCTTTACCACCCGTGACAAGGCGTTCTTTTGGTACGGTCTTTATGTGCTGGCTTACTTCGGCGGCTGGGCCTTGACCTTCCACTTGCCCGCGCACTTGTTTCAGTTCCGGCAACTCGAGTTGCATCACCTATTCTTTATCAGCCTGCCCATATTGAACATTTTGTTCTATAACAATTTTCTGCAGCTTTCTCTCTATTCGCCCAAGCTTTGGCGCCTCAGTCGCATCTTGTTGTGGGCCTGTGTGTTGGCTCTGCCCACCAGTATTTGGTTCTTGTCCTATACGGCGATTATTGCTTCAGTGCTTATTATGCTCTGGATTGGACTGGCGATAGTTTGCGGTAATGTCTGTCTGATGAAAGGCTTCTCGCCGGCGCGTTATTTCATAATGGCCTTCAGCTGTTTGCTGCTGCCGGCAATCATCATATTGCCTGGTAACATGGGTATCACCCCGGACTTTTTTGAATATGCCGAGCTGGCAACTTTGCTGGGTGGCACTGCCGATGCTCTGTTGCTGTCCTTGGCGTTGGCAAGTAAGCTCAAACTCTTGTCGGAGGAGCGCCAGGAGTATATCCGCAAGTTGGGTATCGCTTGGGAACGAGCTCGCAGTGATAGCCTTACAGGTCTTGCCAACCGCTTGGCCTATGATGAGAGTCTGGCGGATTCCTGCCTGAGTAGTGGCATGCCCAAGCCGGGATACCTGTTGGTATTGTTGGATATTGAGGGGCTGAAACGGGTCAATGACACCCTGGGACATGGGGAAGGGGACAGATTGCTGTTGGCGGTAGCCGAAGAGCTACAAAGCTGGTCTGAAGCCAAGCTCAAGCCTTTTCGCATTAGTGGCAATGACTTTGCTTTGCTACTGCCGGAAGTCGAGGGGCAGCGACTGCAGAACTTGCTGCCGAGGCTGGAGCAGCGTATTGCCAGTGAAGGTTTTGCCGAGCTCTGTGTCAATCATGGCTCTGCGGCCAGTACAGACAAAGAAACGGTCCAGGATTGGGTCCGCGCCGCTGACAAAGACTTGTATCAGTGCAAGAGTCTGCGTCGTCGTGAGCTGCACGCCAGACAACTGGCCGCAGCCGAAGGCCTGCCCCGCTGAACTCTCGGGGCTAATTTCGGGACTAATTCCTGCGCTAAGTCCGGAGCTAAGTCAGCAGCTCAGTCCAGAGCAAGCTCATAGCTGAGTCGAACCGGCTAAATCTCGCCTGGATGCTTATCAAAAGTCTTCCTCACCCTTGATATGGCGCGGATAGCCACAGATAGCCTTGGAGGTGTGCATACCCGCCATGGTTGCGGCTTCGACGCAGCCCACATTCAGCCCTGTTTTTATCCAATCACCGGTGACATAGAGGTTATCCAGCCCAGTACCGTCTGTGGTGATGCGAAAACGCGAGCTATCTTTCACCGACAACACATACCGCTCGGACGGGTCGACATTGGCACGCCAGTATTGGCTGTCAAAGCGCTGTTGTCCTTGACGTTCCTCCGGATCGTGCAGCCAATCCCAGACAAAGCCATTTTTGGCTTCCGGCCAGAGATTGCCTATTTGATGCTCGAGTTGCCCCAGAGCCCCGGACTTGGCCACGGCATTCATTTGCTGGTTAAAGTCGCTCTGCTCTCTGGGGGGATATTCGGCAACCGGCAGCGCCGAGCAGAAGTAACTGGCATTCTTGACGCGGCCTATCGGCCAGCTTTCTTTGTCAATCAATTGATCCATACTGGCCCAGGTGTCATAGGGTTCGCTGAAGGCCGACAGCACAGGCTCTTCGCCGGAAGCCGGAAAAAGCTGCCAGCCAAGACCGTTGAGATCTGTGTTGAGCCACAACTGATAGGCCTGGGTCGCCACAGTTTGCACCTTGGCCACAGCCTGTGATAGCGCCGGACTTTGGGTCATCACTTCTTTAGCCACATGAGGAACGGCGCCTATGGATAGACCGAAGATCACCTTGTCAAAATCTACCCCCTTACGCAGCTGCTTCACCGGCAGAGCGTGGCCGGTTTCTTGCTGGTACAGCTGCGGCCAATCACTCCAGAAGTGTTCCAGGTTGACCCGGTTTTCGGCAATTAATCTGGCTTGAGTTTCATCCAGTTGTGATAGCAGAGGCTCGCTTGGCCAGCAGCCGAGTCCTTTGACATCCACCAACGGCTGATACTCGCTGAGTCCAGGCTTGAGGCTGGCCTGCTCCACTATCTCTATGCCGCTGACGGATTGCCCCTGACATTGCAGCTGTTGTACCTGGTGGAAGAAGTGAAAATTCACTCCGCGGCGTTTCAACACTTCATAGTAGGGGGTGAATACTGTGTCGCCCATGCCGGCCTGCATTTTCCACATCACGCCCCCTTGGTAGCAGAGGGCAATTCGCAGCATGGAGCGGATTATGGTGCCGGCTTCCACATTGGGGCGGGAGAAATCGCCCTGTTCATAGGCGAACACCAGATCGTAGAAGCCCCTTACCGGTGTCGAATCGACAGTGTAACGCTCGCTGGCGCCATGGCGACGCAGCCATTCGCGGTAGTCATAGCCGTTGATAACATCGAATCCGCCCTTGAATACCCCATCGACAAACATCCCCTTGAGTATGGTCAGACCGAGGTCGGCACCTATGTAGAGGCGCCTGAGCTCGTCATTGCCACTCAAGTGATCGCCAAAGCGGCGCTTGAGACGCCGATGCAGTATATCGACGGCACTCTCGATTAGGCCATCGTCCTCGACAGTGTCGTGGTGGTGATCGTCACACTCCTGGCCTATCAGCTGGTTGAAGCGGCACTCCAGCTTGTCCCCCAGGGTTTCCAGGCTATCTTTGGCGTCATCCAGCGCCTCTTCGATGCGATCGTTCAGGCGTTCAAACCAGTCGCGGGTGAACCAGTCTCTGGGGCTATCCTTGGCCACGGCCTCATCGACTTCATCCATCTGTTTTAGCCATTGACGGATCCAGTAAAAGGCCGCCTTGACCAATTTCCACAGCGTCAGGGTTTCTGTACTGTCGCCGGGGATACCCGGCATGGGCGGGAACTCTATGGGCCAGCTCAGGCTGCGCCCCTCTATCTGTTCCTGCAGCACAATAAAGTTATGGGGCTTGAATGCTTCGACAAAGCTGGCCAGCGGCGCGTCATCCGCTCGCCCCAGTTCCTCATAGGCTTTGCGCATCAGGGCCGCGGCATTTTGGTAGAACCCAAACCAAATATGCAGCCCATGCTCTTCGATACGATCCCCCATGGCGGCATTGCGCCCGGAGGCTCCCTTGCCACCAATGCGCCAGCCCTGTTGATAGATATCTATCTGGTACCGGTTTTGCCAGCCAGGTTGTTCTGTAAGGCACATGGCCGCGGTAATGGCGGCAACGCCTCCACCGAGAATGGCAATTTTCTCTTTTTTGACTATAGAGTTGTCCACCAACACTTCGCCCGGCGGCACCTCAAAGTCAAAGTTCACATGGTAGGGCAGCAACACCTGCTGCTCGCCGAGCTGTACCCCCAGGGTTTCGGCCAGCGGGAAGCTGTCGTTGGCAAAGACTGTGGCCACCAGGGAGTTATCCAGCAGCGACAGATGATGCACCTTGGTGACTCTGGCGGGCGCCTGCAGCAGCGCCTGATATACCGCCTTGGTGCCGGAAGCGTCGGGGAACTGCTTCAGGAAAACTTGCTCCACCGCCGGTTTGAACAGCAGTTCGAATACCTGCTCGGCCCCAAGAGCATCCAGATCGGGAATAAAGTCGGTTTGGGCCTGAATAAAGTCCCAGGTTTGGCCTATGGCTTCCAGTGGCGAGAGGGCATTCTCCTGCTGCGGCCTGCACTTAATCTGGAGCAGTGGTGCCATTGCCAGCTCGGCATCCGGGGAGAATTTTTGAAAACTCTTGGCCGCCAACGACAGTTCTGTCAGCGGCTCATCTACGCCTGGCATCCGGTATTCGCAGGCGTATTTGGGATAACCAAACAGCTCGCGGCCATTGATCAATGCCATCGCATCATTGACCCAGATATGCAGCGGCTGAAACAGAATTTCGCTGATTTCGCCGGAATCTGGATTGGCCTGTTTGCCCACCATCACCCAGGTGATGATATCGGTTTCCTGGATCCAACCCTTGTTGCGATCCACCTCGACACTGGAATAAGCCTTGGCGATTTGAGTGAAAGTTGTCAGTACATAAGGGGACAACACCTTGAAATACATCTTGTTGTTGGCGACCTGGTTCAGGGTTTGGTCGACACTCTGTTGCAAATTGGCAAGCTTGCCCTTGAGGAAAAAACCGTACATATCGGCTTGGGTTAACACCAGAGGAGAGTGCATAAGCACTGAGCCGGGAGGGTAGATAAAGTCGGGGCGTTGTTCGTTCATGGCGACCATCCTTGTGTACTGACGTTTGCCAGATTTATCTGACTGAATTAGCTGAATAAACCTAGCGTATATTCAGGCTTCTTACAATTACACGTTCGTTGCCGGATATGTGTTCCTTAGTGTAAGCAAGTGTAATAGGTTGCTGCTTGGCAGTGTTACCTTCTCCACTTTCTATGGCTTGGCTGGAGTAAACTTCTCTTGGGATAACAATATATTGATGACTGGACATAACCGCCGGATTGGCGTTAATTTGAGCATGGTGAACAGTTTTTATTACTATCATTGTATGAACCCAAGCATACGCACCGCCAGGTTAAGCGATATTCCTGCCATAATGGCGTTGAGATTGAATGTGCGCGAAAACCGCCTGCAGGATCCCGGGCGGATCACTCAAGCTTGCTATCTCAGCTATTTGACAGGTCGGCGGCGCACTTGGGTTGCAGAGGATGAAACACAACTATTGGGTTTTGTCTGTAGCGATCGTGATGATGCCAGAATTTGGGCGCTTTTTATCGCGCCGGAGTCGGAAGGAAAGGGCATAGGTAAGGCCTTGTTACAGCAAGCGGTTGACTGGCTCCATGCCGGAGGCTGTAGCAAGCTGCAACTCAGTACCGAGCCGGGTACCCGCGCCGAAGGCTTTTATCGCCATCTTGGTTGGCAGTCTCTGGGGCTGACTGAAGAAGGTGAGGTGGGTTTCCTGTTGACTTCACCATCAGATTAAAGTGACTTGTGATCATGGCTCTGACATAGATTCACTCTACTGAAACCGGCATGACCTCTGTCATTTAAATTGGGCAGGCCAGGCCATCAGCGCCGTATTTGATCATCCCTGAGCTGGAAACCGTCACACTTCTTGAGCCATTGGCTTGCTTGGAAGGGCAATAGATAAAGGTCACTTCGCCTGTGTTGCTTAGGCCATCGGCACGAAAGCCAACATTGCTGCCCACGATGGCATCCTTGCTGTCGATGCCTTCCACTACCCGCAATATTTTTTCGCTGCCTCCGGCCTCGGTATAGACCTTGAGGCCATCATTAAAATTGGCGGCACAACCTGTATCACTCTGATAGCCACAAACTTTCACCTCCATACCATAGCTGATGGCCTGGTTGCGGGCGAAGGACAGGGCTTGTTCAATTCGGCTTATTTCCGACTTACTGCGATAGCTTTCATATAAAGAAGTGAGTGAGGGAACTCCCACAGACAGCAGTATGGCGGCAACAGCAATGGTGACCATGAGTTCGACCAGCGTAAAGCCACGGATTCTGGAACTGGAAAAATGTGCAACAGCCATAGTCAACTCTTCACACGAATAGATTACGCTTAAGTATAAGTGAATGAGTTGTTAATTACAGTAGTCTTTGCAAACCCTGTGCAGTGGTCGTTAATTCCACCAGCATCAACCATCCTGACAACTGATGTTTTTATCCTGAGAGCGTCGAATTCGTCCGGCTTGATTGATTATCAAGGCTTTTGAGTGGGGACTATTAGCCTTACCAGGACAATACTTGAAGGTGCCATTGGTTCCTGACGCCAGTCCATCCGGCAGAAAGCGTATCGCTTTCCGGTTGTACTTGAGTATGTCTTGGCTATCAAAAGCGCCGCTTTGAAACAGCAGCTTGTCGTCATCATCCAGGGTCAGATTACCGTTGCGGTCGCTGAAAACCGTTATCCCTTGCTGCCAGGCATTGGCTTCACAGCGGCCATCCTTGAGAGCGCAGACACTGACTCTGACGCCATAACTAATGGCCTGATTACGGGCAAATTGCAGCAGTTGTTGTACTTGTTTTATACCGGTTTGAGCGCGATAACCTTCGTAGAGCGACTTGAGTGATGGCGCCCCGACTGAGGCCAGTATTGCCAGCAGCACCATGGCGACCATGACCTCCAGCAGCGAAAAACCAAGTGGTAAATGACGCATAATCTCATCCTTGAGCATTGGGCGGCCCGCATCCGGCGAACCTGAGTGTTAGTTTAGTCCAGGCAGAGGCTCGGCTCTGGTGTCCTTTTAGATGAGTTTGCACTAAATATTGCACTTGCTTACCTAAGGGATGAATAAGTACACCGAGTTGATCATGGCTACTGCGAAGGAATAGGCCTGGTTTTTTCATCTGAGCGGACAATCACTTCTTGCCCGCAGTATGTCGTGATAAGCTATTGCGATTGTATCCGAACAAGCAAAATCGCGAGCTATTTCTCCGGTCAAATTGACCTGGGAATGGTCATGAGTTGCGGAAGAATTCCAAGCCCTAAAGGAGTGCCTGATGAAGAAAGTGGAAGCCATAATCAAGCCGTTTAAACTGGACGATGTCCGTGAGGCGTTGGCTGAGATAGGAATAACCGGTATGACGGTTCTGGAAGTCAAAGGTTTTGGCCGCCAGAAGGGACATACAGAGTTGTACCGTGGTGCCGAGTATATGGTCGACTTTCTGCCCAAGGTGAAGATAGAACTGGTGATTCAGGATGATCTGCTGGAACAGGCACTGGATGTGATTGTTGAAACCGCCCGTACCGGTAAAATCGGCGACGGTAAGATCTTTGTGACCGATATCGAACGCATTATTCGTATCCGTACCGGTGAAGAAAACGAAGAAGCGGTATAAAAACGAATGTAAAAATTAGGTTCATCGCAGATTAGCGTGGACTACAAATGAAAACGGTTGGAGAGTTATTGTTTAGTCGCCAAATAAAAACAATGACCCACTCCAATCGTTGTCGATGTCGAATATTACCTGCACTAGCTCAGACTTGTACTGACAGTGTAGTGGTCAAGTTAATTGGCCACTACAAGCCAATCACACTCAGAACCAAAACCACCGAATGTTCCTGCGTCCGTTTTAGCAGTTTTTTATGTGTAAAACCACGATTATCGTAGTAAAGAAAAATATTTATCCAAGGTGATCTCTGCTACCCAACACTCCAGCGTACCTTCACAGGATAAACCTAATGGATTCAAAGGAGTACAGGCACTTTTGATAGGTACTAGAGAGTTTTCAATTTGATATTCAAAAGTGTAATATTCCGTTTTGTATATGAATTTATCCCCCAATAAACGACCATTCTCATCGTCGTGCCTCATAAAATAACGCGTAATTACGTGGACTTCCTCATCGTTCTCTTCAACTAATTGAGAAACAACATTGGCCATTCCTTCGTAACATTCAAATATTAATTCAGAGAACTTATATTCATTAAAAGTATCAGTCATATTGATAGGGCGAAAATATATATGAGGTCTAAGAATAAAACCTTCATTAGAACTAAAAGCCACATTTAATCCACTATGAGGCACTTGTTCATATAAGCTTTTTTTAAGAATCAAATGTTGGTCGAAATATATAACCTCATATAAATCATCACTCATTTACACTACATCTCCTTAACTTGTTGGCAGATTCAAATCCACATATAAAAATCAAGCCACCCACTGTAAAACAATAACTTAATCTTCTTTCTGTCTGCGTTCAAGCACCAGTAGTGGATTTGAGCACCCGGAGGTAGCAAAATGGAGACACCCATAATTCTTGACAAAATCAAAATGAAGACACCCATAATTCTTGGTCAACTTCATCCACGAGCTGCAGCGGTACGATTCAAAAGTATCGGAATGGTATCAACATGGGCACTATTACCCTGGTAGGTACAAGTGGCACACAAACAGAATTAAAGAATGGCACAGTGTATAACATCAGTGTCACTTGCACAGGAAACGGCGGCAGCAAAAGCGCTATTGCGACAGCTCGCGGCGGCAGTAGCGGCGGCGGTGATTACATGTAAGGGGAATACTCATGGAACGAATAATTCAACTCCTAACGCTGCTGTTACTGTTAATATGCAGCCAAGTATCAGCAACCACAGTTAGATATCAGCATACAGACATGCTGGGGTCAGTCGTTGCAGAATCGGACAGTGCCGGTAACATCACCAGTCGCAGTCATTACGAGCCATTTGGCAAACGATTGGGGGGAGACAAGGCCGGCATAGGTTACACTGGCCACCTGCAGGATGAGGACTTGAACCTGACCTATATGCAGGCAAGATACTATGATCCACTGATTGGACGCTTCTATGCCAATGATCCCAATGGATTCAGGGATATACATAGCTTTAATCGATATGCCTATGCGAATAATAATCCGTACAAATATTTTGATCCTGATGGCAGGGAGACATTATTAATAACAGTTAAAGATTATGGAGTTAGTACTCATTCGGCAACTATGACTAATAGAGATGGGAATACAATGCTCTATGATCCAGCAGGAAGCTACTCACCATCTAGTGGGGAGGTTAGAGGAAGTGGAGATGTATTTACTACTTCAACCCTATCAGATTACACCCAGTTTCATGAATCTGTGGGCAGTGAGATTTCCGTTGTAACAATACCTACGACTGCTGAGCAGGAAGCTGCTATACAAAATAACATGGTTGAAGAAGGAGGTGCTGCGCCATTTGAATGTGCTGCGTCAGTCTCTAGTGTATTAAAAGATGTTGGCGTAAAGCCGAGCGCATTACCAAGAAGACTTGAGGATAATGCTAAGGAAAGAGTTCAAGAAATGGAGAAAACGCAAAAATGAAATTAGATAAATCATTTTTTAAAGAATTAGGGATTATTTTTGCTTTTCTTATGTTTGCATTGGGGTTTTATGCTGTTTGGTGGGGTTTCGGTAAAGGTACTTTGTGGGCAAAGGGTTTTAACATTTTTGGTGGAATTTTCTATTTTGGCTCAATCCCTTGGTCACAGTTCATCATAGAACTAGTTTCCCCATTAGTTGATAAAAGTAATAGTTTACTTCTTAGGATCATATCTTATTCGGTAGGCTTCACTATCAATTGTTATATATTACGGCTTATATATTTGAGAATGAAGAAACGAAATAGTAAGGGAAATGATGAATCTACTCCGTTTTGACTCACTGATAAATCTCGATTAGCAAAAAAGAGGGTGTTCAAAATTCTGTGTCACGGAGGGTGTTCAAAATTCTGTGTCACGTTAAAAATCACAGATCGATGTGAGCATCCAGTCGTCCTTCAAAATGGATGGACAGCTGAGATAGCGTT
>NZ_LVDR01000024.1:0-1009 GCF_007636515.1 Shewanella sp. MSW
TGGCCGATGGGATGCAATGTGTGCCATGAAGGCCAAATATGGCGGTAAATGGTGCCGGGGTAAGCAACAAAGCCAAGCAATACATCCCCATTAACTTTAAGCCGTTGGAAATTTTGCAGAAACAGGCTTAAGCCTGCCGCAGCCATGCCTGGTAACTGCAGTTTTTGTATGAAGCATGCAGATTACTCGTCTTAGAGAGTCTACTTCTAATAATTTATCGTCATTTATAAGAGATTGAGACCGCAAGGTATGCTTCCAGGTGGTCCGTAAAATGTTTAGGATGTCCTGATTTTTCCTTGATTTTTCCTTCGCCATTTGAAGTCATTGAGCGTTGGACAGGGCTCTTTAGTGGCAATCCTGTGGCGGCAAAGTTCCTTAAGGGCGATAGTCTCTCGGAAGGTGAGCGAATACTGCTGGATTCGCTGATTAGCGATTGGCAGGAACGCCTTGGCAGTATCAGTTGGTTTATGCGCTGTTTAAACGAAGATATCGCCCGCAAGGCCAATCGCGAAGATGGTTGTAAGGGCGTATTCTGGGAAGGACGCTTTAAGTCGCAGGCGCTGCTCGATGAACAGGCGCTGCTTGCCTGCATGATGTATGTGGATTTAAATCCCATTCGCGCAGGTATTGCAGATTCACTGCAAACTTCTGATTACACATCCATTCAGGAGCGCATAGAAGAAGTTGCTGAGCCAGCAACTGCCAACGCTTCACTTAAGCCACTGCTGCAATTTGATGGTGCAGCCACTACCGCCGAACAAAGCGGCATCCCATTTCACTTTGCCGACTATCTGGAGCTGATTGATTGGACAGGCCGGGCGGTGCGGGAAGACAAGCGTGGCTTTATTGCCTCTACCAGGCCCAAACTACTGCTTGAGCTTGGTATCAGTGACGATGCCTGGATAACTTCCGCTAAGGAGTTTCGCCGTCAGTACAGTGGCATGAGTGGCCGATGGGATGCAATGTGTGCCATGAAGGCCAAATATGGCGGTAAATGGTGCCGGGGTAA
>NZ_LVDR01000024.1:1019-57655 GCF_007636515.1 Shewanella sp. MSW
TATTGCCTGTTCCAGGCCCAAACTGCTGCTTGAGCTTGGTATCAGCGACGATGCCTGGATAACTTCTGCCAAGGAGTTTCGCCGTCAGTACAGTGGCATGAGTGGCCGATGGGATGCCATGTGTGCGATGAAGGCCAAATATGGTGGTAAATGGTGCCGGGGTAAGCAACAAAGCCAAGCAATACATCCCCATTAACCTTAAACCCTTGGTGATTTTGCAGCAACAGGCTTAAGCCTGCCGAAAGCATGCCTGGCAATCGCAGTTCTTGTATGAAGCACGCAGATTACTCGTTTCAGAGAGTCTACTTCTAATAATTCATCGTCATTTATAAGAGATTGAGACCGCAAGGTATGCTTCCAGGTGGTCCGTAAAATGTTTAGGATGTCCTGATTTTTTTGTGCTTCCAGGTGGTCCGTAAAATGTTTAGGATGTCCTGATTTTTTTATGATGATACTTTTATCGGGTTAATAGCTGGCCCGGAGCGATGGTGGAAATGTACTTTCCAGAAGCACAGTTCGCAAGAGATATAAGCTCTCTTGGTGAGCCCTGGATTCAGGAAATGCACCTTCCTTGATTGCAGATGCCTGTGTTACCCCTGCGCTTGCTGATCGGTTTCCAGTTTCGGGGGTAGTTTGGATTTCAAAAACGCCCGTGACTTCTCTAATGCCTGGTAGATTTCGTTGCGCATTCTATCTTGTTCTTGATAGTCGCCGTAGAAATAGGTGTCCACCAGATGGTGAATGTAGCGCACTGGTAGTTGATTGAGCGTGATACAAGCCAGATCGGCCACATAGTCGGTTGGCAGCTCATCCATCAACCCCTCTTCAGCGAGGATTTCCATTAACATCACTTCGTAGTAGTTGCGGATTTCCAGCTGCATAGGTGACGCTCCCAAAGTTCTTTGCTGTGTTCGGTTTGGTTGGTAACAATTGGTTCGTAGCCTTTAGCGATACAGCGTAGTCGCGGCGCGAAATAATTGACTGTGTCTGAGTGTTAATTGTAGAGGGTCTTTGCAGTATCCGCCTCCCGTGACACAGGCTATTGGTATTGCCGCTTCTCTGGCATGACCCAATACGCTCATATCCCGCCGGGATATGCCCTCAAGGCTGAGCCGCAACAAGCCGAGTTCATCTTCAGCATGTACATCGACTCCGGCGTCATAAAGAATGAGATCCGGTCTATGAGTCAAGATCAGCAAAGGCAGTATCTGCTCCAGCGTTGAGAGGTACTCGTCATCACCGGCGCCGTTTTCAAGCTCGATATCATAGTGAGAGTCTGCCTTCCGGGTAGGGAAGTTTTGCCGGCAGTGTATTGAGCAGCTGATGATGTTCGCATCGCCGGCTGTCATGGTGGCTGTGCCGTCACCTTGATGGACGTCGCAGTCGATAATCAGAACCTTGTCTGCCAGCCCTTGGTTTATCATGCGTCTGGCACTGTAGACTAGATCGTTGAAAACACAGTAACCGCTGCCAAAGTCCTGGTGAGCGTGATGGTAACCGCCGCTGATATGCAGCGCTATGCCGTGCTCAAGTGCTTTTCGTGCCGCAAGCTCGGTGCCTGCGACCGAGTGCAGTGTCCGAGCCAGCAGATGCTCGCTCCAGGGAAACCCTATGCGGCGCATTGCCTTGGGATCTAGTTGGTTGTGAATAAACCCGGCAACATATTGAGGACAATGCACAGAGGCGAGAGCGATTTGTTTTACAGGTTTTGGGGAGCAGAGGCTAAATTGCCCGGAAAAAGGAGTTTGGCACAGATACTCAAACAGGCGTTGATATTTGCTGATGGGAAATCTGTGCCGGGATGGTAACGCCAGTTTGGAGTAGCTGGCGTGATACACCAAAGGGATCATTTATCAGAGCTGTTTGATGGCCCAGCTCATGAACTCTTTGCGAGTTGCTTCATCGGCCTGTAACCACCAGTATTGCAGCATTTGCTGGGCATGGGCGGCACTGTCACCCCCTTGGCTACCGGCCTTGGAAGCCGCTGGCATTGTCATGGCACTGACAGGTGATGGCTGGGATACAGGTGCCACAGGTTGGTTGGCGGCCATGTTGCCTGAGGTTACGGCTGCAGCAGCGGTTTCAACATCTGGCCCCTTGTTGCCATTGAATAGCTGTGACAGGAAACTGGTTTCTTTCAGTTGAGTCAGTTCCACCTGGTAGTTGACCTGGCCCTTATCGGCGCGGGTAATGACGACCTTGGGAGTTTTGGCAAACTCTTTGGGCTTCTTGACGTAGTCACCATCGGCAGGCTTAAGGATGTACTCGTTGTCGCCTTCGGCTTTCAGGGTCAGAATGAAAGGAGAAGATTTAACGAAGCTCTGACTGTCGGAAAACTCATCATCGACCATGTCATGATAACGAATAGCAATCTTGTGGACACCTTCGGATAGTGCCAGCTCAGATTTGTGGTTGAAGTTGCTGGTTTCAATTTCTTTGCCATCCAGAGCCAGATATTCAAAAGACATAGGGATGGTCAGATTGGCCGCAAATACCGAGGAAGTGCTGAGCAGGGCCAGTATGGCCGAGGCGGTCAAGCGTAGTTTCATTGTTGCTCCTTAACGATTGTAACTCTGATGCGGACGTTCGAATGCCTGAATGCGATCTTCAATATAGCTGATCGCCTGCCTGCACTTACCGAGGCGGCGATGCATCAAAAGGATGTCATTCTGGACGGGGATTTTGTCAGTACTATGACAGTTTTCAAGCTTTGATTGCAATTGTTCAATCTTTTGTTCTATTTTTTTGGCCCAGTTCAGATGTTTGTTCAGCTCTTCGTACAATTGATGGCTGTTTTGCATAACACCCGCGGCTATCCAGCCAAAACCACTTTCCTGGTGTCGGCGGCCCTGACGTTGTTGGTAGCTTTGCCGCTTACTGGTCTGCTGCAGCTTTTGGATCCTGGCGTTGAGACCTGTGGTTCCCAAGGCCCGTTTCAGGGCGACAAACCTGTCCTGAATGCGTTCGCAGCTTAAGGCGATAGTGTGTTGGGCCAACTGATGGCGTAACTGTTTTTCCAACTGATCTATGCTCTTGTGCAGCTGTTCCACACAGGGATAGAGTTGGGCACCATGCTGAATAAACAACTCGCTGTTGAAGCGTTCAGTATCCTGCAGTAGTTTGCGCTGTGCCGCTGGCAAAGAGGCATCATGTTGCAGCACTTCTTGCTCCAACTGCCTGAGCTGTTCCCGCAGACGTTGTACCAGTTGATTGGTGTTCAAAACCAGGCACTCCAGGCTAGATTAGCGGCGATAAGTACCACAATAGCAATAAAGAGTGGCCTGATAAACGGCATTCCGAAGCGGATAGCCGAGTGGGCGCCGATATAAGAACCCAGCATCATACACAAGCCCATCACCACGCCTACCAAAAGGTGCACTTTACCTAGCAGCAAGAAAATCATCAATGCCGTGATATTGCTGACAAAAGTCATTGCCCTTGCCAAGGCACTGCTGTGCAGGAAGGGCAGGCGGTACAGCGCGGTCGAGCTGACGGCCCAAAAGGCGCCAATGCCCGGGCCGGCAAAGCCGTCGTAGGCGCCAAGCCCCAGCCCTTGAAGTATCTGTTTATGCTTGGCCGGCGCTTCGGTGACGGGTTTACATTGGCTGCAGCCCATGGCTCCGGGTGAAAACAGCGAATAGAACGCGATGGCGATAATAAGCAGTGGCAGAATTTTTTCCAGCCAACGGGTGTCGATGAGATAAACGGCAATACTGCCGATAACGGCGCCTATGGCAGTAGCAATAAAGGCGAACAGCCAGAACTTGGGGGTCAGCAACTGCTTGCGGTAATAGGTAAATGCCGCCATGGAGGAGCCGAAGCAGGCAGCCAGTTTATTGGTCCCCAGCGCCAGATGAGGTGGCATGCCCACTGTCAGCAAGGTGGGAATGGACAGTAGACCGCCACCACCGACTACGGCATCAATAAATCCGGCCAGCAGGCCGACTGCGGCCAATATGGCCCAGCTGCTGGGTTCGAGCAGAATATCCACTTTACATCCTGATTGAGCGCATCATTCGATAACGCGACGGTAAGGCGGCAGGGCATCAAGCAGCGACGACCCGTATCTTTTGGTTACCAAACGCCTGTCTAATATGGTTATTCGGCCATAGTCCTGCTCTTTTCGCAACAGGCGGCCGCAACTCTGGATGAGTTTCCGTGACGCATCCGGAATAGTCAATTGTAAAAACGGGTTACCGCCTTTCATTTTGACATATTCTGCGTGGGCCTGCTCTACCGGCGAGGTTGGCACGGCAAACGGCAGCTTGGTTACTATCAGGTTAGTCAGGTAGTCGCCGGGAAGGTCGAGACCCTCGGAAAAACTGCCGGTACCAAAGATAATGCTGGGCTCACCTTTGTCACATTTTTGCTTATGTTGCTCGAGCAAGTGCTGGCGTGGGGCACTGCCCTGGATCAGCGGTTCGGATACCAATTTGTTGCGCAGTAAATCGGCTACCTTTTCCATCTGCCAGTAGGAGGCAAACAGCACCAGAGTGGCCATTTCACCCTCTACCAACTGCTTTATCTGGCTGGCGAGTTCTTCTGTGTAGGCGTCTTCGGTTGGCTCGGTGCGCATTTTCGGCAGGTAGAGAGTGGCGTTGTTCTCAAAATCGAAAGGCGACTGCAGCGCCAGGTAGCGACTGCCATCATTGAGTGACAGGCCAACCTGATAGGCAAAATGCTCAAAGCGGTTCAGCGCTCTGAGGGTGGCGCTACATAGCACGACACCGGCGGCTTTTTCCCACAACATATGTTCCAGCATATAGCCGACTTCGATTGGCGATGCACTGAAAAGGTAGTCCTGCTGCTTGCCGCTGAGGGCTTCAATCCAGCGGGCGGTGGGGGCACCTTTGGGGCTGTCCTCCTTGGCCATCATTTTCCAGAGCTTTTGCAGGTTTTCCAGGCGCTGCATCATAAAGCCGGTTTCACTCAATAGGGCTTCGGCCTGATGCCTTGGTAATTCACCATCCTTGACGCTTTCGCTGAGAATAGCCTGCATCTTGTTGAATTGCTTGAGGGCATCGTTGGAGGCCGTGGCCAGGTTTTCTGCCTGAATCAACAGGGCGTCCGGCAGCTTGCCATGTTCGAACCGCAGGCGGTTTTCCGGGTTGGCAAAGAGTTTGGGCTGGGTATCACAGTAGTGGGCAACCTGATTCAGCAGGCCGGTTAATTCTTCGATGCGATCCAGCATCGCCTGCGCCGGGGCAATAATATTGTTGCTCTTTATTTGGTTTTGCAGTTTGGCCGTGGTCTTGCTGACTTTCTCCAGCCAATCACAGGCCCCTCTGAGCGTAGCCTGGGCGCTGGAGAAATCCCTGGCTACATTCGGCAGGTGATGGGCTTCGTCGATAACGTAATAGACTTCTTCCGGATCCGGCAGAATCACACCGCCACCCAGTTCAAGGTCGGCCAGTAACAAACTATGGTTGGCAATAAGCACATCCCAGGTATCAATATCTTCGCGGGCCTTGTGGAAGGGGCAGTGGCTGTGACTGGCCAGTTGGCGATGACAGCTGTGTTTGTCACAGGCTATCTGTTGCCACAGGTGGTCCGGCAGCGGCGTTTTGAGGGTATCAAGTTCACCATTCCAGCGGCCATCCTGATAGTCTTTGAGCAGCGCCTGCAACTGCTCAACCTGTGAGGTATCCGGCTTGGTCTGCCACATGGCCATCTGGCTGCCGTTGCCGTCACCTACCAACATCTCAAGCTTAGCCAGGCACACGTAACGCTGACGCCCTTTGACCAGACCGAAGCGGAAGTTGAGTTTGGAGTGTTGCAGAAAAAACGGCAGATCTTTATGCAGCAACTGCTCCTGCAGCGCCACAGTGGCGGTGGCGATACAGACTTTTTTCTTGCTGGCCAGCGCCAGAGGTATGGTTCCCAGAATATAGGCCAGGGATTTACCTATACCTGTGCCCGCTTCAATCACCATGATGCGCCGCTGCTTGTCGTATTCACCGGCAAGTGTCTTGGAGATCTCCGCCACCATATAATTCTGCTCCCGGCGGGAACGGAAGTTGGGCAGTGCGGAGGCAATGTCCTTGTAGATCTCGCGGATCTGGGTCTTTACATGGGCTGCTAGCATGAGACTCGGTTCTGGAAAATTATCCTGTATATAATACCAGTAATTTCTTATGCTAATAAACCTCTAAAACACGATTGTCCCGACTCATGCCCCAAAACACGCCGCAAACCCTGAAAGGCCGTATTCTTACCCGTCATCTGGTTCAGAGAGACGAGGGGTTATGCCTGCAATACTATCTGGCCACCGAGCAGGGGCCTGTGTTGGTTGAGGTGCCGGGACAGGAGCAGATTTGCTTTGCCAAAGAGAAGGATGCGGCGGCTTTATGTCAAAGTTTAAGCCAGGTACGGACCCAGCCGCTGGCGCTGAGAAACTTCGCTAAAGAGAAGGTTGCGGCGCTTTACAGTCGCAGTCGGCAACAGATGCGGTTACTGCAAAAGCAGGCCCAGGATCAGGGAATGCCCTTGTATGAAGCCGATCTTAAACCCCAGCAGCGTTTCTTGATTGAGCGCTTTATTGCGCTCGATGCCGAGTTTTACGGTTATTTCAGCGAGGAAAGCGGCGCACTGACACGGTTTGTTGCCAGCCGCGCCAGGAAAGCCTCGCTGAACAATGTAGGTTTGGCTGTTATTTCCCTCGATCTTGAATGCAGCATGCAGGGCGAGCTCTATTCCGTCGGACTCTACGGTCGTGACCGCAATGGAGCGCTGTTTCAGCGCGTGTACATGATAGGTCAAGCCCAGGACGGGCCAGACTATATCCACTGGGTCAGGGATGAAGCAGCCTTGTTGCAGGCTTTGATTGACTGGTTTTGTCTCTGGGACCCGGACATTATCATAGGTTGGTCGGTTGTCAATTTTGACCTGGCACTGCTGAGCCGACGCTACGCCCATCATGGTATTGAAGCACGGCTTGGGCGCGGAGGCGTGCCCATGTCCTGGTTGGTGGAAGGCAAGTATCGGCCGGAAACCCTCTCTTTGCCCGGGAGAGTGGTATTGGACGGCATAGACTGGCTCAAGGCCGCCTTCTATCAGTTTGAGCGCTATTCGCTCGAGTTTGTCTCCCGCGCACTCTTGAGTGAGGGCAAGGCGATAGATCAAGTTGAAGATCGCGGCCAAGAGATAAGACAGCTCTTTCAAGAGGATAAATTGGCCTTGGCCCACTACAATCTGACCGATTGCCGTCTGGTGCTGGATATTTTCGATAAAACCGATCTATTGAATTTTGCCCTCGCCCGGGCGCAGCTGACCGGGTTGGAGTTTGGCCGGGTAGGGGCTTCGGTGGCGGCGTTCAATCATCTCTACCTGCCACACTTGCACCGCGGTGGATTTGTGGCGCCGGCAGCACCGGCCAGTGATGGCCTGGAAAGCCCCGGCGGCTATGTGATGGACTCCATTCCGGGCCTTTACCGGGACATTCTGGTACTGGACTTCAAGAGTCTATACCCTTCGATTATTCGCACTTTTTTGATCGATCCCATGGGGTTGGTGCAGGGTATGGGTGAGCCCGAAGCCGAGACGGTACCCGGCTTTCTCGGGGCCAGATTCAGCCGCAAACAAGCTATCTTGCCAACGCTTATCGCCAAGTTGGCCCAAGAGCGGGAAAGTGCCAAGGCCCAAGCCAATGCGCCTTTGTCTCAGGCAATCAAGATCATCATGAATTCGCTTTATGGGGTGCTGGGGTCTCGGGGCTGTGTGTTTCACGATGCCCGGTTGGCAAGCTCAATTACTATGCGCGGTCATGAGATAATGCAGCAGACCAAACGTTGGATTGAGGACGAAGGCATGAGTGTCATCTATGGCGACACAGATTCCACATTTGTTTGGCTGGGACAACAGCATGACATCACAGAGCCGCAAGCCTTCGGCAGAGAGTTGGCCGCCAGGATAACCGCCAAGTGGCAACAGCATTTGGCGGAGCATTTTCAGTTGCAAAGTCATTTGGAACTCGAGTTTGAGCGTCATTATGAACAGTTTCTGATGCCCACTCTCAGGGATTCAGAAGAAGGCTCCAAAAAGCGCTATGTCGGTGCCAGTCGCAATAGTCAAGGTCAATTGGATATTATTTTCAAAGGCATGGAGCAGGTTCGCAGTGATTGGAGTCCTCTGGCCAGACGGATTCAATACGAGCTGTACCGGCGTATGTTCAATGACTTGGATGTGGTGGGCTTTCTGGCTACGGAAATAGAAGCGCTTAAACGCGGCGATTATGATAACGAGCTTATTTTCTCCAAGCGACTAAGGCGTAAATTGGATGCTTATCAGGCCAAGGCGTCACCCCATGTCAAGGCGGCCAGACAATTGTTGGAGCAGACCTGTGATCCGCGTTATGGTCGTTTGGGCACCCGTATAGACTACCTGATCACAATCAATGGCCCCGAAGCTGTTTCCCTCAGACGTTCAGCCATTGATTATAACTACTATATTGAAAGACAAATCAAGCCGATAGCCGATCCAATACTTTCTATAATGAAAGAAAGTTTTACCTCTATCAGCACGGGACAGTTGAGTTTAATCTAATACCAAAATTGTTTCAAAAAGTTAACAAGGTTAATGGTTGGTTTTATTTCTGGATTTTTACGGCCTTTATGGTTTTTTTTAAGGCAAAAGTAATAAAAAATGTGATTTTTGTCTTTGCCGCTTTACTGAGCTTTTGCTAATCTTCGCTCCCCTTGGAAGGAAATAAAACAACGGAATGGGGTAGGCAGACTGAAAACACTTAAGGTTACAACAAATGAACAAGACTCTCATCGCATCCGTCCTGGCAGGACTCTTGGCCGTTCCATCGGTTCAAGCTATTGAAATCTATAAAGATCAGAAAAATGCAGTCTCAATCGGCGGTTTCGTTGATGTCCGAGTAATCAATACTCAGGGTGAAACGGAAGTTGTCAATGGTGCTTCCAGGATTAATTTTGGTTTTAGCCGTGAGTTAACCCACGGTTGGAACACATTTGCCAAATTGGAATGGGGCGTGAACCCTGTTGGCAGCAGCGACATTGTTTATAACAACCGTTTCGAATCGGTGCAGGATGAGTTCTTCTACAACCGTCTGGGCTATGCAGGCATTAGCCATGATAAATATGGCACTATTACTATTGGTAAACAATGGGGTGCTTGGTATGACGTGGTATACAACACTAACTACGGTTTTGTATGGGATGGTAATGCTGCTGGTGTATACACTTTCAACAAAGACGATGGCGCGGTAAACGGTGTTGGTCGTGGTGATAAAGTCGTTCAATACCGTAACAGCATCGGAGATGTGAGCTTTGCGGTCCAGGCACAATTAAAAAATAGCAGTTTCTATACCTGCGACATCGAAAACATCACTGAGAGTGCCTGTGAAGCAGAATGGAATGCAGGTAAGAAAGAAGCGCAACAAGTTACTTACGATTACACCTATGGTGCATCTTTGACCTACAAGGCTACTGATAAATTCAGCTTAATGGCGGGTGTTAACCGTGGTGAGTTTGATGTGGTCTATGGTACAGGTGAGCAAAAAACAGCTGTTGATTTAATCTATGGTGTGGGCGCGACTTGGGGTGATTTTGACCAGAATGGCTTATATGTTGCCGCAAACGTTCACAAAGAAGAAAACCATGATACTGATAACATCGGCCGCTTGATTAAAGATGCCTATGGTGTTGAAACTTTAGTTTCTTACAAGTTTGATAATGGTCTACGTTCTTTTGTGTCTTATAACATTCTGGATGCAGGGAAAGACTACGTTATTCAACCAAACTTTAATGCCGATCCTAACGATGTGTTCAAGCGTCAGTTTGTTGTTGTAGGTTTACACTTTGTTTGGGATCTGAATACGGTTCTCTATGTTGAAGCACGTAAAGATTACAGCGACTTTACCAGTGCCGACAAAGCGCAAGAAGCCAGAATGTCATTATCAGAGGATGATGGCATCGCTATTGGTATTCGTTACACCCTTTGATTGTTAATAGAACTGTTTAAAAAAGCGCCGAAAGGCGCTTTTTTATTGGAAAAAAAAGTGTTCGCACAGCTTACCAGAAAGAGATGTGTAACGGGTTTGTTACGTTTGGGTGAGTGGGGGCGGGTTTTGATAAACTCCATTTACTTCATGGCCTTACATAACGATATTCTGGTTAAGATAAGCTGTTACTGCTGTAAGAGACACTATATTCATACTCAATGAAATAATCTTATCTCTCTTTTGTTGTTGGTTTTATGTGCAATATTAATGTTTCAAATGTTGATAAAATGTTTGTTATGTGATTTTATTTGCGTGAAATTGTTGCTGGTCACTCGTGTATACCTGCAAACAACTAAAGGATCCGGACAAAGCATTTGGATCCGTTACCAAGACACAAGATGTCGAAAGGGAGATAAGTATGTATAAGAATAATTCGTTAACCAACGCAGTGCGTCTGGCATTGGTTGGTGGTGTTGCAGCGACTGCTTTTAGCGCTCCAACCGTTTTGGCGGCCGAAGAAGGTGCTGACAATGTAGAGCGTATTCAGGTTACAGGCTCTCGTATCAAGCGCACCGATATGGAAACCGCAAGCCCTGTCAGTGTGATCGATGCTTCATCTATCATAGCGTCAGGCGCAGTGAATATTGACGACGTTCTGCAAAAAATGACCTCAGCCGGTGGTGCCATGACCAACGCCGGTATCAACAATGGCTCAGGCGGTAACTCGCGCATTAACTTGCGTGGTTTGGGTGATAACCGCACTCTGGTTCTGGTGAATGGTCGCCGTATGATTGCATCCGGTACCGGTGCGGCATCTTCTGTTGACCTTAACACCATTCCGGTATCTATGATCCAGCGTGTCGAAGTACTGAAAGATGGCGCTTCTGCCATTTATGGTACCGATGCGATTGCCGGTGTGGTTAACATCATTCTGAAAAGAGATTTCGACGGCTTTGAAATCAACGTTCAAACAGGCCTTTCCGGTGAAGGTGACGCTGACGAGTCCAGCATCGACATGACACTGGGTAACACCTTTGAGAAAGGTAATGTCGTTGTTAATGCTCAATACACCAAGCGTGGTGATGCCAGCCAGGCTGACCGTGATTTCTCAAAGTGCCCGATTGCAGAGACAGGTCCAAAGGGTGAGCGTAGCCTGTACTGCGGCGGTAGTAGCTATTCTCAAGGCGGTCACATCTGGGGTGACAACAACTTTGGTATCGTGGGCACAGGACCAGAAGGCGCTTATGCCATAGGAGACAAGGGCTACTATGGTGAATATGTTGATAACGGTGAGGGCAAGCCTAAGTTCCAATACTTTGATGGCATGTCTGAGGCGGATCTGAGCGGCTTGGGTGGAACTTATCATGAGTTCAGCGATGCCGACAGATACAACTACGCCAAGGACAGTTACCTGTCGACGCCAATGGAGCGTTTGAACCTGTCCATGGCGGGTACTTATGAACTGACCGAATCGATTCGTTTCTTCACCGAAGCCATGTACTCCAAGCGTTGGTCCAATCAGCAGATGGCGCCTCAGCCAATCTGGAACAACTCTGCTTGGGTTTACAATCCTAAGTCAGCCGGTGGCTGGATGACCGATGAACTGCTGCCTTGGGTTCAACCCGGTGAAGCACTGGCTTATGGCCGTCGTATGGTTGAGTCCGGTACCCGTGACTTTGACCAAGTAGTAGACACTATTCGTATCGTTGTTGGCTTGGAAGGTGAGTTTGAAAACGGCTGGACCTGGGATGCTTCTTACAACAAAGGTAAGAACGACTCAACCGATACTCTGGCTAACCTGCACAACTTGGGCTCCATCAACGCTGCGGTTCTTGAGGGCACTTTTGATCCTTTCCTGCAATCATCATGGGAAGGTGAGAGCATCAAGCCATACATATATACCGAAGTGAACAGCGGTGGCAGCGAGTTGGATATTATTGCAGCGACTCTGTCCGGAGATTTGTTTGAACTGCCTGCCGGTATAATGGGCTTTGCAGCGGGTTACGAGCATCGTAAAGAGGCTGCGCATTATACTCCTGATTCCCTGACTTCCCAGGGCTTGGCAAACGATCCTCGCGTAGAGCCAACCTCCGGTGACTTCAGTGTTAATGAATTTTACGCAGAATTGGCAATCCCACTGCTTAGCGAATTGCCTTTGGCGCAGCAAGTGGATCTGAGCGCCGCTATGCGTTACTTCGATTACAGCACTTTCGGTGATGATACTACCTGGAAACTGGGTCTGACCTGGCGTGTTTTTGATGACCTGATGATCCGCGGTGGTATGTCCACTGCCTTCCGTGCCCCAACTGTATATGAACTGTATGGTGGTAAGTCACCATCATTCGAGCAGATTGTTCACCCTGCTACCGATCAGGATCAGGCTGAAGTGACTGTTGGTGGTAACGAAATGCTGACCCCTGAAGAAGCTGATATCACTACTCTGGGTCTGGTGTATTCACCAAGCTTTGTAGAAGGTCTGTCTCTGACCGTCGATTACTATGACATCGAGATCTCCAACACTATTACTTCAGTTGACAACAACTATATTGCCAACCAGTGTCTGGATGCCGGTGGTAACAAGATCAACACAGGCACTGCGCTGTGTCAGTCTTCCAACATTGAACTCGACAATAGCGGTCGTATTAAGTTCGACAACGGTTTGCAGAACATAGGTGCTACCAATACCTCAGGTTACGACATCAACGTTGCCTACGTATTCGATGCCTTCGGTCTGGACTGGAAGGCCGGCTGGGACAGCTCTATCCTGAGTGAGTATGAAGAGTTTGACCCGGATGGTAATGCAGTTGACTATCGTGGCTATATCACAGGTGGCGTGGGTGCTTATGCCAAGTTCAAGAGCAACCTGAACATTACCGCTGCCGGTGATGATTGGACTGTCACTTATGAAGCTCGCTACATCGACGGTATGGACTCGTTTGCTTGTAAGAAAAATGATGGCAGCTGCTACGCGCCTTCAGTAGACAGCGTGGTTTACCATGACCTGTCAGGTTCTTACGATATCACCGACCGCATCCGTGTATCCGGCGGTGTTAACAACCTGTTTGACAAAGAGCCTCCGTACTACACTGGTAACAACGACTCGAATACCGACCCTTATACCTATGATATGTTGGGCCGCTACTTCTTCGTTCGTGCCAGCATGAAGTTCTAATGACACACTTCATCTTTGGATGAATTAAGTTAGCTTTAAAGAATGAAACCCCGGGATGATACCCGGGGTTTTTGTTTTTCATACTACATATAGGTAGCGGATCCATCCAAACTCACAAAACACTATTACGTAACAACTGGAATAAGCCCCGGTTGCCAATTGATTCTTTGACCAGTGAATAGGGCGAATGAGTTTGTAGCGAAACTGGCTTCCCCTGGATAGTAATCGTGTGGAAAAAGTGGATTGCCATCGGTCTGCAGAATTGATTCCTTCAAAGATTTATAAAATATAACGCACCGCCTTATGCTTTTTAATTATAAATAAATCATAAGGTTAAATATTAGCTTGTGCTGTTTTTGCGGTTATTCTTGGCTCAGGAAGGCGACACATATTTGATCACTAAATGTAAAAAAAAGCCATTGATGATTAATCACACAGTTAGCCTTAGTTTCCAGCGTTTTCGTCTCATTTCAAATGTTGACACAGGTCAACATTTTGTGAAATGATGCCAGCGGGTCTATGCCTTCAGGGGCATAGGAAAGGGAAGATAAAAAACTAACAATCACAAGAGAAAGACATACTTGATAGCATCATCTGCCGTTGAAATAGGGATATTCGGGGCGCTGTTGCTGAAAAGTTAAACCTTTTTAATCACTTCAAATTGGTTGGGAACTATGTCCAAGGTAAGCAATAGAACAAAAATCGCTTCTGCGCTTGTTGGCGCGCTGGCACTCGCCAGCAGCAACTTAGTCGTTGCAGATCCTCTTACCGACGCGCAAAAAGCCGCGGGTCGTCTGCAGTCAGACGCCGTTGCGTCACAGAAGAAGATCGATAAGTATTTTGACCAGGCTCAAGATATGCTTTTCGAATATTCCGCCGTTGCTGACGAGCGTGAATCTCTCAAAGCCTACAATGATTATCTGGCTGGTCTGGTCGCTGACCAGGAAGCCACAATGAAATCCATTCAGGACGATATCAATGGCGTAGACAAACTGCGTCAAGGTGTTGTTCCTTTGATGTTTAAAATGGTTGATGCCCTGGAGCAGTTCGTGGCTCTGGATCTGCCATTCAAATCTGAAGACCGTGCACAGCGCGTTAAAAACCTCAAAGACCTGCTTAACACTGCCGAAGTGACTCTGGCTGAAAAGTTCCGTTTGATCCTGGATGCTTACAGCATCGAGCGTGAGTACGGCAGCTTTGTTGACGTTGAAACCGGTAAGCTGAACCTTGATGGTAAAGAAGTGCTGGTTGATTTCTTCCGCTTGGGCCGCGTAGCTCTGTATGCTCAGAGCCTGGACCAGAAGACTGCCTGGATGTACAACTCTGAAACCAAGGGTTGGGATAAGCTGGATGACAGCTATCTGCGTGACATCACCAAGGGTATTCGTATCGCCCGTAAACAAGGGGCTCTGGATCTGTTCGCACTACCAATTCCAGCTGCGGAGGCTGCACAATAATGAAAAAGCTAATCACTACCGCCGTCGTTGCTGCCAGTTTCTCACTGTCTGCCGGTATGGCCAGTGCCGCAGAGGCGCCTAAGACGATTGATCAACTGCTGCAGCAAGTTAAAGTTGAACGTGCCGCTCAAGGCAAAATCAATGCTAAGCGTGAACAAGAGTTCCAAGCTGAGCGTGGCGACAAGGCCGCCCTGCTGAAGCGTGAAAAAGATGCGCTGGCTGCTGAAACTCAACGTGGTAAAGACCTGAACCAGGCCTTCCTCGATAACGAGCGTAAAATTGCTCAACTTGAAGAAGACCTGAAAACCGCTCAGGGCGACTTGGGTGAAATGTTCGGTGTAGTTAAAGGCGAAGCTGGCGATTTCGCCGGTAAGCTGATCAACTCCAACGTCAGTGCCCAGTATCCAGGACGTGACAAGTTCGTTCAGGACCTGGGTGCCCGTAAGCAACTACCTAAGATTGAAGAGCTGGAACGTTTCTGGGAAGAGCAACTTTTCGAAATGGCCGAATCCGGCAAAGTCGTTAAGTTTGAAGGTTCTGTAACTGACATTGATGGTAACGTGAACAACACCACCATCTATCGTGTCGGTGCTTTTAACCTGTTGGCTGATAACAAGTATGTGGTTCTGAACCACGAGCTGGGTCTGATCCAGGAGCTGTCTCAGCAGCCGGAAGGTTATCAGGTTAAGCCTATCGCTGACTTCGAAAAAGCCACTTCAGGTACAGCCAAGCTGTATGTTGACCCTGCCCGCGGTACTCTGCTGAACATCTTCACTCAGAAGGCCAGCTTCCAAGACCGTATTGAGGCCGGTGGTACCATTGGTTACATCATCATCGCCTTGCTGGCTCTGGGTCTGCTGATCTCGCTGGAGCGTCTGGTGACTCTGACTGTTATCGGTGCCCGTGTTAAGTCTCAGGCCAAGAATGTTGCCAACCCAGGTAACAACGCTCTGGGCCGTGTACTGAAAGTGTACCAAGAGAACAAAGATGTTGACGTTGAGACTCTGGAGTTGAAACTGGATGAAGCCATCCTGAAAGAAACACCAGCGCTGGAAACGCGTATCTCCATCATCAAAGTATTGGCGGCTATCGCTCCTATGATGGGTCTGCTGGGTACCGTAACCGGTATGATTGCAACCTTCCAGAGCATCCAGTTGTTCGGTACGGGTGATCCAAAACTGATGGCCGGTGGTATCTCTATGGCACTGGTAACGACAGTACAGGGTCTGATTGCGGCTCTGCCACTGATGCTGTGTCATGCTATTGTTGTGGCTCGCAGTAAGTCTATTGTTCAAATCCTTGAAGAGCAAAGTGCCGGTATTATTGCTGAACACGCAGAGAAGAGGGCTGACTAATGATGCTATACCTGATGGACATTTGGGATTCCGTCAGGGGCTTCATGGCCTCCGGAGGCGATGTCCTCTGGCTTGTAGCGGCGGTGCTGTTTCTCATGTGGGTATTGATGCTTGAAAGATTCTGGTATCTGAACTGGGTATCACCTAAGAATCATAAAGAGATCATTACTGCATGGAATGCCAGGGAGGAAACCACCTCCTGGTATGCACACCGTATCCGTGAAGCTTGGGTATCCCAAGCGAAGCAAGATATGAATGCACGTATGCTGATCATCAAAACATTGGTAGCCATCTGTCCTATGATAGGTCTGCTGGGTACTGTGACAGGTATGATTTCAGTGTTCGATGTTATGGCAGTTCAGGGGACGAGTAATGCTCGTCTGATGGCAGCTGGTATTTCTATGGCCACTATGCCTACTATGGCTGGTATGGTCGCGGCATTGTCCGGGGTGTTCTTCAGCACTCGTTTGGACGCCAAGATGAAAATCAGCTTGGAAAAGCTGAAAGACAGCCTGCCACACCACTAGAGAGAGATTGAACATGGCACGTAAGAAGCATTCCAGTGTAGAAGAGGAAGCACAGATCGATATGACCCCGATGCTCGACATCGTGTTCATCATGCTGATCTTCTTCATTGTGACCACCTCGTTTGTGAAGCCATCCGGTTTGGACTACAACAAACCCAAGGCGTCCACAGCGACTTCAAAACCTTCGGCGAACATCTTTATCGGCGTCAGTAAAACAGGCGTAATTATGATGGAAAACCGTCAGGTTGATATTGAACGAGTAACAGCTAACGTAGAACGTATGTTGGCAGAGGCACCAGAAGCCGCCGTTCTGATCCAGGCAGACAAAGAAGCCCAACACGGCTTGGTTGTTAAAGTACTGGATCAGGTGAAGGCTGCTGGTATTGATAAGGTCTCGGTATCTGCGGGGAACGACTGATATGTTAAGAGCACTAGTATCTATCATTATTGGTGCTGCTGTGACTTTTGGTCTGTTCTGGTTTATGGCATTCCTGGTCGGAGGTGGCGCTCAACGTGGCGACACCTCAACCGAAACGCCAGTTATCGAGATCACAATGGACAAGCAGGATTCGAAGGCACAGAAGAAACCAAGGGTGACACCTAAGCCACCCCCACCACCAGAGCAGCCACCGAAGCCAGCGGAAACGCCACCGGATAGCTCTTCTGATATTGATACCAATATGGCATTCAATATGGGTGGAGTAGAAGCAGGCGGTCCAAGCACAGGCTTTAAGCTGGGCAACATGATGACCCGCGATGGTGATGCAACACCTATAGTGCGGATTGAACCTCAGTATCCCATTGCTGCGGCGCGTGACGGTAAAGAAGGTTGGGTACAACTGCGCTTTACCATCAACGAACTCGGTGGTGTTGATGATGTTGAAGTTATCCAGGCTGAACCAAGAAGGATCTTTGATCGTGAAGCGGTTCGTGCACTGAAGAAGTGGAAGTACAAGCCGAAGATTGTTGACGGTAAGCCGATGAAGCAACCCGGTATGACAGTTCAGCTGGACTTCACCCTGAACCAAGGAGACAGATAAGATGCAAAAAGTGAATAAGCTTGCTGCAGCCATGCTGTTGACTTTGTCAGGCAGTGCAGTACTGATGGCGCCAATCGCCCAGGCCGCTGAGAAGTGTCCTATCGACCAGCGTCAGGCGAAGGCGGTGGGTCAAACTGCTGCCAAAAAGGTGC
Source organism: Shewanella sp. MSW (assembly GCF_007636515.1). Lineage (NCBI taxonomy): Bacteria > Pseudomonadati > Pseudomonadota > Gammaproteobacteria > Alteromonadales > Shewanellaceae > Shewanella > Shewanella sp. MSW. The sequence continues at coordinate 18,687 of NZ_LVDR01000024.1, forward strand.
AGAGATCCTTTGAAGCCTATCAGGACGGTAATCTGGACGAAGCAATTGCAGTATTGCTGGAAGCCAACGCCCGTAATGACTTCGACAAGGCCTATATTGCCCGTATGCTGGGTAACTTCTACGCTGAAAAAGGTCAGATGGGCACTTCCATCAAGTACCTTAAGCAGGCAGTAGAAGCCGATATCCTCGGTGGAACCGACCACAGTGCAACTCTTAAGTTGTATGCGGATCTGCTGCTGCAGGAGAAGAAGTTTAAAGAAGCTATCACCTACTACAACAAGTGGATGGACTTCTCCTGTAAGCAAGATCCTGTGGTCTACCGCCGTATCGGTATTGCTTATACAGAACTGAAAGACTATCCAAACGTGCTGAAAACAGCGGACAAAGGTTTGTCATTGGCCGAAACGCCCGACAAGAACCTGTACCAGCTTAAGTTCCAGGCTTACTTCAACCTCAAGCAGTACAAGAAAGCGGTTGGTGTTCTGGAAACTATGGTACCCCTGTTTCAGGATGATAAGCGTCTTTGGGTTCAGTTGGCTCAGCTCTATCTGCTGACCGAGGACTTCGACAAGGCTACAGTGACATACGATCTGGCCTATCAGAACGGTTTCCTGGAAACTGCTGATAACATCACTCGTTTGTCGCAACTGTTGGCGTCCAAAGGTTCCGCTTATCGTGGTGCGGTGATTTTCGAGAAGCACATGAAACAAGGGCTTATCGAAAAAAGTGAGAAAAACCTGTCTATGTTGGCCGGTTTCTTCCACAACGCCAAGGAGCTGAAGAAGGCCGCGGCCTATTATGGTCAAGCTGCTGCAGTCGGTAATGATGGTAAGTTGTACCTGAAACAAGGTCGTTTGCTGGCTTTGGATCAGCAGTTCAAGGAAGCGATTCCAGTATTCAAGCAAGCGCTGGATGCCGGGCTCGAAAACCCTGGTGAAGCTCAGTTTGAGCTGGCACTGGCGTACCTGAACCTGAAAGACTATAAGTCGGCTTACCGCCGTGCTGAATTGGCCTCAAAAGATTCCAAGACAGCACGTAGCGCCACTAGCTACCTGTCATACATAAAAGAGAAAGCGCGGATCCATAACGTTTCACTTTAATGCGATGTCAGCCAAATGAAGCCCCGTAAGGGGCTTCATTTTTTTGGTTCATTGCGGATCTGCGGCGAACGCCACTTTGATTTTCAAAACGCTACTCTGACGTCGAAAAAAATATGCGGTATCCAGCTATCCATGCCCCCATTAGCTTCGGCAGTTTGTTTTTGTTACTCACTCCTGTTAATCGATTTTCGGTACAGCTCAACCAAGGGCATTAGTCATTTGCTGTCAGCATTGGCCTAAGGTTCTGCTTGGTCAACCTAAAACCATATTGCTTTAGTTATGTTTTTGTAAGGTTATTGCCTCGTATCACGTCTGTTTATCAGTTAGCTTGCGGTTGTTTTGAGTAAGCTGTAGGCCAGGTTATTCATACTTAGACCGACAAGTTTGCCTGAGAGCGGCATTGCCAATGGCCCCTGTTGTACTTGGCAATAATATCAAGTCGAGCATAGCTATTTTGAGACAAGGCATCAGGTGCGCTAACTTGAGGGCAGTATTCATCTTTATGACTATGACTTCAAAGCTTGAACAAAGATTCGACAGAAAAACGGCTGGAGTCTTAGTATTTGTTACTTGGTAACGAACCAATAACTTCTCAGCCGTTTTCATTTCTGGATACGAATTAATCTATGATTTACTTTTTATACGCCAGCTTGGCTTCAGCTTTATTTTGAACAGCTGGCCGCAGGCAAGCGTTTGATCCATTCGCTTATCAGCGCGACTCCTTCATCGTGGCTGAGGCTACGGCCAATTTCGGGCATTCTGTCGCCCGGTTCATTGCTCTGCATCCGGAAATGCATGATGGACTCGGCCGGATTACCCGGTACCACATCGTAGCCCAGGGTGCCGCCGCCATAGGCGACAGGCGATTTACAGGTGCCGTGGCTGAAGCCGTTGTCTTCATCATAGCTGCGCTGATATTCCAGTTTCAGCCCGGTATTGGAGGCATTGCCTTCGGGTCTGTGGCAGTGGGCGCAGTTGATATCCAGGTAGCCCTTGGCCGTTTGCATCAACTCGCTGTCACTTAGCTGAGTCAAAGTGGCTTCATCACTATCCACATAGGCTGGTACCTTATCGACGCTGGTAAGGGGTGGCAGGCCGCTGAGAATACCTGCGCTTTGCCAATGAAGCAGTTGGTTGGCGCTGCCATCCTGGTAGGGGTAGTCACGGTTCAGATGGCGGGCCTTGGGACCAATCGGCATAAACACCGCCTGGCTGGCGCTGTCGGCCTTGAACTGATGACACTGCTTGCACTGATTCATTGACGGGACAACATAGTCAAAGTTCAGGGTTTGCCCCTTGTGCACCACGCTCTTGCCTTGAATGGCACCGGCCTTGGCCAAAGAGGCATCTGTTTGCTCGGCATTCCAGACATAGGGCAGGGCGGTCCAGCCCGACTCTCTGTGGATCAACAACCGGGTTTCAATCAGAGTTTCATTGTCCATGCCTCTGGTTGCGGTATCGGCGGGCAGGGCAAATGTTTTCACCAGTACTGTGCCTACCGGGAAGTCAAAGGCCTCATTGCTGCTGTAGTTGGCTTGTTTCCCTTCCGGCACAAACACATAGCGATACTTACTGGCATAGTCGGTAAACAGCGGTGTGTTGAGTTTGTAAGGGATCCCGCCACTGTTTGACATGGCCGCCGGCATAGAGGCGTCGGCAAACAGGCGGTACTGTGCCAGGCTGCTGCAATTGGCACCTGTCAGAGCATCCCAGTTCACACCAGAGCCTTGAGCGCTGCACAGCGACTGGTCGCCATCGCCTTCAAGGCCGCCTTCACCTTCTCCTATAGTACCGCCACCGCCGACCAGCACGCCGCCATCACAACCTTCAGTATCATCATCCACGCCGCAGCCGAAGATCTGTTCGCCGAAAGTGACGGTATGCACAGGTAGGCTGACCAAAGAGCATTGTAACAGTTGCTGCTGCTTGGCTTCATACATGACATCGGGAATGCTGACATCGGTATTGCTGTTGCCGTAGAGCCGGCCAACGCTGACATCTCCATTGTTGCTGGCACAGACATTTTCACTGCCGTCAGGGTTGAAGGGGAGTTCACCAAAGCCGAGATAGGCGCCGGTACCATTATTGGCGAGCAGTTCACCCAGGCCATCGTAGAGGATCCCCGGGAAGCGGCCATGGCTGTAGATGTAGGCCTTGATGATATCCTCGATAAGATAACCGTTGGGCTTGGTGGCAAAACCGCTTATCTGGTTGTCATGGATATAGATGTTGCGTGGTGTGGCGCGCCAGCCATCTTCAATGGCCTGACCCGGCAGGGCATAGCTGGCGGCAAAGGTGGAGACATCCGGCTCGGCGATGAAGAAGCTGGAGACAGTGACCGCCAGGGTATCGTGGTTGCTGATCTGGTTGTTGAACACTTCCACATCGTTGGTGGAGAGTATGATCACCCCGGTGCCGGGAGGAACAATATGCACTCCGGCCGGGTTGGCAGAGGCGTTGGCGAAGTTGTGGGTATTGTTGTCATAAACCTTGTTGTTGAATACCCGTACGCTGGAGCCGTACTTGTGGTTGCCTATGGGAAGGTCGAACACCAGAATACCACCGGTATTGCCCATGGCCTCATTGTTATAGACATCGGCAAAGCGCGAGTTTTCCACTTCGATACCGGCGACGTTTTCCTTGGCGACATTGCGTCTGACGACTATGTACTCAGACTGACCCACATAGATACCGGCATCGGCGCTGCCGCGGACATAGCTGTCTTCAATCAAAATATTCTCGCATTCCACCGGGTAAAGGCCGTAGGCGCCATTGCCTTGATCCAGCTCACCTTCCCACACGGCGGAGACATTGCGCAGTATGATGCCATTGGTATTTTTCAGCTTGATGCCGTTGTTTTTGGCTTCATAGACCGACAGATCCTTGATGGTGATATTGAGGGCGTTTTGCACAAAAATACCGTCACCGGCGTTGGCGTTGGCAAAGTCGAGAATGGTTTCATCGCGGCCATAGCCCATGACAGTGACATTGCGGGCATAGCTGCCGTCACCGTCGACATCGCCGTCAAACAACAAGGTGGCATCTATCTCAAATCGGCCCTTTGGCAACACGATCACAGCGCCACTCTGGGCGTTGATCAGAGCTTCCTGAATTCGGGTTGTCAGATTGTCTCCGGCTTCAACCATGATGGCGCCTTCGGGGAAGGGGCTGGTTAGCGGCGGTGGCGTCACGACCGGTGGTTCAGTGGTTTGAGATGTATTGTCGTCATCCGAGCAGGCAATGAGTCCCAGGGTTAACCCGGCTGCCAGCAACGCCAAAGTCAGGGGGTTTTTCTTGTTGAACATAATCTCTCCTGATAATTGTTATTATTCCGTTAACAAGATCCCGATTCATTTCCCGACTGACAATGTGAAATCCGGCCAAATTAGCGTCAAATAATGCAAGTAGCAGCAGATAACAGATTGAGGCATTATCGCCATATATAAACACTATTTTAACAACCATTTGTTTTTCATCATTTATTCTGGATTTCGTTCGCAGGCAGTGATAAAACCTCAAGCGTCAGAATCAAAAGGAGTTGGCATGAGTAAGGATGAACAAGAATACAGCCTTTCCGGTGATCCCATTTTCAGATACACGGATGGTGAAAAGGAATGGCAGTCACCTATGGGTGAAGAGTGTATCGTCCAGATAAGCGAACATATTGAGCGCCATATTGGTGAAGTCACCTGGGTCTTTCATGAAGTTATCTCGGATACTGTGCATATTGATGTGCATTATGTGGCACCGACAGACGAGCGACCTTTCCATACTCTGGTGACTTCCGGCATGAGTGACTTGCCTATGAGTACCCCCGAAGGGGCGGATATCCCCAGGTTTATGGAGCTGATGATCACTTTGCCAGCGCATTGGCAGATAAGTCAGGAAGCCTTTATCGATGAAAAGTGGTACTGGCCTATAAGGCAGCTTAAGTTTTTGGCGCGCTTTCCGCATAAATACGACAGCTGGCTGGGCTGGGGACACACAATACCCAATGGTGATCCTGCCGAACCCTTTGCCGAAAATACCCGTCAAAATGGCATGATAGTTCTGCCGTCACTGCTACTTGATAATGCATTCCACACCTTGGAGATTGACCAGGACAAGTGCATCAATTTTTATAGCCTGGTGCCGCTTTATGAAGAAGAGATGATGTTGAAACTGGAGCAGGGCAGCGATGCTTTGTTGGATCTGTTCGACAAATATCAGGTGAGCGATCTGGTGGATGTTGCCAGAATCAATGTGGTCACAGGGCGGAAATAGCCGAGCCCTGGGGACTCATTCATAGCACACTCATAATAACAAAGTAAAAAGCCGGGCTGAGCGGTATTGTACAGGCTAGCCCGGCTTTTTTGAGTCTTAACGCTTGTAACTGATGTGCTGATGGAATCTCAGCACCAGTTCATGGCGCTCCGGATCCAAACCTATGGCTTCGGCAAAGTCTTTCAAAGCTGCTTCCACCTGGTTCATATAGCGGCCATAACCCGGCTCTGTGTAATCCTCTTTACCGGCGACCAGCAAAAAGTGCACCGATTCCACCAAGTTACCTCCATCCCAATGGCTGACAAACTGGGTGTCGGTTGCCGCAGGATCAAAGCCTATCATCTGGGCTTCGGCAGTGCTTTCCACCTTCTCGAACTTACTGTTGCGAACCAAAGGCATCAAGCCATTGGCTACCATGGCGGTGCGGTGTAATTGCTTGCCTGCCGCCGCGCTGCGGAACTTGTCCTCAAGGAACTGGTACAGCGGGCTGAAGTCTTCGGTATGCTCCTCTTCCAGTACGCTCTGTTTCAGGCGGCGGCTCAACGGCAGGCTGACGGTGACATAGGCCAGTGAGCTGTGATCTTCCGGCAGTTTGCACCTGCGCGACTTGTAGCGCTGATAGATATCTCTTAGTTTGTAGCCATAGGTCTTTTTCTCACCCTTGGCACGGGCGAAGAGATCGTAGGCCATGTGCTGGTGATCGCGGACTTTGACCTTTAACTCCTGCTCCGGCAGGTTGTCCAACACCCCATTCAATACGGCGTTAACCCGGTTGTGGAAGTTGGCGGCGTTAGCGCGAATTTCCTTACCGGTAGCCAAAAACAGCAGTCTTAACTTGCGGGCCTTGTAGTCCGGCTGGAAGAAAAGATTCTGGGCTTCATGGTAGGCTGGGTTGTAAAAGAACAGGATCTGTTCGGCAGTTTGGAAGCAGTAGGCCTCGGTGTGAAAACGCACCACAGGCAGTTTGTCATTGGCGATCACATGAATGTTGTGCAGATCTTCCTTTTCTGCCAACTGGAATACTAACTTGCTGATCTCGCGGTAGCAGTTTTCGTAACTGGCATAGTGACTGAGCAGCGCATCTGTCATCAGTATTTCAGCCATGATGTACTGGCTGGTACGGGTGGCCAGGGGAATATAGACTTTTTGCAGGGACATATGCTTTCCTTGTTTCATGTTATCACGCTGGTATGGGCATACTAGCCGGGTTGCACAGCACTCTCTTTGCGACAAAACAACTTTCAATCCGATCGGCTATAGACTTATCGCGCCCGCCCTAGTGTAATCTATGGTTATGATTTATTAAACATTAATAAAATTTAGCCAACCTTAAGGCAACAAGCTGAACCACAAGGAGTCATTAATCTTGATTATCGAAAGCCCCAGATTAATTTTGAGACAGTTCCGTGATGGTGATCAGCAGGCCTTGTTCGCCATGAACAGTACTTCCGATGTCCTGAGATATATCCCCGGCGAGCCGTTGAAGGATGTTGAAGAGGCCAGTCAGGTGCTTGAAAAGGTTATTTTTGCCGACTACCGCAAGTATGGCTATGGTCGCTGGGCGGTTGAGCATAAGGCCGACGGCAAGGTGATAGGTTTTGCGGTCCTAAGTTTCTGCCGGAGTTCGGCAAGGTTGAGTTGGGATACAGATATCTGCCTGAATACTGGGGCCTGGGGCTGGGTTATGAAGCCGCAAGCCATGCATTGCCAAAAATAAAAGCGATTTGCGCCGTGGATGAGTTGATAGCCCTGATCATGGATGGCAACCTGGGTTCGGAAGCGATAGCCCTTAAGTTAGGGATGCTGCCGCAGGAAGAAAGTGAACTGATGGGGCACAAGGTGAGGGTATTCAGGTGCAGCCTTTAGTCGTTTTTAGCTATGTCGTCCTGCGGCTATTATGTCCGGCTGCTATTATGTCCGGTGATTGCCTTATCCGCCTGTTGCCGGCGCAGATGCGTCTGTGGTGGGGGCTTTGATAGATTCGATTGCCGATTCAACCCAGGGCAGCACAAAGGCGGTGATCTTGGGCTGGGCCTTTTCGTTCGGGTGCAGCCCATCGGCCTGCATCAATTCGGGAAAGGGCGCTATCTCTGTCATAAAGAAGGGCATCAGGGTGACGTTGGGCTGCTTGGCCAGCTCACTGTAAACGGCGCTGAAGGCGTTGGCATATCTGGGGCCGTAGTTTGGCGGCACCATGACTTCGGAAAGCAGCACTTTGGCGCCGGATTGCTGGGCCAACGCAATGATTTTTGTAAGATTGTTTTTTAGCTCCGTTGGCAAAAAGCCTCTCAGACCATCATTGCCGCCTAGCTCCACCAACAGCAGCGAGGGTTTTACCGACTCCAGCAACTGAGGCAATCTTCTGAGGCCTCCGGCCGTGGTTTCGCCGCTGACAGAGGCATTAACAATGTTATGCTCGGGCAGGGCTTGTCTTAGCCCTTCGACCCAGCCCTGTTTCTCGGCCATGCCGTAACTGGCTCCTAGGCTGTCACCCAGGATCAGTATATCAGCGGCCTTGACGGGCTGCGCAGAGAACAAGAATATGAATGGTATCAATGCCAGCGGACGCAAGCATAAGGAAGTAATTTTGAAGAACAGTGCCATTAAGGTTTCCCATCTCGTAAAAACTGTCACTACCCAGGAAGGTGACCTGACTATCCTGAGTGGCATCAATTTGGATGTCAAGCCGGGCCAGAGTGTGGCCATTCTTGGGCCATCAGGTTCAGGCAAATCAACCCTACTGGGCCTACTGGCTGCATTGGATACCCCCTCGTCCGGTGAGATTTGGCTCGATGGCAGTGCCTTGGCCGGGCTGAATGAAGAGCAGAAGGCTGCGCTGCGTAAGCAGAAAGTCAGCTTTATTTTTCAGTCTTTTATGTTGGTTGATACCCTCAATGCCCTGGAAAACGTCATGCTGCCGGCTGAACTTGCGGGTATCAGGGATGCCAGAGAGCGGGCCAAAGCCATGCTGGAGCGAGTTGGTCTTGGGCACAGGCTCAATCATTACCCGAAACAGCTTTCCGGCGGTGAACAGCAGCGGGTTGCTATCGCCAGAGCCTTTATCAGCGAACCCAAGGTGCTGTTTGCCGATGAACCCACGGGCAACCTGGACAAACACAACGCCGACAGGGTTGCCGACATGCTGTTTGAGCTCAATCGCGAGAGTTCGACCACCTTGATTTTGGTGACCCATGATATGCAACTGGCCAGTCGTTGTGAGCGCCAGTTGGAGATGCACGAAGGGCGATTGTATGAACAGGGGCAGCAAACCCTGCCGGAAGAGGCCGGTTTGCATGAGGCCAAGACAGAAAGCCAGGTTCTGGCGGCATCGGTAACGGCAGAGGAGGGGCGCTGATGGAATGGACGCTGGCATGGCGCCTGTTTCGCCGCGAACTCAAGCAAGGGCAGTTGGTATTGATAGTGCTGGCCTTGACCCTGGCGGTGTTGTCTGTCACCGGTCTGGCCCGGGTCAGTGACAGATTGCAGCTCGCCATCAACGGCCAGGCGGCCAAGTTTATCGCCGCCGACCGAATCATTAATTCACCCGTCCCCATAGATGCAGGCATACTGCAGCAGGCCAACGCGTTAGGGCTGAAGCAATCGCATAGTTTGCAGTTTAACTCTATGGTTTACAGCGGTGATGCCTTTCAGTTGGTCACTGTCAGGGCAGTTGATAGTGCCTATCCGCTCAAGGGTAAAATTGTCTTGCGTCAAGGGGAAACCAGTGCCTTGCCGCAGCCAGGTGAATTGTGGTTTGAAATGCGTCTTGGGGGCCTGCTGGGGTATCCCAAGAGTGTTGAGCTGGGTAACGCCCAGATGGCGTTGACCAAGGAGATAGACAGGCTGCCCGATGCCGGTTTCAATCCATTTGCTTCTTCCCCCCTGGTGTTGATGCGCCTTGATGATGTGGCGGCAACCGGGGTCATTCAGCCCGGCAGCCGGGTGACATATCTTTATCAGTTTGTCGGGGACAGCCAGGCGCTGAGCCGTTTTGAAGAATATGCCAAGCCACTGCTGACCAGTAGCCAACGTTGGGTGGATGTACAATCCGGCGATTCGCCGATTGCCGGGGCGGTGCAGCGGGCAGAGCGGTTCTTGCTGCTGGCGAGCTTGCTGGGGATAGCCCTTGCCTGCGCCGCTATAGGGATTGCTGCCCAGCGTTATTGTCAGCGTCACTATGATGTGGTTGCCATGCTGAAAACCTTTGGCGCCAGTGCAAGACAAATCCGTTTATTGTTCGGTCTGCACTTGCTGCTGGTGACCTTTCTTGGAGTGATCTTGGGGATCTTCGGTGGTCTGGTGCTGGATTATCTCATCAGCCGAGCCTTGCCTGCGGAAATTGCCGCCTATTCTCCGCCTATGCTCAGACCGCTTCTCTTGGGGCTGGCTACAGGGTTTATCAGCGCCTTTATGTTCAGTGCCTATCCGCTGATGCGACTGCTGGCTATTCCGCCGCTCAGGGTGTTGCAACGCCAGCTTGAAGGAATACGTCTGGGTATGTGGTTGCATCTGCTGCTGAGTTTGGCGGCTATGGGATTGCTCGGCTGGCTTTACTCGCGCTCTTTGCCTTTAACTCTGACCGTGGTGGCCAGTGTGGTGTTGCTCGGGGTGCTGCTCAGCCTGATGGGTTTTTTGTTAATCCGCCTGGGGCAGAGTGTTGGTATGCGCACGACCAACCCCTTGTCGCTGGCACTGGCGGGCCTTCGGCGCCGCGCCAGACAAAACGCTGTACAACTGGTGGGCTTTTCCAGCGCCTTGGTGTTATTGCTGACCATAATGGCGTTGCGTCAGGACTTGCTCAGCGAATGGCAGAAGCAGTTGCCTGAGGATGCGCCGAACTATTTTCTGGTTAACATAGCCCCGGACGAAGTAGAGCCGCTGGCGGACTTTATGGCTCAGCGCCAGATTGCTGCCACAGATATCTATCCTGTTATCCGCGGTCGGCTCAGCGCCATCAATGGTGAGGAGGTGATCACTGCCGAAGAGCAGGAACAGGGGCAGAGAGGGCGCCTTGGGATTTCAAGGGAGCTGAATCTCACCTGGCGAAATACCTTGCCGCCCAACAATGAGATCCTTGACGGCCATTTTAATCGGCAAACCGATGAGGTGTCAGTGGAGTCCGGGGTGGCCGAGCGTTTGGGAATTACTGTTGGAGACAGCCTGAGTTTTGTTATCGATAACCAAACGCTGACTGTCAAGGTGGCCAGTATTCGTTCTGTGCAGTGGGAAACTTTGCAACCCAACTTCTTTATGATTTTCAGTCAGGAAGCCTTGGCGCCCTTTGCTTATACCTCAATGGCCAGTTTTCATCTGGATGATGGTCAAAAGGCCGTTGTGCTTGAGATTATCCGTAATTTCCCCACTGTCTCTATCATAGATGTGGGGGCCATGGTGGCTCAGCTCAAAGAGATAGTCGCCCAGGTATCTTTGGCGCTGACGCTGGTGTTGGTGCTGGTGGTATTGGCCAGTGCCCTGGTGATGATAGCGCAGACCGAAGCCGGCATGGCCAGTCGCCAACGAGAACTGGCGGTTCTACGCACCTTTGGCGCGCCGGGAAGCTTGCTTAAGCTTGCCACGGCGTTGGAGTTTGCACTGCTAGGTGCCGTGGCAGGCATTCTGGCGGTCACAGTGGCGGAGTTTGCGCTCTGGCTTTTGAAAACTCAGGTGTTTGAACTCAGAGTCAGTCCTCACTGGCAATGGTGGCTGTTGGCTCCCCTCAGTGGCGCCTTGTTGGTGGCACTACTTGGCTTGTGGCGTTGTCGCAGTCTGCTGCAAAAGTCCTGTGGTGAGCTGTTAAGGCTGGAGTAGCGCCAGGGGGTAGGTTGTCAGGCAATTTTGTCGAACCATTTTTTTGCCTGCCTCGGGTGGCGAATTACTGACCTTTTGCTGTTATTTTGAGCGTTGCTGGGGTAGTATTCCGACTTTCTTTTGGACAGTGAAGGGATGCGCTGCAACAAGTGAGGTGAGGCGAGTTGACACTGATACTGGCAGGCGCGATGGCTTTGGCGGGGACTATGGGCGTCTCCGCTTACACTCTGGGACATTCAGCCTTCAAGGCAGGAATGGGGGTTAAACGTTGGGTGGTTGCCGGGTTGTTTTTGGGACCCGCCGCCATGTTGTTATTTAATGCACATAGGCAATTGGCGCACCGCAAAACCACTCGACCCGGCGATAGCAAGCATGCTTTCTAGAGTTGTCTATTGATTCCAAATCACAGCAAAAGGGAGCATAAATGCTCCCTTATTTTTTCGCTGTTCCATTAGTTCCACCAGCCTCTGGCTGGCACCACTTCCAGGTGACACAGACCCTCCGGCAGTTTCACTCTTTTACGCTCTGGTTTGGTCAGACCCAATAACTTTTTGATTGATATGATCATAATTAGTCCTCCAAGGCCCGGGGTCAGGCGTATATAAATTTCACATTAGGCGCGGCGGCCAGCTCGACAGGTTTGAACTTCACGTTCGGGGCTGCGGCCAGCTCGACAGGCTTGAATTTCACATTAGGCGCGGCAGCCAGCTCGAAGGGCTTGAATTTCACATTCGGAGCTGCGGCCAGCTCGACAGGCTTGAACTTCACATTAGGGGCGGCGGCCAGCTCGACAGGTTTGAACTTCACGTTCGGGGCGGCGGCCAGCTCGACAGGTTTGAACTTCACATTAGGGGCGGCGGCCAGCTCGACAGGTTTGAACTTCACATTAGGGGCGGCGGCCAGCTCGACAGGTTTGAACTTCACATTAGGCGCGGCGGCCAGCTCGACAGGTTTGAACTTCACGTTCGGGGCTGCGGCCAGCTCAACAGGCTTGAATTTTACGTTCGGAGCAGCAGCCAGCTCAACAGGCTTGAATTTTACGTTCGGAGCAGCAGCCAGCTCGACAGGCTTGAATTTTACGTTCGGAGCAGCAGCCAGCTCAACAGGCTTGAATTTTACGTTTGGAGCAGCAGCCAGCTCGACAGGCTTGAACTTCACATTAGGCGCGGCAGCAAGTTCAACAGGTTTGAATTTGACGTTTGGTGCAGCGGCAAAAGCCAGTGAACTGGTAACAACGGCGGCGGTAGCAACTATAAATTTAATCATTATCTTATCTCTCTCAGGGTAGTGGTAACAGTCAGCGGTTAACTTCTTGACGCTGAGAGAGATAAAGCAGGAGTCATGCCAGAAATGTTGTCTTAACTTTAAATTGATTTTTCTTTGGTGACTTTTGGTTTTTACGTTGTTCGAACTTGGTTGCTAAACTGTGTTCTTTTTACTTGATAATTCAGGCATATTTTGTTTCAAATATTCAGAAAATTCAGCCTCAGAAACCGCCTTGCTATAAATAAATCCTTGTATTTCTTCACAATTTAATGCTTTTAAAATACTCAGCTGTGAGGGTTCTTCTACGCCTTCGCCCACAACGGAAAGCCCCATATTGTGGGCTATGGTGATGATGGAGTCGACCATCTTTAAATCTCTGTCCGATTTATCGATATCGTCAACAAAGGCTTTATCTATTTTCAAGCTGTGAATGGGGAATCGCTTCAGATACGACAGGGACGAATAGCCGGTGCCAAAGTCATCAAGTGCCAGACAGACTCCCATTTTTGCCAGTTGTTGCATGACTTTAATGGCTTTTTCAGGATGCTTGATAACAGTCCCTTCAGTGATTTCCAGTTCCAGATTAGCAGCAGGTAGGCGGGTCAGACGTAAAATTGACGCGATTCTTTGCTGCAGATCGGGTAGGGCGAATTGTCGCGACGACAAATTGACAGCCACACGGCCATCAAACAATCCCTGTTCACGCCACTGCTGGGCGGCAAAGCAGGCCTTGCGCATAACAAGGTCGCCTATTTCAATAATTAGACCATTTTCCTCTGCCAGCGGAATAAAGTCATTGGGTGGGATTAATCCATGCTGAGGATGATTCAAGCGGACCAAGGCCTCCATACCCGACACTAAACCGCTACGCAGATTTATTTTGGGCTGGTAATAGACTTCAAACAGATCGTCTTTCAGGCCTTCGCGGATGAGATTCTCTACCTCCAACTGCCTAATTGCATTGCGGTTCAAGGATTCAGAGTAGAACTGATAGCGGTTACCTCCGGCAGACTTGGCATGGTACATGGCAATATCGGCCTTTCTCAGCAGTGCCTGCTCATTTTGCTCGTCTTCGGGATAAAGCACTATGCCTATACTAACGCCGACAACCAGTTGTTCGCCTACCAGTTCAAAGGCTTGACCGAAGGCGTCTATGACCCGGTTGGCTATCACTGCACTGGAACCTATGTCCGGATTCTTGTCCACCAGAATGGCAAATTCATCCCCACCTAGGCGATAGAGGTTGGTGTGTCCGGGTATAGATTGCTGCAGCCTCTGTGCAACCAGGATCAAAAGCTCATCACCTATCTGGTGACCAAGTGAATCATTGATTTTTTTGAAATTATCCAGGTCAAGTACCATCAGGGTGTGGTGATGATCTTTCTTCACCAGGTTGCCTAGGGTGACTTGCAAGTTGGAGCGGTTGGGAAGACCGGTCAGGAGATCATTGTTGGTGAGCTTACGCAGCTCTTCTTCCTGCTGTTTACGACGGGAGATATCGGAAAACACCCCAACATAATGGGTCAGGATCCCTTGCTCATCGTAAATCGCATCTATGGTGAGCTCCATCAGGAACTCTGAACCGTCGCCCTTAATGGCTTCTATATCGTTACTCCAGCGGCCGTATTGCTGCAATAACTGCTTTATTTGTTGATTGTAATTGTCAGGATAACGGCTGAATTGCAGCGTTGTGCCGAGCAACTGGTTGCGGCTGTGTTGGGTGAGTTCACAGCAGGCTTCGTTAACCTCAACATAATGGAAATCGGCATCCAGAATAAACATGCCTTCCGAGATATTCTCTATCGCCCGCTCGAATAGGCGTAGCTGCTCTTCTGCTGTCTTGAAACTGTTGATGTTTTTGATGGTTCCCGTCATACGCAGGGCATTGTCATGCTCATCCCGCTCAACAATTTTGGCTCTGTCGAGGATCCACAGCCATTCACCATTTTTGCTTTTAACCCTGTAGGTTGCTTCAAAATGATCTGTTTCACCGTAAAAGTGTTTGTTGAGTGCTTCTCTTACCCGCTCTCTATCTTGAGGGTGAATATTGCTCTCTTCACCATGATGGCCGGAACGCTGGCCGTCGCGGGGAAACTCGAGGGAGCCCCAGATATTGGAGCGGTATATCTGACCCGTTTCTATATCCCAGTCCCACATTTCATCACCACTACCCCAGAGGGAGAGCTTTAGCCTCTCCTCACTCAAGGCTATTTGGCGCTGGATCTCTCTCTTGCGCAGCACGGCTTTGGTGATAACCGTCAGTATTAGCAGCATTATCAAAACATAGAGCGCCTTGGCAATGTTGGAGAGCCACCAAGGCGGGGTTATTTCTACTTGGAGTTCGGTATTTTGGCCTTTTTTACCTGTGATGGGATCTATTGCTCTGAGCTGAAAGGTGTAGCTTCCGGGAGAAAGATTGGTATAGGTTGCAGAATTAATGCCTTTGGAGCTGATCCAGTCGTCAGAAAGCCCTTGTAGCCGGTACTCGTACTCGAGTTTAATATGAGAATACTTTGGGCTATTGAATCTAAGAGTGAAGGGGTAATCGGAGTATTTTAGTTTGATCTCATTTGACAGCGAAAGAACTGAGGAGAGTTTACTATTATCGACGAATTGGGGGATATTAAATATCAATAGTTCATTGAGGTTGGCTTTTGGCGCATGACTATTTTTGAAGTTAACAATGTCATTGGGTGAAATAATGGTTAACCCGGAGATCCCTCCCAGTAGGAATCCATTTCTCCAAGTTGAAGCGCTTTGTGTATTGTATTCATATTGACTACCGAAATCTTCATTTAAAAGATATGTTTCACCAGAGATTCCTATTATTACTTTTCTGATGGATGTGGCAACATAATTACCATCAGAATCAGTTGCGATTGAGTAAATGGGACTGTTGGCGATATACGTTGTTGATATTTTTTTTGTAGCTTTATTGTAGAATTTTAGGCCTGTCCCAGTGCCTAAGTATGTGCCTGATTTTGTTGGTGCGATGCTGTAAGTGATCTCATCACTAAAAATATGTTTGACGCCTGTAGTGTTACTGGCAGTAAAGACACCAACTTGAGTTGCGATATAAAGTTGATTGCTTTCGTAAGCAATGTTGAATATTGATGGTTTTTCACTTATTTCATATTGGCTGACGATGCCGAGTGTTTTTACATCAACTTCATGTATTAGGGAATTTGCAGTACTTATTGCAATTCGTGTTTCATCCTCATTGACAGCTAATGCGACTATAGGGCTATCAATTATTTGATACCGTGTTCCAGTATTGACATTTATAGCATACAATCCATTTAGAGAGCCGTAGAAAATAGTGTCATTTACAAGTCCTGCTGTTTTGGGGCCTTTTAGTCCTGTATCAACAGATAAGATCACGTTGAGGTCTTCATTCAGCAGTTTAAGAACTTGTGTGTCATCTGATATTAGAAGGTCTTTTTTCTGGTTTTTTTGTATATTCCAGACGCTTTGAGTATTACTGGCAAGAGTCGAAGCGAGTTGGCTTTTAATATCTATCGCAGAAAACCCTTTATTGAGAGATGGAATGTAAATGCGGCCTTTTTCTGCATAAATGAAACTCATTGACGTAGAGAGAGCCACATCCTTGATTAGACCTAGAAACTTTTCTTCTCCTTTAGATGAAATGTTGAATACTTTGTTATTTTTTAAGGCGTATAAGTCATTTCTCAAGCTGAATATGTTATTGTATTTTTCTACAGATATGCTTGTTAGTTTATTATCTTTCCATCTGTGTATACCATCTTCTTTTAAAATGTAAATGCATTCCGTTCCTTGGCTGATTGATATTGACTCTTTTGATATTAATTTACTTGCTTGCGAATCTTTATTTGTCTGATAGACAGAACCATCGTGATTGCGCGTTATATAAAGATTTTTGTAGGAGATAATCTGTTTTACATTAAGAAAATTTTCTGATTGCAATAATGTGATTTTAGGGGTTGTAGTAGTTATCTGATCTACTTTAGCTATTTTGTCGTTGAGACCAACTAATATTGAATCTTCCATTCGTTGGAGAGACCAAACTGCACTGTTCATACTGCTTATGGGTACAAAAGTGTTTTTTTCCTTATTATAGGTATAGAGACCATGGTTGGTGCCAACTAAAAGAAGGTCTTTGTGTGAGTATAAACTTTGGATGAATGAACTTCTCAGACCAGTCCCGTCATTGGCGAAATATTGTTTGAACTCCTTGCCATCGAAACGGTTAAGACCATTGAGAGTTCCTACCCAGATATAACCATCCGAATCCTCGGTTATCGATGTGACTGTGCTTTGTGAGAGCCCTTCAGGAACGCCGTATGTTTCTGCTTTTAGAAGGATCGGAGCGGGAGTATCAATCAGAGGAAGTGCTGCAACTGTAGCCGGGACAAAGGCGATAACCAAACACCAGAGCATTGTGAGGTAGAGCAGGAAATTAGGCATAAATTTAGTAAATTTTATAATGAGTGATGCCAGTATCGTGAGTGATAACTCTTTCAGAAAGTTACCTGATTGTCAAAATTAAACCTTTCTATCACATAAGCTTACCTCAAATTTGTTCAATGTTACTGTTGGTAGATTGAACTGTAATGACAGCTAAAAAGCACGCTGTGCTGATATTGAATATAATACCTTTTGTTTCCAGCTGCTGATTTACTTACTCTTGGGATAATCTGCGATACCGATTGGGGATGAAAAAATCCCCGTTTAAGCAAGTGCAGCCCAGAGATTAAAGGTTAAACTGCTCAGCCTGCTGTTTGAAGGCACGTAAATCAGTGATCAAGGAACCGGCTTGTAGGCGTTCCAGGTGCCTGTGTTGCTCTCCTGTGCTGAACAGCACCAGACGGTCACTGTGTTTGGTACGCATTTTATCCATCATAAACTTAATCAGCCCGGCCCGGGTTTGGCGCTTGATTTGTGCCACCACCAGTTCGCGCTGATTAAAGTGGTAATCCTTATTGCCTATGCTGACCCAATAACGTTGGCTGCGGGTCTTGAGGTTGGCGTCATGTTCCATGACTTGGTTGATCAATCCCTGCTTGGTGCTTTCCCACTGCTCATTGGTTATCTGCATCACGGCGTAGTTAAAGTCGGCGATAAACTCATCTATGGCTTGCAGTAACTGCAGTGGCCCGGCGGTCGGTGACTGTACATAGAAGATCATTCCCGGGTGGCGGTTCAGCGGCAGATAACCAGTGCCCACCATATAACCGAGCTGTCTTTGGGTTCGCAGCTCGTGGAAGAAAGTCGATGACATGGTGTGATTCAAAAGGCTGAACAACGCCATTTTCTCCGGAGTGGCAAACACGGATTGGTAATAGACTATGATGGCGCTGTCCGGGTGGGCTATGTTCAGCTCCCTGAGTACGGTGCCTTTACCCTGAAGGTTGACCAACTCCCTTGCCGATTCACGGCTGGGCTTGGAAACCAGTGACAGAATATGGCTGAGTCGTTTTCCCAGAGACTGGGCTTCCTGTTCCAGCCAGTCACCATAGACCAGGCCTTCCAGGTAGATTTTTTCATAGAAGGCGCTCACATGGTCATGCAGATCGTCCAGGGTGATATCTTCCAACAGCTCTGCCATCCGCAGTGGTTCATAACTGCGTTTTTGCAGGGTTACCGTCAAGCTTGTGAACAGCTGGGAGATGGGTTTCGCCTGGGCATGGTTATACCAACTGCGTAGCAACTGGCGTTTGATAAGGTTGAATCTCTCTTGGGTAAAACTGCGCTCCCGGGCTTTATTTATCAGCAGTGCCAGCAGGGTTTCCTGATTGCCGGTAAAACCGGTTAAATGCAGGGTCAGCCCGCCTTGATGGGGGTAGATGTTGTAGCTGAGGCCAGCCACTTCCGCCTGGTAGGTGTGTTCGGTCAGATGATCGAGCAGCATTTCCACATACAGCCGGGTCAAGGCGGCATGTCTTGGAGTGGGGCTGGCCTGATCCGAATCGAGAGACAGATACAGATGCCCCTTGGGGACATTGAATTCATCATCTTTCTTGTGCCAGATACGATAACCGGCGCCTTCGGCGACAATCACCGGCTCAGGATGCCGACTGGGTTCACTTCGGGCTATGGCGTCTTCAACGATGAAAGGATTGGGTTTTGGCAGCTCCATTCCGGTTTCAGCCTCGGCGCTGCGCCACAGTGCCAGCCTGGCGTCTTCTATGGGCTTAATTTGATACGGGGTGTGATACCAGGCCGCCTGTTGTTCGGTATCCAGATCCTGGGCCACCAGTTGCAGGCGCATATTATCCGGAGTCATCAGGCTCATCAGTGCCCTGGCTTCAGCGACATCCAGGCCATCCATGCGATAGTCGCCATAGACGGTATCTTCAACCTGATAGTGCTGCATATTGATGCTTAGGTGACTGGCCAGATCCAGTGCTTTTATCTGTTCCTGGTAGCGAAATGCCAGTTTGAGTAGATTGGCTCTTTCCTGATAGCGCCAATCTTCCAATCCCTTATCGGCAATGAGTTTGATATAACCGAAGCAGGCTGCAACCACCCTGTCGGTTTGGTTCAAACCTTTGTCGGTCAGCTGAATACTGATGCTGTATTCCTTGAAGTTGTAGCCGTTGATGCCACCACCGGCAGATAGTCCGTTGATAAGGCCGGCGTCCTTGAGTTTGGAAAACAGGCTGCCGTGGCTCTCGCTTCCTAGTAGGTGACTGATAAAGGTCAGTGGTTTACTGCGATAGAAGCGATCGATAGCGGGCAGGGCAAAGCTCAGGGTCAGGCGCTTTTGCTCTTTAAGCGGCACTATGTGGATCTGCTTTTGCAGTTGCTCACAGGAGAACAGTGGCACTTCGGGATAGGATTTTTGCAGGTCATGATTTTTTATTGACGAGAAATAGCGTCTGGCATACTGCTCCAGCTCATCAATTGCCATCGGAGCCACCAGACACAGGGTCATCAGGTTGGCGCTGTAATGGCTGTTGTAGAAGGCAAGCAGTTCTTCCCTGAGCTGTTGCTCGTCTCCGCCCAGCGTTTGTAGATTCCCGACGGAAAATTTGCAAAAAGGGTGCCCCGGATTAACCGTCTCTTTCAATACCTGATAGATACGGCGGATATCGTCTTTCTGCTTGAGACTGAACTCAGATTCTATAGCGTGTCTTTCTCTTTCAACCAATTCCTGATTGAACAGCGGCGCAATAAAGAACTGGCTGAATCTGTCCAGCGCCTCGGCAAATACCAAGGGATCTATGGCAAAGAAGAAGTTGGTGTGCTCAGTACCCGTCCAGGCATTATTGCTGCCACCATGTTGGTTGATAAAACTGTGATAGCCTCCGGCCTCGGGAAACTTGGCTGTCCCCAGGAACAACATGTGTTCAAGAAAATGCGCCATTCCGGGGCGGGATTGGGGATCATCGAAGTGGCCGACATTAACCGCCATGGATGCGGCGGCCTGGGCAGAATGCATATCTTGCACCAGCAATACCCGCAGGCCGTTGGTCAGAGTCAGATGACGATAGCTGCGGTGGTCATTGGGGCTGGAAATGACAGACTGGCAAGTGCTCAAGGGATAACTCCCGTATAGACAGATTGTTATATATTGATAGCCTTATGCTTTTTTGGCAAATATCTCTTGGATTTTTCGACTAAAGATTGAGAGCTGTGCGGTTTGTTGCCGCGCTATAAAGGGCTACAATTGACAAAGAACCATAAGAACTTTTTTCTGTAGTGAGTGATGTATGCAGCTTTTTCTAATGCGCCATGGTGAGGCCAGTTTCGACGCACCCTCGGATCGGGAGCGAATACTGACTGATGCCGGACGCCTCCATACGATACAGATGAGCAACTGGCTGAATGATTCAGTCTCTGCCTTTGATCTGGTGCTGGTGAGTCCTTATCTCAGAGCACAGCAGACCTGGCAGGAGCTGGGAAAGCATTTTCCTGAACCGCGTAAATGGATGGTATTGGATGAATTGGTGCCATCGGCCGACCCGGAAATGGCTGCCAGCCTGGTTAAGGCTTACGCCGAACAATTTAAGGCAGACAAGGTGTTGGTGATAGGCCACATGCCATTATTGGGTTATATGGTCAGTGAATTGGTGGCCGGTATTGAGCCGCCGTTATTTGCAACTTCGTCAGTGGCACTTATCGATGTGCATGGGCAGCAGGCAAGTGTGATGTGGCAACAAGGACCGCACAATATCGCCTAGTGGTTCCAGATTAAAGCAGCCTTCAGGGCGGCGATTAACCTAAACTCAAGCGCCTTAACTGATTAAAAAGGTGACTCTTGGGTAAAGTATCAGCAAAACAAGCAACCCGGCCATGACCGGGTTCTTTGCATTTATAGTGCTAAGTCTGTAAAGGGGCAGCTCAACTGCGGTTAGCGTCTGTGGGGATGTTCGCCAATATCTATCAGTATCAGCAGCGCCGCATCGCCGCCCCATTCTTTGGGGGCCTGATGAAAGGCTTTGACCTTGGGGTGCTGCGCCAGCCACATGGGCAACTGTTGTTTGAGAATGCCGGTGCCGTAGCCGTGCATGACACTACAGCAAGGGCTGTGTTCACGGATACAGGCCTGGATCAAGGCCGCCAGTTCCAGCTTGGCTTCGGTTTGGCGGTAACCATGCAGATCCAAAAGAAAGTCAGGCACATAATCGCCTCTACGCAGACGTTTGACTTCCATGGCGTCTACATCGTCCCGACACCAACGCATAGGGCCGTTAACTGGCAATAATGGCTGGTAAACGTCTGAAAAATAACTGTCCGCCTGGATCTGAACTTCTTTTTCAGCCAGTTGCTTCTTGGTTTTACTCGGCGGGCGGAAATGGCGCTTATCCTGGTCGAGCGGGGTGATCCCGGATACCAGTGCCTGAAATTCCGCCAGGCCTTCTTTGTCGTTTTCTTCGTTCATTAGGCTATTTTATTGAATCCTGTTTCTTCTGAACAGACTTCAGTTACAATGGGGGCGGAATAAGAATAAAGCCGGAGTCAGATTTTGGATAAGATCTTTGTGGATGAAGCCGTCACCGAATTGCGGACGGTAGGCGACATGTTGCGCTGGGCCGTCAGCCGTTTCAATGACGCCAATGTTTATTATGGTCATGGTACAGATAACGCATGGGACGAAGCGGTTTCCCTGGTATTTCACGCCCTGCATCTGCCCGATGACATTGGTCAGCAGGTGATCCACGCCAATCTCACCAGCAGCGAAAAACACAAAATAGTTGAGCTTATCATTCGCCGGGTACGCGAGCGTTTACCCGTGCCTTATCTGACCAACACCGCCCGTTTTGCCGGGCTGGACTTCTATGTGGACGAAAGGGTTCTGGTACCGCGTTCACCGATTGCCGAGATGATCCAAAACGGATTCGGTCCCTGGCTGTACAACAAGCCGGTAAGACGGATCCTCGACCTTTGCACCGGCAGTGGCTGTATCGCCATCGCCTGTGCCTATCAGTTTGAAGAAGCCGAGGTCGATGCGCTGGATATCAGCGAGGATGCACTGGAAGTGGCACAGATAAACGTTGAGTCGCTCGGTGTGATGGACAGGGTGTTTCCCATGCAGTCCAACCTTTTCAGCGCAGTGCCACGAGCGCCGCAGTACGATCTGATTGTGTCCAACCCACCTTATGTCGATGCCGAAGATATTGCCGATATGCCGGATGAGTATCGCCATGAGCCGGAAATTGGTTTGGCGTCCGGTCGAGACGGCCTGGATATCACCAAGCGCATTCTGGCCAACGCCGCCGACTACCTCACAGATGAGGGTATTCTGGTGGTGGAAGTGGGCAACTCCATGGTGCATCTGATTGAGCTTTTCCCCGATGTACCTTTCACCTGGGTCAGCTTTGAACATGGCGGCGATGGGGTGTTTGTGCTGACAAAAGATCAGTTAGTTGAAAATCAATCACTGTTCGCCATCTATAAAGACAGTGAATAATAAAGCGGCCCATTAGCCAATGGGCCTGTAAAGCCGAGGTTCGGATGGCCGAACCTCTATGGCCGGTCACTTTATCTCTAGGGGGAAATTAAGCGGATGTCGGGAAACAGCATAGGTCAGAACTTTGTCGTCACCACTTTTGGTGAAAGCCATGGGCTTGCACTGGGCTGCATTATCGATGGCTGCCCGCCAGGGCTTGAGCTGACTGAAGCCGATATGCAGCAGGATCTCGACCGGCGCCGTCCGGGAACTTCCCGCTATACCACAGCCAGGCGAGAGCCGGATCAGGTGCGTATTCTCTCCGGCGTGTTTGAGGGCAAGACCACAGGCACCTCCATCGGGCTGGTGATTGAAAATACCGATCAGCGCAGTCAGGACTACTCCAATATTAAAGATCTGTTCCGTCCCGGACATGCCGACTATACCTATCAGCAAAAATATGGCCTGCGCGATTATCGCGGCGGTGGCCGCTCCTCGGCGCGTGAAACTGCCATGCGGGTGGCGGCAGGGGCTGTGGCGAAGAAATACCTCAAGGCAGTACACGGCATTGAGATCCAGGGTTATCTCTCCCAGCTTGGGCCTATCTGCGCCGACACTCTGGATATGGCGCAGGTGGAACAGAACCCCTTTTTCTTCCCCGATGCCTCCAAGTTGGAAGCGTTGGATGACTATATGCGCGAGCTGAAAAAATCCGGTGATTCCATCGGTGCCAAGGTCAGTGTGGTGGCCACAAATGTGCCGGTCGGCCTTGGCGAACCGGTATTTGACCGTCTCGATGCCGATATTGCCCATGCACTGATGGGGATTAATGCGGTCAAGGGCGTTGAAATCGGCGATGGTTTTGCCGTTGTTAACCAAAAGGGCTCAGAGCACAGAGATCTGATGTCGCCTGCCGGGTTTGACAGCAACCATGCCGGCGGTGTGCTCGGGGGTATCTCTTCCGGGCAACCGATAGTGGCCCATATGGCGCTGAAACCCACGTCCAGTATCAGCGTGCCAGGCAAGAGCATGACAGTGCAGGGCACAGAGGCCGAAGTGGTGACCAAGGGGCGGCACGACCCCTGTGTCGGGATCCGCGCCGTGCCCATTGCCGAAGCCATGTTGGCGATAATCTTGATGGATCACTTGCTGCGTCATCGGGCCCAAAACCAGGATGTCAGCAGCCTTACACCTGTACTTGGAATGCGATAAATGCGCGGACTGTTTCCCGCAGGGGGACAGCTCGCCTGGCTTTCTGCCTGCTATTTCTTTTTCTTTGGCATACTCGGTGTCATGGTGCCCTATCTGGGGGTATTTTTTGACAACCGCGGTTTCGATGCCGCCGAAATAGGCTTCCTGCTGGCCATACTCATGGCAACCCGCATAGTCGCGCCCAATGTCTGGGCGCTGGTGGCGGATCGCACCGGCATGCGCTCTGAGCTTATCAAGCTCGGCGCCTTTGCCGCCGCCTTGACCTATCTGAGTTTCTTTTATCATGGCGGCTTTCTCTATCTGGCGCTGAGTCTGGCCCTTTATACCTTTTTCTGGAATGCGATTCTGGCGCAACTTGAGGTGATCACCCTGGAAACCCTGGGTACTGAAGCCAACAAGTATGGCCTCATTCGAAGTTTCGGCAGTGTCGGCTACATCGTGCTGGTGGTGGGTACTGGCTGGGCCATCAAGGAGTTTGGCCCCGAGGTGCTGCTCTATGTCGGGCTGAGTCTGTTTCTTGGGTTACTGGGCTGTGCCTTACCTTTGCCTTCGAATCGCGCCTCGGCGGGGGCCGGGCAGGATAAGCCGGCACTTAAACTCGGGCGGCCGCTGCTGTGGTTTTTACTGTCTGCCATGTTGCTACAAGCCAGCGCCGGGCCTTTCTACGGCTTTTTCGTGCTTTATCTCAAACAGGTGGGTTACACAGAGGCCAGCGCCGGTATTTTTGTGGCGCTAGGGGCTGTGGCGGAAATCTTCATGTTTATGATAGCGCCCAGATTACTCGGTCGCTATGGGGTCAAGACGCTGCTGCTGGTGAGCATAGGCATGACCGCGCTGCGTTGGCTGCTGGTGGCTTTTGGCGCCGAAAGCATGTTGCTTTTGGGGCTCAGCCAACTGCTGCATGCCTTTACCTTTGGTTTGACCCATGCGGCATCCATCCAGTTTGTGCACCGTAATTTTGATATCAGTCACCGCAGCAAGGGCCAGGCACTTTATGCCAGTTTGAGCTTTGGCGTCGGCGGCGCTTTGGGTACCTGGATCTGTGGCCTGATTTGGGGCGATGGCAGCGGCGCCTTCTGGTGTTGGGTGTTTGCCGCCGCGTGCGCCTTGCTGTCCATGTTGGCCGTGCTGGCTATTCCGGGTAGCGACTCCAGGCGTCAATCACAGAGTGACCCCATTGACGCCTGATGATTTCTTACAAGAGCAGAGCATCATTTGCCGGAGAGAGTTATGAGTAAAATGTTTCGACTGGGCCTTATCATTAATCCGCTGGCCGGGCTTGGAGGCAGTGTGGCCCTCAAGGGCAGTGACGGTGTGGCAAAAGAGGCGCTGAGCCTGGGTGCCACCCCCAAGGCCGGTCTGCGAATGGAACAGGCCTTGGCTGTGATAACACCTTTTGCCGAGCGCCTGCAAATCTATACCGCCTCGGGGAACATGGGCGCCGACTTGGCGCAAAAGCTGGGTTTTCGCACCGAGGTGTGTTACCAGGCGGCAACGGATACCAGTCGCAGTGATACCCAGGCTGCCGCCAAGGCCTTGATGGCGCAGGAGCTGGACTTGCTACTGTTTGCCGGCGGCGATGGCACGGCAAGGGATATTTACGGCGTTGTCGGTGAGCACTTCCCCGTACTCGGTGTACCGGCCGGGGTCAAAATTCATTCGGGTGTTTACGGCATTACTCCCCACGCATCCGGGCTGGTATTGAAGCAGCTGCTGGAAGGTGCCCTGGTGAGTCTGATGAGCGCCGATGTGATGGACATAGATGAAGAGGCCTTCCGCCAAGGCACGGTAAGGGCGCGGCGTTATGGTGAAATGACAGTACCTGCCGAGCCGCGATATATCCAGGCGGTGAAGATGGGTGGCCGCGAGGTAGATGAACTGGTGCTGGCGGATATTGCCGCCGAGGTGGTCGGCGATATGGAAGATGAGCTCTATATCATGGGCTCCGGCAGTACAGTGGCGGCCGTGATGGAGGAGCTGGGGCTCGATAATACCTTGCTCGGGGTAGATCTGGTGCAGAACAAGACCCTGCTGGCCTCGGATCTTAATGCGGCGCAGTTATTGAGCGCCACTGAAAATCAAAAGGTTAAGTTGATCATTACCCTGATAGGTGGGCAAGGGCACATTCTTGGCCGTGGCAATCAGCAGTTGTCGCCCGAGCTTATCCGGCGCATTGGCAAGGAAAATATCATCATTCTTGCCACCAAAAGCAAACTAAAAGCACTTGAAGGCAGGCCGCTTATCGTGGATAGTGGCGACCAGAAATTGGATAGCGAACTTAGTGGCTATTATCGAATTGTGACAGGTTACCGGGATTACGTGATGTATCAGGTGGCCAACCCAGACTTAGCGGAGTAGAGCATGTTAGAGAAGTACGAACAGGCATTGGAGCAGTGGATTGGCGAGATAGTGGCCGGCGGTGACGATGATGCCCTGTTTGCCAGCGGTTACCTTCAAGGCCATTTTGCCGTGGTGCTGGCCGAGCTGGAAAACGAGTCAGAGCAAGGGCTGGATGCCTTGAATGAGCGGATGCAACAATGCCTGAAACTGGCAGCCAAAGAGCTTGAAGATGCCGACTATCGTCTGGTGGATAACGCTTGGTCAGAACTGAAACAACGGATCGCCGCCTGAGTTTTGTCGGCGCAGCGAGACAAGTTTGTTGTTGTTCCGGGTATAAAACCCGCAGTGGCTCCTTGTTGAAAAGGAAAGCTGTAATGCCGTCAATATTATCGAAATAAATATTATCCGATGACAAGAGTCATCGGATTTTTGTCTCTTTAAAGCCCTACGTAAGAATAGTTTTATTCGACAGCGTTTTTGTTCTCTGGAGCACGCCGGGTTACCGGAGTAAAAGAGACCTTTGGTGAACTGCTGCGGTAAATGGGGGAAGTGTTAGTCTCAGTGTTAGTTGTGCATTTTGCCAACTGCTTAGTCTGAGGCTGAGAGACTATTGTCGGATAGTCACGGGCTGGCTCGGCAAAAATGGCAAAAATAAAGAAAACAGGATGAATTCAATGGAGTTGGAGATCCCGGAGCAGGACAAGCTGGCCTTCGGCCAGTATTACGGGAAAAAGATTGCCCCCAAGTGTCGGCGTTATGAGTCGGTACGAGAGGCCGCCGCTGCCAGGTATAAAGAGCGTAGAAAGATAGTTGCGCCTCTCACCTTTATCGGCATTCCGGCATTTTTGCTGTTTTTTGCCATGAGTTTCTATGGCGCTTTCATGCTGGATTTTAAAGATGGGGTGTTTTTCATTGGTTTTGGCGGCGCCTTGGTATCCCTGGGATTGGTGGTGTTGGCCAATATCTGGGCAGGCAGTGAGATAGGTGAACTGCGTACCCAGATAGTCGAGGAGATCTATCCTTTACTGCTGGGTTATTTCGGTAAAAGCTTTGCGTTCAATCCTCCGGGATTGCCTGAACTGGAAAGCTATAAAGACTATGGTCTCTTTCCCGACTATGACAAAGGTTATTTTCAAAACTCAGTCAGAGGCAAGTATCTTAATGTGCCTTTTCTGCTTAGGGAACTGACGTTACTCGAACGCACAGGCAAGAACGATAATGGTCCCCAATATAAGACGCTGTTCGATGGCATAGTGATAGAGTTCGAGCTGCCGAAGAGATTTTCCGCCACCATCCAGGTGCGCCGCGATAAAGGTTTTATGGCCAATGGCTTGGCGCAGTTTAGAAGCAAACTCACGCGGGTAAAGCTGGAAGACCCGGACTTTGAGGGTAGATTTGAAGTTTACAGTGACGATCAGCTCGAAGCCAGATATGTGCTTAATACAGTGACCATGGAACGTTTGTTGTCACTATCAGGATTTTATCAAGGTGAGCTGGAAGCCTGTTTTAAACAGGGGCGATTGTTTGTCAAAATAGCCTGTCAGCATAGCTATTTTGAGCCGCAACTTGATCTACTCAAGCCGCTGGATCTCAGCGCAGACATAGAACAAGTGTTTAAAGAGATCCATGAAGTGTTCGATTTGATTAAGGCTCTTAAACTCGACAGTCGCACTGGGCTTTAAATATGAGGCTCAAGACCTTGGTTTTGAGCCGGGCTGTCTTTGTTTTCTGGTCACTGGTCGGTGGTTGCTGATGCACCCTCAAGCCAAACGCTCAAATAGTTTGGCTTGAGGCCAGGAAATCCCAGAGTTTTAGTCGGCTTATATGTCTGAGCCGGTTTAGATATCCCCTTGCGGGGTGTCGGTTTCGGCGGTGGCAGGCAAAGGCCAGCCGCCAAGAGCTTTCCAGCGGTTCACTATGTAGCAGAACAGCTCGGCGGTGCGCTCTGTATCATAAAGCGCCGAATGGGCTTCTTTGTTGTCAAAGGGGATCCCGGCCAAGCTGCAGGCCTTGGCCAGTACTGTGTGTCCTATGGCCAATCCGGCCAGCGTGGCGGTGTCAAAAGTAGCAAAGGGATGAAACGGCGAGCGCTTGATATCATTGCGCTCGATTGCTTTGCTGACAAAGCCGTGATCGAAGGCGGCATTATGAGCCACTATGATAGATCTGTGGCAGTCGGCTGCTTTCTGCGCTTTTTTCACCGCCTTGAATATCTCCAGAAAAGCTTCTTTCTCGCTGACAGCGCCCCTGAGGGGGTTGTTGGGATCTATGCCGTTGAATGCCAGCGCCTCCGGCTCGAGGTTGGCGCCTTCAAAAGGTTCGATATGGTAGTGCAGGGTTCTGTCTATTCCCAGATTGCCCTCGGCATCCATCTTCAGCAGACTGACGGCAATCTCCAGCAGCGCGTCTGTCTGCGCATTGAAGCCAGCGGTCTCCACGTCGATCACCACAGGGAAATAGCCCCTGAATCTGTGCTTGAGTTGGTTGGCTAGGCTTGGCTGAGTCATGCATTTCCCCTGGAAAATAACGAAGCGGCTATTATGCTAAAACATCAACAGGGTGTCATGTTCGATTGTTGTTTTTATAGGCTAAAGGAATGAATTTCTTTGCCGATAGAGACAACATGGTGTGTGAAAAGAGA
The DNA here is from genome assembly GCF_007636515.1 of Shewanella sp. MSW. Taxonomy (NCBI): domain Bacteria; kingdom Pseudomonadati; phylum Pseudomonadota; class Gammaproteobacteria; order Alteromonadales; family Shewanellaceae; genus Shewanella; species Shewanella sp. MSW. Next base: position 47,191 of record NZ_LVDR01000024.1, read on the forward strand.
GATTTCTATGTGGCGTAAACTGTTTCTGCTGTCGACTCTTTGTCTGCCGTGGTCGGCGATGGCGGATCTCAGGCACTATGTGGCGTCACTCGACGACTCTCATTGGCGTGTGGCGCAAAACACCCCCATAGGTTGCAGCCTCGAGCACGATATTCCCTCCTACGGCAAAGCTGTGTTTTCCAGTCATGCGGGTAAAGAGCTGAATCTGCAGTTTACTCTGGACATGTGGCAAAAGCCTGATGCAGTGACTCATGCTCGCTTGATGAGCAAAGCGCCAGCCTGGCGTCCCGGGGTGACATCAAAGGCGATTACCGAGTTGAGCTACCAGAAATACTTCAATGGCGAAGTGCCGAAACAGGCCGCCTGGTCCATGCTGACTGAGCTGGATCGCGGCATGGAACCCACTTTCTACTACAGCGATTGGTACAACCAAAGCCACACGGTGGCGGTCGGCCTTTCCGCGGCCAACTTTGCCCAGAAATACCGCGAGTTCAAGCAGTGTCTGGCCAATCTACTGCCTTACAGTTTCGATGATATCGCCTTTACCGTGCTTACCTATGAGATGGGCGGTACTGAGTTGACCCGTTATTCCAAGGCGCAGCTGGCGCGGGTGCAGGAGTATCTGGCCTATGATCCTGAAGTGGAGCTGGTGCTGATTGATGCCTATACCGATAGTTATGGCGGCCGCAGCATTAACCAGAAGGTTTCACAACAGAGAGCTGATTCCGTTAAAGATTTTTTTGTCGCACGGGGTATCCCGGGAGACAGGATCCATACTGAAGGACACGGCGAACGGCGGCATGTGGCATCCAATGATTCCAGTGATGAACGGGTCCGTAACCGTCGGGTAGTCATCCGGATAAGCAAACCGCTCAAGTAGGGCCAAGAACTGACCTAAGAGAAGGTGCGAATAAGACCTCGAGGCCTTCTCTTTTTTAGAAAGCGGTATAATTGAGTGAGTTTATTTCGGCAAGCATTTTACTCTATATTCGTCAGCGCAACTTTTTGTTGCGACCGGACATGTTATTCCTGGCCAAGTATGGCATCTAAAAACGAAAATGCCGTTCATTGAAAGTGAACGGCATTTTGTTTGGAGTTCTGCTTAATTCGTTTAAGCCTTATCGCGATGGCAGAAATAGTCTACTGCGCGTTTTACCAGTTCAATACCTGTCTGCTCGCATGGCGGCAGCTCGGCATCGCTCTGTTTCAGCGGTGTGACTCTATCACCCCATTTCAGCAGCAAGGCCGCGCTGGTGAGGCCAGCGCCGAAGGCACAGGACAGAATGTGTTGTCCTGGCTTGATCATGCCTTTTTCCAACGCATCACAGATAGCGATGGGAATGGTCGCGGCCGAGGTGTTGCCATAGTTGGCTATATTGACGAAGGCCTTCTCTTTGGGGATCTTCATTCTGTGTACCAGAGTGTCGATGATCCTCTCGTTAGCCTGATGGGGGATTACCCAATCGACTTGTTCTTTATCCAAGCCACATTTATCCAATACTTGGGCGCTGAGTTTACCCATACCGTTGATGGCACGTTTGAAAATCTCCTGGCCGTCGAACTGAATGTAGAAGTCCAGCGACTCGGCGACAAATCTATCCATACCCGTCCCGAAACTGGCCTTCAAAATATCGCGGCCACCTGGGTCATTGTTGAGCTCATAGCCCAGTACGCCACATGGGCTGTCTGTTGCTTCCAGCACCACAGCACCGGCACCATCACCGAACAGTACTGCGGTCTCTCTTCTTGACCAGTCGAGATAGAAGCTGAGACGCTCGGCGCCGATAACCAGGACTTTCTTGCATTGACCACTCTTTATCTGGGCGGTGGCCAGGCCTACGCCATAGAGAAAGCCACTGCAGGCGGCGTTGATGTCAAAGGCGGCACAGGTTGCGCCTACATTGGCCTGCACGGTCGAGGCTATGTTGGGGATCAGGGTGTCCGGGCTGGCGGTGGCCAGGATAATCATGTCCAGTTCGCTACCTTCTATGCCGGCGGCGGCCAGTGCATGCTGGGCAGCGACTGTGGCCAATTCAGAAGTGTTGACGTGGCTTATATGACGCTGGCTAATCCCTGTTCTGGGTTTAATCCATTCATCGGAAGTATCGATAAAGGTGGCCAGATCATGATTGGTCAGTACGGCAGGGGGAACGCACTTTCCCCAGCCGGTAATAGTGGCGTACTGCATTGAATTTACTCTCAAAATAAAAAGACAGAAGCCAGATCTGTCTTTTGGACAACTAAAGCGCTATTGCTTGGAAAGGGTCGTGATTTTTCAGCTCACCTGTTGGGCTACCAATTCGCGAATGGCATTGGCAGCGTGCAGTATGTGGGCCCTCAACAGGACCACGGCCTCATCTATTTTCTTTTGCCGACATAATTGCAGTAGATCCCTGTGATCCTGTTCGGCTCGGGGGATCCCGCCTGTCAGCAACAACTGTAAGCGGATATAGCGATCACAGTTGGTGTTCAGACCATGTACGACTTCCATGGTATGGGGACGGTTGGCGGCGCGGTACAAACTTGTGTGGAACTCTGTGTTGAGTTCGCTCCAACTGCCCACGGCATCATCCTGTTTAAAGGCGGATTCCAGTTTGTCCAGTACGGCTTCGGCCTGACGCAGATCTTCATCCTGCAGGTTTGGAATGGCTTTGGCAAGGAGATCAGTTTCAATCAGTGCTCTGAGTTCAAATAACTCGCTGACTTGTTCAACCGATAGTTCGGTAGCCGTGGCGCCTTTATGGGCTTCAAACTTGACCAACCCCTCGGCTTCCAGTTGCAAAAGGGCTTCCCTGACCGGAATCCGGCTGACATTCATCTCTTCTGCCAGGGCGCTTTGACGCAACGGTTCACCGGCTGCGATTTCCCCTGAAAGAATTTTTTCCCGCAACACTTCGACCACAACCTGAGTGCGCGTTTTATGAACGATGGGGGTAGTTCGACTCATAGATCCCGTCTTTGTATACGTTATTCGGTTTTGATCCGATTAAGACTACAGCGAATATTCAGATAAATAAAGGGAAACCACTAGGGCTTCCTGTTTCTGCATCGATCAAGATGATGGTGGATTTCGAGCAGAGCAGTGCTCAGTTGGCGCTATCATGGCAGCTGTGTCGGATTGGCAGGTTTGAGCTCCTGAATTGATAAAAACTGCATATAAAAACGGCGCCGAAGCGCCGTTTTGGCCGATAAGGCAATGAGGCTTAATCCCCGAGGCCGTGTACCTTGTCGACACCGTTATTACGTCCCTCGGCATGACAGATGGCGCAGCTTTCGCTGCCGCTCAGATATACAGGTCCACCACTGGCATCCTTTTGGAAAACGCCACCGAAGGCTTCGGCATGGCTGGCCCAATCGTCCACCTGGACATGGCAACCACCACAGGCTGCAACTGTGGGAGAATACTCGGCTATTTGGCCTTTCTCGGTGGCGCCGGGAGTGGCGACCAACACGGAGGCGCTCTGGCTCAGTCCATCCAATGTAAGTTGACCCTTGCTATGGCAGGCGCGGCAATCATTGGCTGGCTTGGGATAAGTGGCTGTTTCTCGATCGCCACCCATACCGGTCACAGTACGGGTACCACTGTGCAGCGAATGCACCATTTCCCTGTAATTCAGGCTGTTATTCAGGGTACGGACAGCTTTTATCTGATCCATGCCCGGAGTGTGTTTCAGCCCCGCATTTAAGTACATATTGGTGTCATTGTTGTGGCAGTCGTTGCAGCTCTTGTCGGTCAGCGCCGTGGCACCTTGAGGCGCATGACAACTGCCGCAACTGTCATTACCTGGCTGGAAATGACTGGCCAGAGTATGAGCACTGACAACCCGCTGCTGCATATCGTTGTCATGACAGCGCTGGCAAGCGGTTTCATCGGCAATGGCTTTGCTGCTCGCCGGGGCGCCGATGAGCGACAAGGGGTTAGCGGCAATCACTTCGATTCGGGTAGAGCTGGTATCGCAAGCCACCGCAAAACCTGTATTGGGATCGGCACAGACAACCAGTTTTGCCCGAACTTGAGTCTTGTCCGGCTCACCGAAATCCGCTATCTGAAGCGGGCCTATGGCGGCGTTGAGACTGTGCCCCTGCATGGCCAGGGTGACGTCATCCCCAGGGTTGGCCAAATTCCAAATCTTGCGCTGACCATTGTTGAGCGGACGATTAAGCGGCTCAGGATCGCCACTGACGGTTAGCCACAAAGACTCAATGGCCGGATCGTCAGCAGGCAGCCGTCCTTGACTGCGAAAATCCAGGCCGATATTCAGTTTGTCGCCATCGATAGCGGCGGAGGAGAGCGCAAAGGCGTACTCCTGTTTGATGAGTTTGCTTGTCCTGCCAAGGCTCAGGTGGATTTTACCTGCGCCCTCAGGATTACTGGCGTCCGGATGGCAGCCGGAGCAGCTCTGTTGCCACCCTCTGGGGAAGAGTTCTCTATCGTGGAATAACGCACTGGCACTGCCATTCCAGTCATCCGGGGCATCTTTACTGTGACAGCTCAGGCAACTGTTACTGCCGGGAATAAAGTATTGACTGGCCTGCGGCGCCGCATCAGGAATATGGCAGCTTTTACAGTCGTTGATATCACCGGGATAGTGTAATTGGCTGTAGTCATATTCATGGCCCCGATAGCCAACGACCTTATAGTCGCCCTGGTGAACTTTGTGTGTCAGGGTCGCCATATCAAGCGCTGAGCCGGTTTCAGGGTCGCCCGAATAACTGGTGTGGCACATGACACAGCCTTCAAAGGCAAAACGCTTACTGCCGTGCATTAACAAACGCGCCTCACTGTTATCCCTGTCACTGCCGTGGCAGCGATAACATGCCTGCTGCTGATCCATCAGTACCCGGCTGTCTTCGGCTGCGGCGGCTTGGCCGGTTGCCGGAATAAAGTCATAGACACTGTTGATAAGCATACTGCTCGGTGAACTGTCGGCAGCGGGTTTGAGTTCCAGATAGACCCTGTGAGTCTTATCACTCTCATACTGGGTATCGAGCCCTTCAAAGCTTGGGTATTGATTGAGTGCCTTGCTGAATTGATAACGGTAACGCCCCTGGCCCAGGCTCTGTAGGCAGTCGAGTTTGCAGTCACTCTCAATCCCGGCTTGCCACTGCGCTGCGGCCTGTGCTGTTGCCCCTGTCCCCGGCTCAACCAGTTTATTGATATAGCTTATCCATTGGGGGGCGCGGCTTATTGCATAGCGTCCCTCTGCCGGCTTTGAATCGCCGTACATGGGCTGGGCGCTGCCCAACTTGGCTATGCCCATGGCCAAGGCTGAAACCTGTTCCAGTTGTTCCAGTCCTGTCACGGCAACACCGTTGGAGTCGCTTAAGAAAAAGTCGACCGAAACCCGGGTCTGCTCATCTATGGTGACGGCTTCGATATTGGCCTGCAGTGATTTGGCTTTGGCAATATTGATCCCCACTTCGCCAGGAGGACCCACTTGGCCGTCATCGCCATCGGAACATGCAGCCAATAAGCAAACCACCAGTGGAGATAGTTTCCACCAGGCGTTTTTAGGCTTGAATTTCATCATTTCCCATTCCTTTAAGTTTTTAGATTCTGTCGGGATTTCTAATTAGGAATGTATGCGAGGCTTAATCTATTTGATTTGAATAATTTGTCTGTGACCATCGTCAATATGTTCCAGCTATAACTGATAAGCGCAGGTTCAGTCTAAGTTGTATTTTTCTATTTTGAGAAGATTGTAATTTTAATATTTGATTATGGTTTTAGATAATGAGATTGGCTGGCTTATCTGTGAGTAAATGTGACTCAGATTGGGAAAAAATGTCTGGATTTAATTAGCATAAGTCGTCGGGTTTTTGGTGTATGCATATTTAAATAATATTTCTTAAACTAATTAAGGAACGCAATATGATTACCAGACGAGGAATGCTGAAAGGGAGTATGGGAGCTGCCGTAGGCACTGTCTATGGTGGAACGCTTATCAGCTTTCTTACCGGTTGTGGCAGCGACAACGACAGCGATGAAAAGGTTGAGGTGTTACCCGGTGGATTGATGGTGGTTAATCCGGTTATCTGCGTCAGTTGCCGTCGCTGTGAAATCGCCTGTGGCTGGAACCATGAAGGTGATTGCAGCCCAACCCTGGCAAGGGTCAAAGTCGAACACAACATGAACTATGGGCCTCATGGTGTGCAATTCAATTACACAGAGCAGCGGGGTGAGTGCGGCGATCGAACTGTGGTGCCGGCCACTTGTCGCCATTGTGAGGTTTGTACAGAGGTCTGTCCGCAGCAGGCTATTTCAACTCATCCGGAAACCGGCGCTAAAGTGATAGATGAAAAGCGCTGTGTCGGCTGTGGTTATTGTGCCGATAAATGTCCGCAACAAGTGATCAAAGTTGTACGTAGCAAAATGAAAGCCGTGAAATGCGACCTGTGTCAGGGCGAACCGGCTTGCGCCCAGGTTTGTCCAACCGGTGCGATTAAGTTTTATACCTGGGAACAGGCGGAAGCTGCACTCGAACAATATGAAAAATATACTGGCCTGATCGGTTAATGAGGTAATAAAAAATGACAGATAAACTTGGCGGATGGGCCGGTAAAGTATTAAGAGTTAATTTAACAACCGGTGATATTACAACAGAGTCAACAGATAAGTATCATGATTATATTGGTGGTATGGGGATAGGCTATAAGATTCTTTGGGATGGCCATAAAGATAATATCAAGGCCACAGATCCTGAAAATATTATTGTATTCTCCGCCGGCCCGCTAACTGGTTCTGGGGTGATTTGTACTGGTCGTACAACTATTACTTCCCGCAGCCCGGTGATTAAAGATCATCTGATTTCTGATGGACATTTCGGTGGTCATTTTTCACCGGCAATGAAATATGCCGGATTTGATGCCATCGCCATTGAAGGTCGCGCCGCCGCACCTGTATGGCTCAGAGTTGAAGACGGTAAAGTTACATTGGAATCAGCCGCCTCGCTCTGGGGTAAGGGGATTTTTGATACCCACGCCATGATAGCCGAAATGATGGGCCCCAATGCCCAGGTGGCTGCCATAGGCCAGGCGGGGGAGAATCAGGTGCCGCTGTCAGTGATTATGACTCAGGGAGGGCATTCTGCCGGTGGTCATGGCGCCGTGCTCGGGTCAAAGAATTTTAAAGGGATAGGCATCATAGGCACAGGGGCTGTGGCTATTGCCGCCGATAATGCCAACATGCGTCGGCTCGATGACCATATTCTGGGGATAATAGGTGCCAACAACCAAGGGGTTGTACCTTCAACTCCGCAGTCCTGGGCCGAATACTCCAATGGTATCAGCCGCTGGAAAGCGCGTCCGGGGCTCAAATGGGGGCAGTCGGATCAGCAGATTGAGCTAGGCGAGGTGCCGTGGAATGAACGTAACAAGGTAGGCTTCCGTACCTCAATGGCCGAGATGTACTTCGGTGAAGAGTACGCCAACAAATGGATGAAGCGTACCGGTGGCTGTCATGCCTGCCCCATTCGCTGCTTCTGTGAACTCAAGGTGCCTGAGCTGAAACAGAAATATGGTCGCAAGAGCGAACATATCTCCAACGTCTGCATGGGATTCCTGGCGCCTCAGTATCTGATGGATACCAAGAAGGGCTCGGAAGAACATGCGATGACAGGTGCTCTGGGGGGCAACCTGATCGACGATTATGGCATCTGGTGTAACTATGGTCTGATTTCGCACCTGTTCAAATACCTTAAAAAACACGATATGTTCCAATATCTGTTGCCTAAAGAGGAGTTTGACAGCATCCCTTGGGATCTGTGGGACAAGAAAGATCCGGCGTTTCTTATCGATTTTTACCGCCGTATCGCCTATCGCGAAGGGGAAATTGCCCATATGGCCGATGGCATGTCGGATCTGATTGAGCGCTGGAAACTGGATGGACGTAATCCGGATCTCGGTTATTGGGATATCCACAAAGAATCCTCGGTGAAAATTTTCAATAAGAAGACCAACGCCGCTGTGCACCATGCCAGTGAGACAGCAGGGCAGGTGGGCACCCTGATCAATATGGTGTTTAACCGCGATGCTCAGTGTCACTCCCATATCAATATTGTTAACTGTGGCTTGCCTCAGGACATGATAGAAACCATAGCCGCCGAATTCTGGGGCGAAGGTGCCTTTGATAAGGTGAAATGGTATACCCCAATAAACCCGGCCAAGGTTAAGTTTGCCAAGTGGTCTTTGGTGAAAAACGTGCTGCACGACTCATTGACTCTCTGTAACTGGATGTTCCCCTTGCTGGCTTCGCCGGACAAGAATCGTAACTACCGCGGAGACAGCACTATAGAATCCCAGATGTTCTCTCTGGTTACAGGTAAAGAAGTGACTGAGACTGAGCTTGACTTTATGGCCGAGCGGGTACTGCATCTGCACCGGGCGCTGACCATGATTCAAATGAATGAGATCAATATGCGCAATGAGCACGATGTGCTCTGCGATTGGGTTTACGACCTGGACCCCGATAAAGCCTTCGGCGATGAAGGCACCATCAAGATGGACAGGGACGATATTCAAAAGGCGTTGGATATGTTCTATGACGATTTTGGTTGGGACAGGCAAACCGGGGCACCGCTGAGATCAACCCTGGAAAAATTCGGCCTGGGTTACGCAGCCGATGCTCTGGAGGCCCGTGGCTTGTTGCCGGGATAAAGCATGCTGGAACTGGTGGACTTTATCCGGTTGTTCAGCCAGCACGGACGTCTGGTTTCCCTGCCGCAGCTGTTGGCTGTGGCGGGGGATGACACAGAGAAGGCAGTGGATGCGGTGCAAGAGTATATCCGTTTGATCCTGGCGCCTGAACACAGGGATCTGAAGATGCGTGTATCAGAGGGAGAACACTTTTTCTATTCAGACCGTTACATGGTAGACAGTTATGCCAACCGTTGGTTGGCACTGCAACGTGGGGAAGTTGCCTCGACCCTGGCGCAGCAGATACGCGAAGCCAGTTGTCGCCATACCGCTGTGCTTGAGGCTTCGGTTTTGGGCTATCCCCCTTATAGCTTGGATGCCGAAGCGCAGCAGGCGCTGCAACAACAGTTATTGGCGATGCCGGAATATGACGACATACGCTATGACATAGGCAACGATGGCAAGGGGTATTACTTCTCCACCGATGGTCTGAGTCCTGAGTATGCCAGAGTGCTCGCTGATTACGACCCGTTTGAATGGTCATGCTGAGTCTGGATGTCTGATGCCTCCCTGCGGGCGTGCTCCCGAGCATCAGACATCCGGGCGAGGCACCTATCCCGGGCTCCAATGCCCGGTTTTTCTTATCCTCTGCCGTCAAGCTCACAACATAAGCCTGTTCTCACAGTGCATTTTGCCGCAATGAGTGGAATAATATTGCCATTCGCTTTCTGGGAGGCAAACAGTGAACCGAGCGGTTTTTTTGGATAGAGATGGTGTAATCAATGTCGATCACGGCTATGTACATCAAATAGATGATTTTGAATATATTGAAGGTGTCTTTGATGCTTGCCTGGCGTTGAAGTGCCAAGGCTATAAGCTGGTGGTGGTGACCAATCAGTCGGGAATTGCCCGTGGGCTCTACACTGAAGATCAGTTTGCCAGTCTCACCGAATGGATGGATTGGAACTTTGCCGACAAGGGGGTGGATCTCGATGGCATCTATTACTGCCCGCACCACCCGGAGAAGGGCATAGGTGAATACAAACAGGATTGTGACTGTCGTAAACCCAAGGCGGGAATGATCAACAGTGCAGCCAGTTTCCTTAAGCTGGAACTTGCCGCCAGTGTAATGGTCGGTGACAAGGCCGATGATATGCGCGCTGCCAAAGCGGCGGGGATCCCGGTGCGGATCCTGGTCAGAAGTGGTAAAGAGGTGACTCAGGAAGCTATGGATGAGGCGAGCGTAGTACTGGATAGCATTGCCGATGTACCTAAATACTTGGCATCATTGGCCTGAGTTGGTCGATTAGCGCGCGCCTTGGCGCAATAGTGAACACTTGAAGACTTTGATAAGAAAAATCGCCTTTTAGGGGTTGCGCAAAAATTCAGGCTCCCTATAATGCGCAACCACTGACCCGCGACAGGGTCTGGAAGTCAAAGGTTCAAACATCGAATGCTTTAAGCTAAAATGTTTGGCTGGCTTCCTTTGCTCTTTAACAATCTATCAAGCAATCTGTGTGGACACTCACAGGCATTGAGAAATCGACAAAACGATTTAACTCGATGAAGAGTGTTCATACGAACAGAATTCATTGAGTCGATTCTTCGGAATCAACCAAAACTTTAATTGAAGAGTTTGATCATGGCTCAGATTGAACGCTGGCGGCAGGCCTAACACATGCAAGTCGAGCGGTAACATTTCAAAAGCTTGCTTTTGAAGATGACGAGCGGCGGACGGGTGAGTAATGCCTGGGAATTTGCCCATTTGTGGGGGATAACAGTTGGAAACGACTGCTAATACCGCATACGCCCTACGGGGGAAAGCAGGGGA
>NZ_LVDR01000025.1:0-54617 GCF_007636515.1 Shewanella sp. MSW
CATCAATGGCAAAAACAGCTTCCAGTTCAAACAATAACGATTCCACCCAACCACGGCGGTGGTCATAATTCTTACCCGAGTAGGCATCATCACCACACAGAAAGGCTCGCCGCACCACGCGGCTGCAACAGTGGTAGTAGGGCGTATCTTCAAGGCTGATTTGAGTTCGGCGAGGGCGCGGCATAATAACCTCCTTGTTAAATGCTTAAACAAAGCATAGTCGGAGACTTACTAGAGCGCCATTAACGCTGGGTGTCCATATTTTTTCCTATTTGACAAAGGGAATCATATCAACGCCGCGCTCTACGGCAAATTTGGAGCGCAGCGGAAAATTTGTCCGACAGCAGCGCCTTGTTAGTGATCATTTTGGCAACTTTGAAAGCACCTTTCCAAATGCATCGGTAACTACCCTCAATGCGTGTTCGTCAACTACTTTTGAATCCTCTTCATTTGTTGAGTTTTGACCGAAGATACGCTCAGCTAATTGCTTTTTAAGCTCTTGCTGCTGTGTTAGTTCTAGCGAGTTTATGAATGGGTCAAAGGCCTTTACTTCTAATGCGAACCATCTCGCTCTTTTTTCGTTATTTCTATGCCTAGTTGATTGCTGCGCGGAATAGGCTGCGCCCCACAAAAGAACTCCCGATATAGAAAAAGCGATAAGCATAGTATGCCAAGGAAACCCGCTGTTCTCCGATAGATTAACTTGTATACTAGCCGTTTCCGAAACAGCCTTATTTGATTGATTTTTCTCTTTACTTTCTTCTTGAGTTAATACGTTAGGAGTTGCTTCAATACTATTCCATGCTTTCGAATTATAGAAAAATGAAAATACTAGCCATATAACCGTGACACCGATAAACCCAACCGATACGTTTCTCCACCGATTAGCCTGACCCTTTTCGTCATCTGCGCTTTTGATATATGCCGCTCCAACACTGTCACCAGCCGTCAACTCATACAAATCTAGTATCGACTGGTGTTTGGATTTTGAATCTTTTATTACTCGATCTAGCTCCGTCTTAAGCTCCTTGTCCCGGCTATCTAGAGTTTCATCATGCTTATCAATAATTTCTTGCATTTCTTTACTTTTTTCTGAGGCGAAAGCATCTCTCCACTTACTAAACTCTTGGCTGCGGGACTCTTGTGCAGAAGAGAATTGGTTTTGCCAATCCGATGTAAGCTTACTTAGTTCAGTTTTCTTTTGCTCTATCTCTTCTGAAAGTGATTTAAGCTTTTTGGCTTGCTCCTCAGTTAAAGAAGAAATATTAGTCAATTGAGAGTCAAGAGCTTCTTTTTTTACAGACAGCCCATTAATTGTGCTATCGACAACGCTATCAATGTAGGATATTTTTTCTTGTGACTCATAATCATCGGAAAGAGACTGAATTAAGGCCAGCTGCGTCAACTGTTTAGAGATATGATCATTAACAGCGACTAAGTGAGCTGCTTTACCGTTTTGTACATAGGCGTTAACTTGATTAGTGACATTCTGATGGCGCAACTGAGCGTTTAACGAATCTATCTGATTAACAGGAACTATTTCAGGGTCAATTGACCCCAAAACCAATCGATACCTATCAATTATCTTTTTTAGACGACGCTGTTCCTCGACTTCACCTTCAGAAAGGTTTTCAACATTCGAACTAGCTGCATCAGCCAGCCACGAAAGAGTTTCATGTATAGGGTGCTTTTCAAAGGCTTCTTTCCATCGATTCATTTCGTCTCCAATATATCGTTGTTTTACTCACCGCATCACTAACAGCTGCATAGCACGCATGCGCGTTTTAGTCCTCGGAGGAGTGTAAACGCGCATCGCTATCTGTTTGTATTAGCTGGATATAATACCATTTAGTCCAAATATCCCTTGCAGCTAAACGCGCATGCGCGGTTTCCAAACCTATTATCTACCCGCTGCATTTTTTAACTGTATGAATTTAATGATATTTTTTTAAAATGTTACAGAAATAACGCGCAAGCTTAGCTACAAGTTGCCGGCATTTTGTCAGGAACGTCAATAATACTGTATAAAAAATCAGTTCTTAGGTACTTACCATGAACGCTTCAAGCCCTGTAACCAAGCGCCTTAAAACCAAGCACCTTAAAACTAAGCGCCTTAAAACCAAGGACCCTAAAACTCAAGCCCGACAAAAAGCGTTAAGTAAAGCCATAGCTACCGCACGGGCGCGACATGTTGTTCGTCCCTGAATACCGTTACAAACGGAAAAGTATCCTTGTCGCAGAGCGTTCGCTTAAGAAAAAGCTAAAGCTAACTGGTTGAATTGGCTATACAATACTCAGTACCTATTAGTAAAACAATTAGCTTAAGGTCAAGTTTTTTAACAAAGGCAATAAAACCCTGATTTTGTGGGGGTTGGCAACATAATTCGCTATTAAAATAACTGTGCCCGGCAAATCATATGAGCAATATTCCAATTGTTAAATCGCCTGTTTCAGTGCTTGATGGCTGGGGGCCATTTCAGTTGTTATCGCCGACCAATACCGCTAAGTCTACTTGGGTTTGTGTGCTCGTTGAAAACGGCTGCCAGGATGGGCATGAACGGGAACTGGCTTGGGGGAGTGCGGCCTAAAGCTGCTGCCAGAGAAGCTTTTCTATGTTAGCCTTGCCTTGTTTATGAAGTTTATTGTCGTTTTGCCTTTGGCAAATAGTAAGATTTCAACTTGTATTCAGGGATGAAAAATGCAAATACGTTTGGCTACTGAAATGGATTTGGAGCAACTGATCCTGTTGTTTGATGAATATCGGCAGGAACTGGGGCAAGAGTCGGATCTCGGTCGTTGTCGCGAATTTTTACGCTGTCGCTTGCAGGAAAATGATTCGATGATCTTTATCGCCACCGAAGGCGATTTCCCATTGGCATTCACTCAGCTCTTTCCTTCATTCTCTTCTTTATTACTCCAGCCCTTGTGGTATCTCGATGATCTCTTTGTATTGCCCGATTACCGTGGTCAGGGGATTGCCAAAGAACTCACCCATAGAGCCCGTACTCTGGCACAGGATGCCAAGGTGTTGGCGGTGAAGCGCCAATTGGGTGAGCCCTCCATGCCGACAACCGGGGATGACACAGAGCAAGGTCTGTATCACGCACTACTTTAATCTGCTGCCCCCTGTTTGCTACCATTAGCGGGTTTTAATTTCAGGGGATTTTAGATTGAAAACAGCAGTACAACAGACACCAGTGCTCGACAAGAGCGCGGTTACCAATCTCTTGGCGCTGGCCATTATGCTGACCGGCTATGGCATGCACTCAGATGTGTTATTTAACATCGGCCTATTTGCCGTATCCGGCGCCATTACCAATTGGTTGGCGGTGCATATGTTGTTTGAAAAGGTGCCGGGTCTCTATGGTTCAGGGGTGATCCCGGCTCGTTTCGAACAGTTTAAGCAAGCGATCAGCGAGCTGATGATGGAGCAGTTCTTCTCTGAGGCCAACATAGACCGTTTCCTGTCTACCCGCTCGGACAAGCAGAGCCTGGATCTCTCCGGTGTTATCACCAAGGTAGACTTGGCTCCGGCCTTCGATGCTTTGGTGGCCACGGTTGCCCAGTCATCATTGGGGGGCATGTTATCCATGTTTGGCGGCGCTGAAGCTCTTACTCCGCTCAAGCAACCCTTTATTGAAAAGATGCAACAATCGCTGGCAGATATTGCCAAGAGTGATGATTTTTACGAGCTGCTCAAGGGCGAGCTGGAGCAGCCCGGAGTGATGGCCGATATGCGCAGTCAAATTCAGGATATTGTCGAGCAGCGGTTGGCCGAGTTAACGCCGCAGTTGGTCAAGGAGATGGTGCAGCAGATGATTAAAACTCACCTGGGCTGGCTGGTTGTCTGGGGCGGTGTCTTTGGCGGTTTGATAGGGCTGGTCAGCGTATACCTGCAACGCTTGCTATAACTATGGCTATCAGGCATTGGCGATAAGCGCGGTCAAGTAGAAGCTTTTCAGCATATTAAGTATTACAGCAATCAAGTCGCTCAAGCGGCGGGAGGAAATCCATGGCGTTACATCATACGATTAACTATCTTGAACTTCCCGCCCGGGAACTGGAAGCCACTAAAGCGTTTTTTCAGGCGGTGTTTGGTTGGGGCTTTGTTGACTATGGCCCGGACTAAAGCTGCTTTACCCAGGCCGGGATCGATGGCGGTTTTTTCCGTTCATCGGTGAACTTCGATACCCTCAATGGCTGCCCGCTGTTGGTGCTCTACTCAAATGATTTGAATGCCAGCCTGGAGGCCGTGAAAGCCCAAGGCGGCGAGATCAGTAAAGATATTTTCAGTTTCCCCGGCGGTCGGCGCTTTCATTTTCGCTGCCCGAGCCAAAACGAGTATGCCGTCTGGTCTGAATAAACCCGGACGCTTCTCCCTTTACAAGGAAGGATTATGCCTCACTGTATTATTGAGTATTCGGCGCCCCTGGCGCAGCAGTTGCCGGTTGCCAAACTGGTTCAGGCGGTGCACCAAGGTGCCATAGACTCAGGCTTGTTCACACCATCTGCCATCAAGAGTAGGGCACATGCCTGTGAGCATTTCCTGGTAGGGGAGGACAGCGCGCAAAGCTTTATCCATGTGCGTTTGGCCATTATGCCGGGGCGCACCGATGAGCAAAAGCAAGCCCTGACCCAAAGCGTGTTTGCCGCACTGGAGACGATTGCGGCCAAAGCCGACAGTATCTCGCTGGAGGTTACTGAGCTGCATCAGCCAAGCTACCTTAAGCGCGGTAGCTAAGAAGCTAATATGTCCAGGCAGCCAAAGCGCAGTAACAGGGTGGACTCTCCCTGTATTCGTCACTGCTGCCTGGACCTGCAAGATGTTTGCCTGGGGTGTTTCAGGACGCTGGAAGAAATTCTGGCCTGGCATCAGGCAACGGACAGCGAGCGGCAGGCTATTCTCGAGCGCTGCCGGCAGCGACAAGTTGAGCGTGACCAAGTAACGGCCGTGCTTAGAGTGCTTAGAACAAGGCGCAAGTGAACAAGCTCAAAGCAAATAAAGCGGCACAGAAGCGGATTTAAGTTTTGATGTCCGGTAATGAATAAAGGCGCCATTCGGCGCCTTTATGGTTTTTTCTTAAGCTCAGTAGGATGCGGTGTGCACAGAGCGTACTGCTCGGCCGGAAGGATCTATGATGCCGGAAAGGCTCTCATCCCAGGCCAGCGCTTCCGGGGTAGAGCAGGCAACCGATTTACCACCCGGTACAGTCAGTGCCGCCGACTCCAGCGGGAAGTGCTCTTCAAAGAAACTGCGATAGAAGTAGGCCTCCTTGGTTTCCGGCGTGTTGTGCGGGAAGCGGAAACGGGCGTTGGCCAGCTCTTTATCTTCCACCTGGGCGGCGGCATGTTCTTTCAGGCCGTCAATCCAGGAGTAACCCACACCGTCACTGAACTGCTCTTTCTGGCGCCAGGCGACTTCGGCCGGGAGCTTATGCTCGAAGGCTTCACGCAGGATATGCTTTTCAATTCGGCCATCGCGCGACATCTTGGCTTCTGGATTCAGGCGCATGGCCACGTCCATAAACTCCTTGTCAAGGAAGGGTACCCGGGCTTCCAGGCCCCAGGCTGCCATGGCCTTGTTGGCCCGCAGGCAGTCGTACAGGTGCAGCTTGTCGAGTTTACGTACCAGTTCTTCGTGGAAGGCGCGGGCGTTGGGTGCCTTGTGAAAATAGAGGTAACCGCCGAACAGTTCATCGGCTCCTTCGCCTGAGAGCACCATCTTGATCCCCATTGCCTTGATCTTGCGCGCCATCAAATACATGGGGGTTGCAGCGCGTATGGTGGTGACATCATAGGTTTCCAGGTGATAAATCACTTCCTTGATGGCATCCAGGCCCTCCTGGAAGGTGAAGTGCAGCTCATGGTGTATGGTGCCTATGGCATCGGCGACCTTTTGCGCCGCTGCCAGATCCGGTGCCCCTTTCAGGCCCACCGCAAAGGAGTGCAGCTGTGGCCACCAGGCATCGGAGGCATCGTTGTCTTCAATACGGCGCTTGGCAAAAGTTTGGGTTATGGCGGAAATAACCGAGGAATCCAGCCCGCCCGACAGTAAAACGCCATAGGGCACATCTGACATCAGCTGGCGTTTTACCGCGGCTTCCAACGCTTCGCGCAGCTCTTCGCTGGAGGCGCTGTTTTGGGCTACCGCTTCATAGTCGCGCCAGTCACGCTGATAGTATTGCACCGGCGCGTCATCTTCACTGAAGAGGTAATGCCCGGGGCTGAATACTTCCACAGTTTTACATACGGGGACCAGTGCCTTCATCTCGGAGGCGACATAGAAGTTGCCACTGGTATCGCGGCCGGTGTAAAGCGGGATGATCCCCATGTGATCCCGGCCTACGAGGTAGCAGTCCTTGGCCTTGTCATAGAGTACGAAGGCAAAAATACCGTTGAGCTTATCGAGAAAGTCGCAGCCATATTCCTGATACAGCGCCAGGATCACTTCGCAATCCGAGTTGGTCTGGTAGCTGTACTTGTCGCCGAGCTCGGCCTTGAGTTCTTTGTGGTTGTAGATTTCACCGTTGACTGCCAGCACCAATTGGCCGTCTGCAGATAACAGCGGCTGGGCACCGTGTTCGATATCGACAATGGCCAGCCGCTCATGGGCGAGAATGGCTCTTGCAGTGGTATGAATACCCGACCAGTCAGGGCCGCGGTGACGCATCAGTTTGGACATCTCCAGCGCCGTGCTTCTCAGAGCGGCGGCATCAGACTGGATATCGAGAATGGCAAAAATTGAACACATGGTAAGACTCCAAACTTGGTGTTTCTTCAGCAATGGCTCCACTTTGCCTGTAGAATTCTCAAAAGCCAAGCGTTATTTTTAAATATAAATCATAAAAACGGTCTAATTTATAAACTTTAGCCTGTTTATTTGGTGGCTTTTTTGCAGATTGAATAATTTAATCGCTTAATTAGTGAAAGATCTGCATTTTAGTCTGCTGTAACCGCGTGCAAATTGGCGCTTTCCCAAAGCCGCTGTTTTTATCGGCGATCGATTTATCGGCCCGGAAAACAACGCAAAAAGGCGCCGGAGGCGCCTTGGGGGATGGGGAAATGCGTCTGGTTAAATCGTTGGAGTAATGCCGGTTTCCGGTCGCAAGCGATAAAACTCTGTGCCCTCGAAGTAACCCGGGCGATCGGCCGAATCCGCCAAGCGTTCGGCGGCCTTGTAGTACACGGCCAGATCTTCCAGCGCGCCGGAGAGATCCCAGTTGGCATGATACTCATCACAGAGGTTGTGATAGCAGCCTTTCATCTGCTGCTTCATTGCTGCTTTGTAGTTAGCGGTGGCCTCATCTACAGGTTCGCTGCCGCCACCGGCAAATACCGCAGGTACGCCATACTGGGCAAAACTGAAGTGATCCGAGCGGAAGAAACCACCGGACTCGGGGTGTTTCTCTGCCGTGGCATAGCGGCCCTGGGTCTTGAGCGCGGCTTCCAGATAACGCTCCAGCTCAGACTTGCCTTTGCCCACTATGGTAAAGTCTTTGGTGCGGCCATAGATATTGGTGCTGTCGAGATTAATCACTCCTATGGTGTTTTCCAGTGGGTAGGCGGGCTGGGCGGCATAGAAACGTGATCCCAGCAGACCTTGCTCTTCACCTGTGGTGGCGATAAAGGTCAGCGAACGCTTGAGGCGCTTGCCAGCCTTGGCGTCGGCGGCAAACTCACGGGCGATGGCCAGCATGCCGGCGATGCCGGAGGCGTTGTCCATTGCGCCATTGAACACCTTGTCGCCTTCGGCCGAGCTGCTCATGCCCAAATGATCCCAGTGGCCGGTAAACAGAATATGCTCATTGGCACGGCTGCTGCCCGGCAGAGTGGCAACCACATTGTAGCTGTCGCCATACTCGGCCTTGTTATCGAAACCTATGCTGGCGGTTTGCCCCAGCGTCAGTTGCAGTGGGCCGTGGGCAGCGCGGCTGATGGCGCTGTCCAGTTCAAGCCCGGCCTTGGCAAACACCTTTTGGGCGGCATCCTGGGTTATCCAGCCTTCCACTGCCACTCGCTCGTTGCCGGAGTCCGAGGCCAGATCCTGCTGTGGGCCGGTCCAGCTGTTCTCCACCACAGACCAGGGATAAGCGGCAGGAGCCGTGTCGTGAATGATGATGGCGCCCAATGCGCCCTGACGGCTGGCTTCTTCATACTTGTAGGTCCAGCGGCCGTAATAGGTCATCGCCTTGCCGTTGAATTTACCGAGATCCGGGCGGGCAAAGCCGGGGTCATTCACCAGAATAAGGGCGATTTTGCCCTTCATATCCAGGCCCTGGTAGTCGTTCCAGTCGTACTCGGGGGCGTTGATACCATAACCGACAAACACCAGTGGTGCGTTGGTGATATCGACGCGTTTGACATCATGGCGACTGCCGAGCACCAGATCCTGGGGATATTGAAAATCGATACCGGCTAACTGTATTGCCTGGGTTTCACTGGCGGTATAGCTCACCATGGGCACTTTTTGCAAAAAGCTGCCGCTGGCGCCGGGCTCAAGCCCCATAGCGGCAAAGGCCTTGCTGAGATAGTCCAGGGTCAGCTGCTCGCCGCGGGTAGTCGGCGCCCGGCCTTCAAATTCATCCGAGGCCAAGGTTTGGATGTCCTGGCGAAACTCATGTTCATTGAAACTGACAACGCGGATGGGGTCGTCGGCAGTATTGTTTTGGCTGCAGGCACTCAAGAGTGCCAGGGTACACAGGGGGATCATCAAGCGCATAAGGGATCCTGTTGTTGCTTTTATTGTCAGGTATGAAGTGGCAACGGCTTTGCCCTTGCCTGTGCGCTATCATGGACGAAAAAACGCCCCCGGCACAAGCGGAGGCGGTAAAAGGAATGTTACCAATGGTTTCAGATCACGTCGATGTCGGCGGCGCAGGCAAACACATGGTTGGGACGGAAGGGCTCTTTTTCTATGTCTTCCAGCTTGCTGACTCCACTGGTGACCAGTATGGTTTCCAGCCCGGCCTGAAAACCGGCCAGAATATCGGTGCGCATGTTATCGCCGATAATCACGGTATTTTCGGAATGACCATCTATATGGTTCAGCGCCGAGCGGATGATCCAACTGCTGGGTTTACCCACGTAGAAGGGCCTGCGACCGCTTATTCTTTCTATAGGCGCACAGAGAGCGCCACAGGCGGGACTATAAGCCGGGCCATGGGTATCCGGGTTGGTGGCAATAAAACGGGCGCCATCGGCAACAAAACGGGCGGCCTTATGGATCATGTCCCAGTTGTAGGAGCGGGTTTCGCCGACGATAACAAAGTCGGGGTTGATATCGGTAATGGTAAAGCCGGCCTTGTAAAGTTCGTGGGTGAGGGCACCTTCACCTATGACAAAGGCCTTGCTGCCTTCCTGGTGCCTGAGAAAGTCGGCGGTCGCCATGGCCGAGGTATAGAAACACTCTTCGGGAATATGCAGCCCGGCGGCGCCGAGGCGGTTTTGCAGATCTTTACCCGTCTGTACCGGGTAGTTGGTCAAGATGACCAAGGGATTTCCCTGTTCCAGTACCCGGGCGATAAACTTGTCACTGCCGGGGATTAACTTGTTGTCGTGCATCAGCACGCCGTCTATATCGCAGATAATATTCTTCATGCGCGTCTCGTTCTGTCCTGATAACTGCCCCTATCTAACGCCATTGGTCATAAAATTACAATTGGCCGCGGTAAAAAGCCGGTAACGGAGCGTCATATCCAGGTAAATTAAGGGAAGAGGCAAGCTTGTGCCATAGCTGTAATAGCCATTGTTGGAATGAAAAAAGGAGCCGTATGGCTCCTTTTTGCTGAATTAATCAACCTAAGGAAGGTGCGAACAAGTCCCATGCGTGCTCTGCGTCGGCTTACGGGCATGGATGCAAGGCGTGGTTCGCAGCAAATGGCCTTAGTCCTTTGTAAGAATTCCCTAAGTTTACTCAGAGATCAGTCCGGGGCGTAGCCGTTGGGGCCGATGGCTTCATCGTCGAGCCAGGCCTTACCGTCAACCATCTTCAGTCGGCCCTGGCAGAACCAGCGCACAACTATCGGGTAGATGGCGTGTTCCTGCTCGTGCACCCTGGCCGCCAGAGTTGCCACTGTGTCATCGGCAAACACAGGGACTTTGGCCTGCAAAATCACCGGGCCACTGTCCAGTGCCGGGATAACGAAATGAACACTGGCGCCATGTTCGCTGTCACAGGCTTCGATGGCGCGCTTGTGGGTATCCAATCCAGGATACTTGGGCAGCAGTGACGGGTGGATATTGAGCATCTTGCCCTGGTAACGGCTGACCAGCTCATCACTGAGAATACGCATAAAGCCGGCCAATACGATGAGGTCGGGCTGATATCTGTCGATAGCCGCCTGCAGTCTGGCATCGTATTGGGCGCGGGACTCCTCTTTGCGGGCGATGACGCAACTGGTGTCTATTTCGGCATGATGGGCCCGGATCAGACCATAGGCATCGGCCTTGTTGCTGATCACTCCGACCACGCGCCCTGGCATCTTGCTATCACAGCTGTCGATAACAGCCTGCAAATTACTGCCATTGCCCGAAATCATTACCAATATGCGACAACTCTCCTGCATTAAAGGATCTCCACTTGCTCTTCTTGTTGAGTACGATTGGCGATAGTGCCTATCTGCCAGGCGTTTTCACCTTTGGCCTTGAGTAGTTCAATGGCGGCGGCGGCTTCAGCCTGAGGCAGGGCAACTATCATACCGACACCACAGTTAAAGGTGCGGTACATTTCATGTTCTGTGATATTACCGGCTTGCTTGAGCCAGTTGAATACGCGGGGCCACTGCCAGGACTCGCCCTGGATAACGGCCTTGGCGCCTTCGGGCAGTACCCTTGGAATGTTTTCCCAGAAACCGCCGCCTGTGATGTGTACCATGGCGTGAACCGGGTGTTTTTCCAGCAGTTCCAGCAAAGGTTTGACATAGATGCGGGTTGGTTCCAGCAGGTGATCGATAAGCGGCTTGCCGTCCAGATCTTGCTGTGGGTCAGCCTGGCTGACTTCCAGGACTTTACGGATCAGTGAGTAACCGTTGGAATGAGGACCACTGGAGCCCAGGGCTATCAGTGCATCACCGGCCTGTACCTTGCTGCCGTCGATGATGGCTTCTTTCTCCACCACTCCGACACAAAAACCGGCCAGATCATAGTCCGCGCCTTCGTACATGCCGGGCATTTCGGCGGTTTCACCACCGATCAGGGCACAACCGGATTGGAAGCAGCCTTCGCCGATACCTGTAACCACGTCGGTCGCCACATTGACGTCCAGCTTGCCGGTAGCATAGTAGTCGAGGAAAAACAGCGGCTCGGCGCCTTGAACCAGCAGGTCGTTGACACACATGGCCACCAGGTCGATACCGACAGTGTCATGCTTTTTGAAGTCAATGGCCAGGCGTAGTTTGGTGCCCACACCATCGGTACCGGAAACCAGTACAGGGTGCTTGTATTTGGTTGGCAGTTCACACAGGGCGCCAAAACCACCCAGGTTGCCCATGACTTCAGGACGGTGAGTGCGTTTGACTACGGACTTGATGTTATTGACGAGTGCGTTGCCTGCATCGATATCGACACCGGCGTCTTTATAGCTCAGTGGGGTAGGGGTACTCACTTGATCCTCTCGGGTACATCGTTATGGATTTTATGCGGCGCTATTCTAGCAGTTTGCCGGGGGGCTCGAAAGCCAAGATTGCACTTTATTCATAGGGATATAAGTCACGATTTACCAGATTTATAAAACTTTCTGTTTTACCGCTGGAACAAATCAACTAAAATCTCACAAATTTGCCCAAATCCGGCTGGTTTGTGCTCTGCACGCCTGGAGCTGCCAGTCTGATTGCTCGTCCCGCCCGCAAGATCAGGAGAAAAAGAATGAAAGTTGTCGAGGTTAAACACCCGCTGGTACGCCACAAAATTGGTTTGATGCGTGAAGCTGAGATCAGCACCAAACGTTTTCGTGAGCTCGCCGCCGAGGTTGGCAGCCTGTTAACCTACGAGGCAACCGCAGGTTTGGAAACCGAAACAGTGACCATTGAGGGCTGGAACGGTCCGGTTGAAGTGGAACAGATCAAAGGCAAGAAGGTGACTGTAGTGCCTATCCTGCGTGCCGGTCTAGGCATGATGGATGGCGTGCTGGAGAACATTCCCAGTGCCCGTATTTCAGTCGTCGGTGTTTACCGTGACGAAGAAACCCTGGAGCCTGTGCCTTACTTCGAGAAGCTCGCCAGCGATATGGAAGAGCGTTTGGCACTGGTGGTTGACCCCATGCTGGCTACTGGCGGCTCCATGATTTGCACCATAGACTTGCTGAAAAAGCGCGGCTGTAAGCATATCAAGGCGCTGGTGTTGGTTGCGGCGCCTGAAGGCGTTAAAGCATTGGAAGAGGCGCATCCCGATATCGAACTTTACACGGCTTCTGTCGATGATTGCCTGAACGACAAGGGCTATATCCTGCCAGGTCTGGGTGATGCCGGTGACAAGATTTTCGGTACCAAATAAGTCTCTTTAGTGAGCATAAGAAAAGGCGCCCTCGGGCGCCTTTTTGCTTATTTCAGCCTTACTTGCTTAACCCTTACTTGTTGCTACTGACCTTAGGCGGTTTTCATCACGATAACAGCGGCGATAACCACGGCTATGCCGACCCAACCTATGGGCTTGAGTCTTTGTTTGAACAGCAAGGCGCCGCCGATAGCTGTGCCCAAAATGCCGATAGCGCCCCAGGAGGCATAGGCGATCGCCAGGTCTATCTCTTTCACTGCCTGTGCCAGCAGAGTAAAGGCGCTCAGCACCAGCAAGATTGCCAGCACGCCCCATAATTTACGTTTGAATCCGTTGGAGCGGGTGAGCGCCATATTGGCGGCAATATCAATCAAGGCGGCCAGCACCACATAGCCAAACGAGAGCGTCAGAAACTGGTTCATGTTAACCTCCGTTACAAGCTACTTGCGGCGCTGCTTGCTCTCAAACCAGTTTCCTGACCTTTGGGTTTATCACCTTGATGGCCCTCGCCCAGAGTCACCAGCACTATACCCAGGATGGCCAAGGCCAGTCCGGCAAGTTCCTGCGGGTTGAGCCTGGAGTCAAATAACAACATGGATACCAGAGTGATCAGGGCTATGCCCAAGCCTTCCCAAACCGCATAAGCCACGCCTATGGCAATTTTTTTCGCCGCCAGTGATAAAAAGAAGTAGGACACACCAATCAAGAGGTACATCAGCAGATAGCCCCAGATAGAACTTTCAGGTCCCAGTAGGTTCATGGTACTGGTACCTGCCACTTCGGCGGAAATTGCAAACAATAGAAATACCCGTGCAAGGATCATAATTCACCTTCTACATGAAATGAAAAATATGCATAACGGAGAATCGCACATTACACCCGAATCTATCTGGCCAGATAAGTCATAAAAAAGGAGTAACAATAATTTAAGCGGCAATTCCAAACTTACACCGCTAGGTTAACTGTTCGGGTTTTGACTTGATAGGTAATTGAGATATTCAAATATGAATATCTGTTACGCTCTAAACTGATGTTGGCGTTGGTTGAAATGTGTCTTGTACCACCTTGTGAAGATGCTGGTGCAGAGGGTGATTACGGTAGGTCTGTAAAAAGCCGCCGGAAACCACGAAGTGACTGAATTCGTGATTAACCTGGGGCATGGGGAAGGAGGCCAGTTCGGGCATCAACCTGGCAGTACCTTGACTGGCGTACATGATGGCGTCGGTTTCCAACAACATCTGACAGGCTACCCTCAGGTTGTATGATTTGAGTAATACATGAGGCTGATAGCCCATACGCTGATACTCAGATTCCACAGTGCATTGCGGATTGTAGGAGGCCGGTGCTGGCAGGGAGACTATCGGCAGCGTGGACACAGTTTGCCAATCATT
This sequence comes from Shewanella sp. MSW, assembly GCF_007636515.1. Classification (NCBI taxonomy): domain Bacteria; kingdom Pseudomonadati; phylum Pseudomonadota; class Gammaproteobacteria; order Alteromonadales; family Shewanellaceae; genus Shewanella; species Shewanella sp. MSW. The sequence goes on from NZ_LVDR01000025.1 coordinate 13,881, forward strand.
TTCAGCGCCGAGCAGCGGATGATCTTTGCGTGCCAGGATCACCCGTTTTTCGGTGAATAGCGGCCGCATATAGATATCCTTTGACAGCTCGGTTTCCTGATCCAAAATACAATAATCGTGAATGCCTTCGAGCATCTCATCATGGCTGTAACCGTTCCAGCTGGAAAAGGTGAAGCTGGCTTTGGGAAAGGCCTGGTGACAGCTTTGCAGCAATCTTTGTCCCTGTTCATCCATAAGGTAGGGATCTGTCACTATGGCTATTTGCCCAGTGTAGGTGTTGGCGCTGAAGTCTTCGAACTCCAGCAGAACTTTTTCGATAGGGGCCAGAATATTGTCAAACTCTTCTGCCAGTCGCAGCGCCATGGGGGAGGGTTCTACACCATGGGGTTTACGAACAAACAGGGGGTCCTGGAAGGTTTGCTTAAGGCGCATCACACCGCGGCTGGCACTGGGCTGAGAGATCCCAAGTTGCATGGCGGCCAGTTTGATACTGCGATTGTCGACAACCGCCTTAAGCAGGCGCATCAGATTAAGATCCAGGGTATCCAGTTCGTGAGCCATTTATCTATTAACCATTATGTTATCAGGTGCCGTCTTAATTTGAGCGAACGGCAGAAGATAAAGCATTCAACCTGCAGCGGCAATGACTACAGAGAGTTTCAGAATAACACAACCAGTTTTAAAAGCGTGAAGCTGGTATTGTTTCATGCCGGACTTTAAAAAAGCACTGACACAGTTGGCACGGGATTTAAATGGCTCCAGTTGAACCGCTTAATCTTGATTGTTTTTGTGAAGGGAAAGGGGCCATTCCAATAATAAGTTCAAGGGCTCCGCTAAAGGAGCCCTTGGTTTATCAGCGATTAAGTGCGATTAAATGTGAGGCGTTGGCCCAGGGTATTGTCGATAAAGCGACTGCCGTCAAACAGTTGCTTACCATTGACCCAGGTACCACTGATAGAGGCGGCAAACTTGTGGCCGGTGAAGGGTGACCAACCGCAGTGATAACGGGTGTTTTCCAGCGTGGCCTCGAAGGGCTTGTTGAGATCCACCAATACCAGATCCGCCAGATAACCTTCGCGCAGATAGCCCCTGTCTTTGAGTTCAAAGCGCTCGGCCACCGCATGGCTGGTCTTTTGGACGATTTTTTCCAGACTGAAGTGCCCCTTGGCATGCAGATCCAGCAGGCTGAGCAGTGCATGTTGCACCAGCGGCAAACCGGACGGCGCCTTGAAGTAGCTGTCGGCTTGCTTCTCTTCCCAGGTGTGCGGCGCGTGATCTGTGGCGATAATGTCAATGATGTCGCGATTGACGGCATCTATCAGTGCCTGTTGGTCGGCAAGGGTCTTGATCGCCGGGTTACACTTTATCTGGCTGCCGAGGCGGGCGTAGTCACTGTCGTTGAACGAGAGATGGTGCACACAGACTTCGGCGGTAATGTTGGCACCCCTGAGCTGTGCCAGCTGCTTGGCAGGCTCAAACAGATAGAGTTCGTCGGCCGTGGTCAAATGCAGTACATGCAGACGCGCCTTGTGACGAATAGCCAGGTCGGTCGCCAGTTGAGATGACTTGAGGCAGGCTTCGCGGGAGCGGATTTCGCCGTGCAGCTCCATAGGTATGGCGTCACCGTATTTTTCACGCATGGCGGCTTCATTGGCGGCTATGGTGGGGCTGTCTTCACAGTGAGTGGCAATGACCACAGGAGAGTTGGCGAAGATGCCGTCCAGAGTGGCACTGTTATCCACCAACATATTACCGGTAGAGGCGCCCATAAAGATTTTCACCCCGCAGGCCTGGTTGGGATCGAGACGTTTAATCTCTTCCAGGTTATCGTTGGTGGCGCCGAGATAGAAAGCAAAGTTGGCCAATGAACTTTGAGACGCGCGGGTATACTTGTCTTCCAGCGCCTGCAGATTGGTGGTCTGCGGATTCACATTGGGCATTTCCATAAAGCTTGTGATACCCCCGGCCACGGCGGCGCGGGATTCACTGGCGATGGTGCCCTTATTGGGGAAACCCGGCTCGCGGAAATGCACCTGATCATCGATCATCCCCGGTAGCAGGTGTTTACCCTGAGCATCTATGACCTGAGCCCCTGCCGGAGCCGTGATCTGGGAGGCAATCTGGCTGATGCGGCCGTTGTCGATCAGCAGATCCTGAGTACGGATTGTTCCTTCATTAACCAATTGGGCGTTGCAGATGAGGGTTTTCATAGGATACCTGATTAGCGTTATTAATATTGGCAGTGACTTGCGTATAATACCGGAAACTCAAGCAAAAAGCTGTGGAGCTTTTGGACAAGATCACAGACTTTTTGCGAAAGATACGTCAAGTGTCGATACCCTGGCCGGTATTGACGTAATCGGTGGCCAATATCGGCCGGCCGATAACACATGGGTGGACTGTTTATCTGCCTGGGAGCGAGAATGCAATTATTTGTCAAAGATTTAACTGTGGTTGATTTTTCTTACCTGTGCCCGTTTCGCGGCATGGTAGGCGAAAGCTGGATAGTCGATGTGCTGCTCGACGGTGGCCTGGATGAGCAAAACATGTTGCTCGACTTTTCCAAGGTCAAGCGCACCATAAAGCAAACCATAGATGAGGTGGCCGATCACCGTTTATTGATACCCACCGCCTGTAGCCAGGTGCGCTGGCAACAGCAGGGCGACAAGGTGTGGATGGACTTCCATAGTCTGCGCGGCAGCATTCACCTGGCTTGTCCGGCGCAGGCTTTCGCCCTTATCCCCAGCGAGATTATTGACTTTGACAGCGTGAACCAGTTTTTGCACAAGGCGCTGACAGATGCCTTGCCGGACAATGTTCAGGGCATCAGCCTGACACTTCGCAACGAGGTGCTGGAAACGCCCTATTACCATTACAGTCACGGCTTGCGTAAGCACGACGGTAACTGCCAGCGTATCGCTCACGGTCACCGCAGTCCTGTCAATGTGTTTGCCGATGGTATCGCCGCGCCCAAATGGGATGAATACTGGGCCAAACGTTGGAAAGATATCTACCTTGGCAGTGAAGAAGATGTGGTTGGTGTCAGTGAGCTTGAGTTGTCACCCCAAACCAAGATAGATGACAAGAGCCATATTGGCTTCAGATACCAAGCGCCGCAGGGTGATTTTCAGTTGGCGATGCCAAGAGACTGCTGTGATTTGATCCCCCACGACACCACGGTCGAACTGCTGGCCCATTTTATGGCCGACAGCATGGCGGGCTTTGAGCCGGGCAAACATTTTAAAGTGGTAGCCTTCGAGGGCATAGGCAAGGGCGCTATCGCATCGGCGCAGCATCAGGGCGACTGATAGATATTGCTTGGCCTGAGCCGGACCAAGAATAAGGTCAACCTATAAGTAATCTAAAGGTATCCGCAAGTAGGCTGCACCTTGGCGTCTACGCGGCGCAAAGATAAAGAGGAGCAAGAGTGAAGTTCAATAACAGCAAGATGCCAATCCCATCTTTTAAGGCGCTGCCGTTGATGCTGCTGGGCACTTTGGTTGTGAGTCCTATGCTGCAGGCCGAATCCAAGTCTGAGCCCAACGTCAAACCTGAGTCATCACGGGTGCAGTTTCAGGGCAAGTTTGAACAGGGAGCTCTGATTAGAGCCAGAACAGAGCCGGGTACTGAGGTAAGTCTCAATGGCGAGAGCATCACCTTGACGCCGGATGGCAGGTTTGCCTTTGGTTTTGAGCGTGAGGCCGCGCTCGAGCAGACGCTGACACTCAGTTACCCGGATGGCAGCAGTGAGAGCCGTGACCTCAAACTCGACAAGCGGGATTATCGCATCCAGTATGTTGAGGGGATCAACAAGAAAATCATGAAGCCGGATCCCAAGGCCCAGGAGCGCGCCGCCAAAGACAGCGCCCAGGTCAAGGCGGCCCGCAGCCATTTCAGTACCCAGCAGGCGTTTGCCGACGACTTTATCTGGCCGCTGACCGGGCGAATTTCAGGGGTTTATGGCAGCCAAAGGGTATACAACGGTAAGCCTGGCACACCGCACTATGGTGTGGATGTTGCCGCCAAAACCGGCACTGTGGTGGTGGCACCGGCCGATGGCGTTATCAGCCTGTCGGTACCTGACATGTTCTATTCCGGTGGCACCATGATTATCGACCACGGCTATGGTGTCAGTTCCAGCTTTTTGCACTTAAGCAAGCTGTATGTCAAAGAGGGCGATGAGGTGAAACAGGGCCAGGCGGTGGCCGAAGTGGGGGCAACCGGACGAGCCACAGGGCCACATCTGGATTGGCGGGTGAACTGGTATCAGATGCGTCTGGATCCTACCACTTTGGTGCCGCCAATGAGTCAGGTATTACAGCAAGCCAAGAGTGACGCGAAAAAGTAGCGCTTTACTTTTACTGACCGACACTCAATTTCATACGCCGCCGGACTTACCCCTCCGGTGGCGTTGTTTTTTCCTTTGGCAGCTACAGGGTTGGAACGGCTTGGCTATACTCATTTTTATGAATATTGCCGGAAAAATAAGTGACTGATTTGAGACGTTGGGGGCGAGCCGATTGGCTACTGCTTTTGCTTGGAGGTCTGCTCTGCTATATCAGCGGCCGACTGGGGATGGCCACTCTGGTATTGCAGCCGAGCAATATCACCCTTCTATGGTTGCCTTCGGGGATAGGAGTGATCTTGTGTTTGCGTTTTGGCACAGTGGCTATTATCCCTTTATTTATCGCCTCCTTCCTGGCCAATTTCCCCGGACTCAATAGCAGCAATCTGCAGCAGGCACAGCTACACACCTGGATATCTGCCGCAATTGATGCCCTGATGCCGCTATTGGCCGCCCGAATGTTACGTTGGGCCCTGCCCATGGGGCTGCAAAGAGCCAGGGAGTTATTGCTCTTTGGTTTCTATGTTTGTGTTATCCCTGTGGCGCTGTCCAGTATTTTGCTGGCGCTAAATCTTGTTTGGGGCGGTTATATCGACCAGAGTTCTTGGCCAACGATGGCTGTGATGCTGTTTTTGGCCGATTCTCTGGGGATTGTCTTGGTTTATCAGGTGTATCTGGGCTGGTCGGAGCGGTTTTTTATCAATCAACGGCAGATCCGGGCATCTCTTCTGTCGATTTTGGCTCTGGTTGTTATTTTTACTTTGGCATTTGGCAATCAACCCTGGGTCTTGTATTTGCTGCTGCCTGTGTTGGTGATGCAGGCATTTGAGGGCAGTTTCCTGCTCACCTGCAGTCTCAGCAGTGGGAGCTTTGCTGTGGTTATTTACGTAAGTGCCAAGGGGCTGGGGCCGTTCGATGCCGGATTGTATTCGGCAGAAACAGCGGAACTGGCCGCTTTTTGCTTTGCCAATGCTTTGGTTTTACTGGGGATCGCCCTGCAAAATCGCCAGTTGCGCCTATCCGAGCAGCATAGAGATGCCTGGCAGCAGGTGGCCTTTCGCGATCCGCTGACAGGTTTACTCAATCGCCGTGGATTCGAGCCGCAATTGGAATTGGTGGACAAGCAGGCCAGGCTCAATCGTGAAGACTACAGCCTGGCGCTTTTGGATCTGGATCATTTCAAGTTAATCAACGACAGTTTTGGCCACGCTACCGGCGATAAAGTATTGAAGCAACTGGCGGGCTTAATGCAGGCACAGTGTCGCCAGTCGGATGCCATTGCCCGAATTGGTGGTGAGGAGTTTGCTATCTTGTTGCCAAACTGCGCGCCGGCTCAGGCTGTTAATCTGATGGAGCGGCTGCGGGCCCGAGTGGACGATGAAGACTTCCATGATGAGAGCGGCCAACCTATCCGTCTCAGTATCAGTGTCGGCCTGGTGTCCGGCCCCGCCGGTTGCCGCTCGGGCAAAGATCTGCAGGATAAAGCCGATCATTTTCTTTATGTTGCCAAGGCTGAGGGGCGCAACCGGGTCGTTCAAGGGTAAAGCGGCATCAGAGCCGCTTACTGCTCGCTGGCAATAATGGCCTGAATGCTGTGTGGGTGCACCTTGACGCACACGCCGCCGGCCTTGAACGCCAACGTCGGGTTGGCCAGGCGTTCGGCTTCGCCTTTGGGGCTGCTGGCCTTGAGTTTGATGTCTGTGTCGCCATCAAGTGTGGCTTGGGTTAGGGGGCAGAGGGTACGCAGTTGCTCAGCCAGTTCATCGCAGCTTTGGGCACCACGGGGCAAAACCAGCTCCAGGTGTTCCCATCCCTCTTCGGGATAGTGTTTATTGCCGGGGAAGGGCAGTTCGACACAGGGAATTTGCCATTGACCCAATAGCAGAGGCTGCTGCAGCCGTATGATCAGGATAGGGCGGCCGTTGATGATATTTTCCGAGATAATTTCACCACATTGAGCAAATTCGGCCTTGAGCTTTTCTGCCGCGGCGACAGAGTTGACCCGCAGCGCAGCGTGATCGCACTCGCTTAAGCGCTCGAGTCCGAGGCGCTCAATCAGGGGCATGATTTTGTCGGCAAAGGCTTGCCAGTCTGCCAGCAACTGCGACAGAGATTGCAGATTTTGCATATTTTATTCCTGTTTCAGGGCCAGATTTCTATCGGCGTTCCCGGCTCAATTAACTGCCAGAGTTCATCCATCTCTTGATTGGTGAGGGCGATACAGCCGTTGGTCCAGTTAAACTGTTGTGCTTCTTCCGGAGTTAATCCAGAGCGGGGATTTTGGCCGTGGATCATGATTTGACCGCCAGGGCTGACTCCGAGCGCCTTGGCCCTGAGTCTGTCCTCGTCATTGGGATAGGAGATATGAATTGAGCGGTAAAAGGCGCTGTCGGCCTTTTTATAGTCCAGCAGATAGCGGCCCTCTGGGGTACGTTGGTCGCCTTCCTGATATTTGTGGCCCTTGGGCATATCCCCCAAGGCGATGCGATATTCCTTGATGACCTTACCGGCCTTAATCAGGCTCAGACGTGAATCTGACTTGTTGACCAGCACTAAATCCACCTGTGCCGAGGCAAAGGGGCTGTACAACTGGGTAACCGCCAGTAGAAATATTGCATAAACTATATAACGAAACGATGGGCCCATGACCGCTTGGCTCTGATTATGGTTATTTTGACGGGATAATAACTGAAAAAGGGGGCCCTCTTGAAGCCCTTGAACAAGATTGTTGCCGCTGGGCGCAGAGTGTCAGCCAGAGAATATTTGGCACACTTGCCAATGCGTGGCAGACTTACGCCCCTGCCTTTTGGGCATGGCGCCGCGAAAACTGACAGCGCGAGACATTAAAGAATCAAGAGTGGTCGCCGTTTGAGTTAGACAGTAAGGAAAGCTTAGCGCATGAATCAACATAAGATGACAGATACGCCTTCGGAGCCGGAGCTCAAGCGTAAGCTCAGGATAATCATCTTTGGTACGGAAACGCCAGCCGGCCGCTGGTTTGATATCAGTTTGATCATCTGCATTATTCTCAGTGTTGCCCTGGTTTTTCTCGATACCGTGGCCGATATCCATGCCCGTTTCGGACATATCATACTGGCACTGGAATGGGCCTTTACCTTGGTGTTCACTCTGGAATATCTGCTGCGGCTCTATTGTTCCAGCAATCGCTTGAGTTATGCCCGCAGTTTTTATGGCGTCGTGGATCTGCTCAGTATCCTGCCCAGTTATCTGGCGCTGTTCTTCCCCGGGGCCAATTTTACTCTGGTGATCCGTATTCTGCGGCTGTTCAGAATTTTTCGGGTACTCAAGCTGCTCAGATACTTGAGCGAAGGGAACCTGCTGCTCAAGGCGATGCTGCAGTCGAGTCGCAAGGTGTTTATCTTCTTTTTTTCTGTGAGTCTTATCATTATGGTGCTCAGCGCCATCATGTATGTGGTCGAAGGCCCGGACAACGGCTTCAGCTCGATCCCCAAGTCTGTCTATTGGACCATAGTGACCATTACTACAGTAGGCTACGGTGATATCACTCCCAAGACGGAACTCGGCCAGGCGATAGCAGCGTTTACCATGCTATTGGGTTACTCGATAATCGCCATTCCCACCGGGATCCTCACCGCTGAAATTTCCCAGGAAATGGGCCGCAACCGCGATCTGCGTCGCTGCGCCAACTGTTTGAAAACCGGGCATGACTACCATGCTCTTTACTGTAACCGTTGTGGCAGTGAGCTGGAGCCACCTCCGGAAGAAAACAAGGATTAGGGTGTCAAACAACCAATCATCTGCTAAGGCAGCCACTCAAGGCGTCACTCAGGCTAAGTTTGTTGAAGGCAATATACTACGCCACATTTTGGTGATGAGCTCTACTGCGGCCGTTGGGATCTCGGCACTGTTTGTGGTGGACCTGCTGGATATTTTCTTCCTCAGTATGCTGGGAGAGCTGGAGTTGGCAGCGGCCGTGGGCTATGCCGGTACCATCTCTTTCTTTACCACTTCCATAGGTATCGGCCTGTCGATTGCGCTGGGGGCCCTGGTGTCCCGCGCTGTAGGTGCAAGAGACACAGAAGGGGCCAAGCGTTTGCTGCTGAATGCCGCCATGGTAACTCTGCTGGTATCCAGTTTGATGGCGATAGTGGTGACGGCCTTAATCCCTGAACTGCTGGCGCTGGTGGGCGCCAGGGGACATACCGCTGAGCTTGCCGCCGATTATCTGTATATTCTGGTGCCTTCCTTGCCGATCATCTGTTTGGCGATGGCGCTTGGCAGCGCTTTGCGCGCCGTGGGTGATGCCAGACTCTCCATGCTATCGACCCTGGCGGGCGGCGCGGTCAATGCGGTATTTGACCCCATTTTTATTTTCCTGTTTGCCATGGGTATAGAAGGGGCGGCTACCGCCTCGGTATTGGCACGCCTCACTGTACTGCTGATCGCGGCAAGAGGCGTGTTCATCAAACACGGCCTTTGGAGCCGTTTCGAACTTGCGAGCTTTCGCGGCGATCTGCGCGCCATTTTTGCTATCGCCGGGCCGGCGATGATGACCAATGTGGCCACCCCCATAGGCAATGCGGTAGTGACCCGGGCGATTGCCGATTTTGGTGACAGTTTTGTCGCCGGATGGGCCGTCGTTGGGCGTTTGACCCCTGTGGCCTTTGGAATGATCTTTGCGCTTTCCGGCGCCATAGGACCCATCATAGGGCAGAATTATGGTGCCAGGGCTTATGACAGGCTCAGCGAATGCCTGACAAGGGCGCTGCAGTTCTGTATCGCCTATGTGCTTGGGATGTCGCTGCTGCTGTGGTTGCTGCGCGAGCCTTTGGTATTGGCATTCGACATGCGCGGGGATTCTGCCGAGCTGGTACGTTTCTTCTGCCAGTATATGGCGCTGTTTTTCCTGTTCAACGGCGCGCTGTTTGTGGCCAACGCCTCGTTCAACAATCTGGGTAAGGCCAAGTATTCGACCGCCTTCAATGTGGGTAAGGCCACTATCGGGACACTGCCATTTGTTTATCTGGGAGCCGAGCTCGGTGGGGTATATGGGGTCTTGATTGGTCAGGCACTGGGTTCAGTGCTCTTTGGTGTATTGGCGGTGATCACCGCTTATCGTTTGGTTGCCAGCGTAGCTGCCAATGGCCGCCAGCAAGGTCGCGAAGCTGACAGTCTTGATGATGAGGAGCTCTCCATGGCCTCCAGTAGTCCGCTGTCATCTTCCTGTGCCCAAATGGGGCAGATGACCGAAGAGTTGGAGCCGATAGCCAGTGCCCAGGCGACCTCGCCCCAGCGGCAGAAGCCATAACGCGATGCATTAAAGAAGAGCTTGAAAACGCTTTATAGGCTGTCAGATTGGGGAGTCGCGGCGGTAGTGTTTGCAGCTGCGCCGTCATCTGGCTGCTCAGCGGTACAGTTTTTTGCCTGCTCGGCCTCGGCGGCAGCGATTTTGGCACGCTCAGCCTTGGAGATGTAACCTTGCTTGGCGGGGCCTGCATTGGGGAGCTCTTTCTTGTTTTCCCGGGCTTTGGCACGCTTGGCCAGTTTTTTGGTCAGTTTTTGTCGCTTGTTCATGCAAAAATTTCCTGGTACTTCCCACTTGGGATGGGCAAAGGGCAGGCATTTTAGCCTGCCGGCGGCCGGGCAACAAGCTCAACCTGCCTCGGAGCAGGTGTTGATGCTGTGGCGAAAGGGGTTTTCTTAGAGGAATAGAGTCATAAAGACACCGATATAGCTCATGGAAACCGCGACGCCTATACTGAGCAGCGCCATATCCAACATCAGTGGCCGCTCCGGCGTTTTGGCGGCTTTGATAAGCTCTATCACGCTGGTGGGGATCACTATTAACCCCGAGACTATCAGCAACAAAAAACCGGGGCGGAACAGGCTGAGTTGCAGTGTACTTTGATCCTGCCAAAGGTGAGCATATTGATCGCCAAACAGCAATAACGCCATAGCGACCAGTGCAGATAGGCTGGTGGCCAACAACAACTGACGATTTACCCTGCTGCGGCTAATCGGCTCTTCTATCTCCTGAATAATTCCTGTGGGTTCCATCTCAAATGCACCTAAAGCAGTAAACTGCGGCAAAACTAGCAAATTTGAAGCTCATATTCAAAAAAATTACTTGTTGTTGAAGCGGATCCTGTCCATCTCACTGGCGCCATCGTGGCATTCACCGCGGATTTCTCCCCAACTGGAATGAAGCACGCGGCTGAGTTCGTAGAAGCCTTCTTGGCAGTATTGATTCATCTTGAGGGTATTGTTGAGCCCAAGAACCAGCTGTTGTTCAAAGACGGCAAGCCGGGCTTCTCTTATAGCCAGTTGTTGGCGCATTTCCTTTGCCGTACGGGGCGCGGGGGCTCTTTCCCTGTCATTGTGGTCTATTTCTGGCGCAACCAAGCGTGCCTTATAGGTGAAGAGTTTCAAGCCATCTGTTTTGATATCTGTCTGGAAACTGTCTTTGATGGCACCGGCAAAATCGGCCGGATCTATGTTGGGTTTTGAGCTGCAGCTACAAAGCAGTAGGGGCAGTAATGACAGAAAAAGCGTGCGCATAAGTAGAGGCAGTTATCCTTATTATTTTTTTGAGATACAAACTATCGTTAACTTACTGCAGAATAAGCATAATTGCATTAACGGCGTGATAAGTTAGCATAGCTTCGTCGTTTACCGCCTTTGTTTGATAACCGGATGGTCAATTATATGTTCGAGTATCTTCAACATCTTTGGGAGCAAATCCAGTGGCAGCCGGATCTGGCTGATATCCTCTATTTGCTTGTGCTCATCGGTTGGTTTGCCTGGATTTGGCCTCAATGGGACTGGCAGCAACTGTTGGCTGACAAGAGCTTGCAGTGGCGAGCCTTGTTTTGCACCTTGGCTATTAATGGCCTTTGGCTGCTCAATGCCAGCGTCACCGAAGGTATTCATGTGCATTTTCTGGCCTTGGTAACCCTGATGCTGATGTTTGGTTGGCGTTTGGCGTCTATATTGATGCTGCTGCCGGTGAGTTTCTTTTGCCTGTTTGTCTATCATCAGCCCTGGGTGTTGGGGCCCATGATGTTGTTTGGCGTTTGTCTGCCACTGTTGCTGGCATTGACAGTACATAGCTTGAGCTATCATAAATTACCCAAGCATTTATTTGTCTTTATTTTCGTAGCAGGTTTTTTCAACGCAGGTCTTTCTGTGGTGAGTCATATCTTGGCATGGGCCGTTTATCTATGGTTTGATATGGATTACGGCGCAGCTTATCTGGTCGATAATTATCTGTTGCTTATTCCGCTGCTGGGGTTCCCTGAGGCCTTGCTTAACGGTATGGCAGTGACGCTGTTGGTGGTTTACCGGCCTGAGTGGCTCTACGATTACTCGGACCGGGTTTATCTCTGGCGCCAAAAAAGATAGCGGCAGTGGGTACTGCAATCCCCCTTATTGAGCGTTTCTAATCCTTGGGGGCGCGGATCACCAGGGTACCCGCCAGTTTGTCATGCCAGCTTTGTTTACGGGGATCGAAGGCCACCCAGATATAGCCCAGGCCGAATAATAGAGTTGAGGGAATATAACCCAGGTATCGTATTATCAAGCTGGCGGTTGATGGTTTTTGTAAAGTCTCGGCATCGACTATGACGGCTCTTAACGCCATTTTTCCAGGAGTCGCCGACTTATAACGCCAAAATAAGATGACCAGAACTATAGGCAATAGGTAATTGATCAGCAGATCAAGTGGTCCTTTTATAAAGGTACTGCCCGTCATTATAGGGTCGATGCCGTAGACATAGAGGGTCAGTGGCACTGTGATGCACATTAGCATGAGAGAGTCCAGTAGGGTTGCTGCAAGCCGCTCCCAAAAACCGACGTAAATGGGATAGCTGGATTCTGGAATTGATGTCTGTGCCGGAGCTGTGGTGTCAGGGGCTTGTTGGTGATGAGCCAAATCTGGCTCGATACTCTGCGGGGTGTGTTCAGCTGTCATTCTCTCAGTCCCTGATTAGCAATTATCTAGTTGAAGACAATACACAGGAATAACAGCTGCAACAAGCATGGCCTACCTTTGGTGCTGGTAGGCCGAGGTCTGTTAGCCAAAACGCTGATCAAGATAAGCTATGATGTCGTTGGACTCATACATCCAAGTGACTTCGCCGGCTTGCTCTATTTTCAAACAAGGAACTTTCATGGTTCCGCCTCGGTTTTGTAATTCACTTCTGTGTGGCTCTTGTTTGGCATCCAGAGTCGCAATATTCAAGCTCTGTCGCTTCATAGCGCGTCTTACCTTGACACAAAAAGGGCAGGCCGGATATTGGTACAGGCTAAGGTTACGACATTGCTCATCGATATCCGCCTGCTGTTCGGGTTGACGTTTAACACTCTTGGGGGAGAAAACAAAATTGAGCAGCAAAATGATCCGTCCCAGGATCCAACGAATAACAAACATAAGTATCCTCTATATAAGCTTGAAACGGCAGGCAGTTTAACTCAGTGGCAGCGAAACTCAAGCTCGGACTCAGCATGTCGGGATGAGGAGGATTTTAAGCTTATCTTGGGGAAGATAAAAACGGAGGTTATAGGGCGTAGCGATGAAAAATAGTTGTCAGTTTCTGATTCTGGGGCTGTTGAATCTCGGTTTCTTTTTCAGCCCAGCCGAAAGAACAGTCAACACTGTTCTTTCAGGGGATTGTGAGCCAAGTATCAGTTGGGCTCGGGGCTGACCACTATATGTTCCAGCTCTACAGGCGCCACTGCGTGCAGGGCGTCCATGCTGGCTCCCACCAGGGAGATCTTGCCATCGGCTGATTCCAGTAGCAGGGCCCGTTTGATTTCGCTGAAGCTGCGGTTATGGCGCAGCAGGGTCGACAGTGCCATCTGCATCGGCATCATGGATGGGTTAAAGGCGGCGTTTTCGGCGTAACGGCCACAAAAGGTGGCGCCATCAGCCGTTTCCAGTACTACGGCACAATGGCTCTTGCTGTATGGAGCATAACTGAGGCTGGCATGATCCAACGCTTCAATCACCATGGGGTCGGAGCTCTCAAGCGCCAGGTTTACCTGTTGCTTACTCAGCAAAGGCGTGGTGACATTGAGATCTTTGGGACCAAAGGCGTAGGGCAGGTAATGACTCAAAGGCGCAGCAGGCTGCTTGGGTAGGTGAATGCGGATCTCTTGCCCGGCCACCAACTCATTCATAAACTGACGGCAGTGACCGCAGGGACTCTCGTTGACTATGATATCGACTATCTGGCTTTCACCGCTCAGCCAGGCATGGCTGATGGCGCTTTGCTCAGCGTGAACCGAGTGGCACAGAGCCTCGCCCGGCAGCTCGATATTGGCGCCCATATAGATATCACCGCTTTTGCCTTTGGCGATGGCGCCGACATAGAATTCACTGATTGGCGGATTGGCCATTGCCGCAGCAATAGGCAAGAGTGCCAGTAGTAACTCATCATCACCAAGGCCGCTCACTTTGGCTAACTCACTCAGCTGCTGTGCATCCAGATGACCGGCGAACTCATCGTTGAGCAGTGGCACCAATTGTTCGGCAAGTGCCTTGGGCAATTGGTTCAGGCTGTTTACAAATCTGTCTTGCATTGGCCATTCCTTGTTAAATGTTAAGCTAATGGTTATCCAGTTTAGTCAGGAAGTTACAGTTGAAACGGGACTGACTTCGCAAAATCCCGTTAAAGCGCCTGTAAGTATTGCACCAGAGCCTTGAGAAGTCGCTGGTGACTTTCATTTTCGGCAGTTTCTTCCAGCAGGTTTTCCAAGCGAATGACATAATCCGGATCATTAAGCCTTTGCTGACAGAACTCATGCCAGCGCAGTGTTTCTTTGTCCGTAAGTGTCGAGGGATAGTTGCGGGCGCGGTAGCGAAACAACATCTCCTTGAGCCTGGAATCGTCAAAGCTGAGATCCAGCGCCGCCAGGTTATCGGGGGCGGTATGGCGGATCATCTCCATCTTGGCTTTATCTGCCGGAGAGAAGAATCCACCGCTGTATAGCATTAGATCCGGATCGGTAATCGGGTTGTCTCTCGGGGTATCAAACAGGCTTGCCAACTTGGTGCGGATCTGCGGATGCTGGCGCAGACGCTTGTACTGTTCGCGGGCAAAGGCCTTGTCAAATCCAATCCGCTCGGCGGCTTCATCGGTCAGTGTCTTGGCGGTGGCAATAAAGGGGCACTTATTGATATGAACCTGTTTGACCGGTATGGGTAATTCATCTTCTGCCAATTCGCTTCTTGGCGTATAGAGGCGCTCGCGAATGCTGTCTACATCCAGTTCAATCAGCGGGCTGATATCCATATGCAGGTTAACGCAGACAATGGCATTCTTGTTCTCGGGATGATGGGCCACAGGGGCAATGAGAGTGGCACAGCCCTGAGTCGCCGGGATCTTGGAGCTGATATGCACCAAAGGTTGCATATTGAGTACATCGATTTGTTCGGAAACTGCCTGCTTGCGTCTGAGTTTGAAATAGTAGTCAAACAGCCTTGGTTGTTTCTCTTTTATCAGTTTGGCCAAGGCTATGGTGGCGTAAACATCTGACATGGCGTCATGCGCCTTTTCATGGCCGAGTCCGTTGGCCTGGGTCAGGTGTTCGAGCTTGAAGCTGGGAGAACCGTCCTCTTTGGTTGGCCAGTTGATCCCGTCCGGGCGCAGGGCATAGCAGGCCCGAACCAGATCAATAATATCCCAGCGGGAATTGCCTTGTTGCCACTCTCTGGCATAGGGATCGATAAAGTTACGATAAAAACCGTAGCGGCTGACCTCATCATCAAATCGTAGCGAGTTATAACCGGCGACGCAGGTATTGGCTTGGCTGAACAGGGCATTGATCCGCCCCATAAATTCGGTTTCCGGCAGCCCTTTGCCATTGGCCAGTTGCGGCGTGATCCCTGTGATGAGAATTGCCTCGGGTGAGGGCAGGTAATCGCTGGCTATCTGGCAGTAAAAGGTCTCGGGCTCGCCAATAATGTTCAGCTCCAGATCGGTACGTATCCCGGCAAACTGCGCCGGTCTGTCTTTCGCCGGATTGGCGCCGAATGTTTCATAATCATGCCAGAATATGGAAGGCTGAGGTTGGGCTTGACTCATACTGATGACTTTTGCTCTTCAGACAAAAGCTTATCTTAACATTTTTTTCCGCAAATGGGATTTTACCCCATATCACAGTTATTTCGGTTAAAAGCCGCCCTTGGTGAATCGACGGCCTCTGAGTACAATATATGCCTGCCGGCAGGGACGACAAAGAGGTTCGGATTACCCGAAGGGATGCAGATGCATAGTCAGTTTTTCAGTTCGCCCACTATAGTCAATCTTTCTATGCCGACCAGGTTGTGCCTCAGCTTACCTGATAGTGTCAGCGATTTTGTGTTGTCGGAGGCGCTGCGCTCGCCACTGCTCGAGTGGGTAATGCTTGAAGGAGAAGACAAAGCTTCGCAGGGACAGTTTGTTTTGAGGCTGCAGCCATTCCTGACCCAAGAGTTGCTACCTTTGAAAGCAGTCAGGAAGGATGGAGTGTCGCGCTCGGCAGGTCAGGGCTTTAGACTCTACTTTGAAGTTGGGACCAGTACTTCAAGTTGCATCGCTGCCCTGAGGCAAGGCGTGAATCTCGATTTATGGCCTGGACAGACATTTCTCTGTTCGTTGCAAACCAGTAGATTCGAACTACTGCCTTTGGAACAAGATTTACGTTTGTCCCAGGAGCCAAGAGAGATCATTCTCGCCAAGGCAGCTTTGGCTGAACCTCAAGATTATCAGGCCAGCAGTGAAAAACTGGCGTTGCAGCTCAATGAAGTCACCCGGGCGAGGAAGCGGCTGGAATGTTACCAGCAAGCGCAGGGAACTGAGTTACCCGAAGGTCTGATCAATGAAGTGTGGCACCTGCTTACCGGCCTGGTGCAGAAGCGCCAATGGCTGCTGCGATGTTATAATCAGTCACTTGAACGCCCAAGTTACCGCCTGAGTGCCAACCAAGATATCGCAGAAGAAAAACTCAGGCGTATGCTGGAGTGTTATGAGCTGCTGTCATCACCTGAGCTCAATGCCATGGTCAGACAGTTGACCGACGAAGAGTAAAATCACTTGGGCTGCAAAGCCCGATTCTGATGGAAGTAATGCATGACTTATATTTGTCCCCTGTGCCGCAGCGAGTTGCTACAGGACGGAAAACAATGGCGTTGTAGCCAAAACCACAGCTTTGATCAAGCCAAAGAAGGTTATATCAACCTGTTGCCGGTGCAGAAGAAAAACTCCCGCGATCCCGGTGACAACAAGCAGATGATGCAGGCCAGGCGCAGTTTTTTAAATGCCGGCTATTATCAGGCTCTCAGCAGCAGGGTCAACGAACTGGCGCTGGAATATGGCAAGACACACCCCTCCATTTTGGATCTGGGTTGCGGTGAGGGCTACTACAGCCAACGTTTGCAACAGGCTGTTGGTGGCGAGCTCTATGGTTTGGATATTTCCAGAACGGCTATTCGCTACGCCGCCAAGGCACATCCACAGATGCACTTTTGTGTAGCCAGCGCCTACGACATGCCTTTTGCCGATGCAGCCTTTGATCTTATGTTGCGTATCTATGCACCATCCAAAGTGCAGGAATTGGCACGGGTGTGTAAGCCAGGCGGCATTTTCATCTGTGTATCCCCCGGCCCAAGACATCACTTTCAGTTAAAAGAGATCATCTATAGTGAGCCAAGAGAGCATGAGCTTACCAAGGCAGCGCTACCGGGTTTTAGTTTGTTGCATGATGAGAGACTGCAGTGGCCGCTGGTTCTGCCAGCCGGACAGCTTTGCAATGATTTTCTGGAAATGACTCCCTATGCCTGGAAGCTCAGCGCCGAACAGAAACAGCAGCTGCAGGCTGAGGGATTGCGTTGTGAGCTGGATTTTCACATTCAAATTTACCAACGTAATACATAAGAGCTAGAACTATAAGATAGGTTTCAACTTGTTACGGCAAATACTCGAAATTTAAGTAAAAAAAACTAAGAAGGGTTAATTAAGTTTGTTGACTTATCTCCAGAATGATTTATAGTCTTCATAGCTTGAAAGTTGGGCTTATTTTTATGTCTTCAATACGACCAGTTCGTCCTGTAAACATAAGTAATACCGGCATTTTCAGCTCCACCGCCGTTAAGGCTTAAAAGATAGTTTTATTTACAGGATTTATATCATGTCACAAGTAACTGGTGTAGTTAAGTGGTTCAACTCTGACAAAGGTTTCGGTTTCATCGAGCAAGAGTCTGGTCCAGACGTGTTTGTACACTTCCGCGCCATCAACTCTGACGGCTTCAAGACTCTGGACGAAGGTCAGAAAGTATCCTTCACTGTTACTCAGGGCCAAAAAGGTCCTCAAGCTGAAAACGTTTCTGTTATCGGCTAATCGCTTTTCGGGGTAACCCGAGCGATACAGTAATCAACCGCGCGAGCCTACACTCCTAAAGAAGTGTAAGGAAAGCGCGGTTTTTTTATATCTGCAGGCAATCGCTTCAACTTTACACTTTCCTTTGTATCTTTCACTGAATTGTTAACCGCATGGTTTTTGTGGGACGTCGTCGTTTTCGCTATTCTTATATTGCTGCAAGCCTTTGATACTCAGTTCTTAGGTGACTCTTGTGTCAAGAGTCACGCAGAGGCAGGATCCGTTGTCGACACAGACGATAACTTGTTACTGATGGTTTTGATAAAGCCAGGCATCAGATCTGCTTTGAGTAGTTTATGGGGCGTCATTACTTTAAAAAGGCGTTGGTTCACTGTGCCTGACTTCACTCAACTGATGACAAAAAGCATGACAACATTGAGTGTGAGTACACTGATTGCGAGTAAGGCGGCAAAATGGATAAGGCGTTCCGCTTGAGGGGAAACTTGGAGCAGTGTTACTGGGTAACCAAAGAAGATAGTAAGGTAAAGCAGGCTTCTTAAAGGATATGCCATACCCGAGAGACGGTACTCAAGGCCATTCTTCAGCTTAACTGTCATGGCGTGAGCTCGTTTTCGCTCAATCTGATGATTGTCATGATAGCCCACCCAGTGGAACACCATACTCGCGATATCTTCTTTGGCAACAGCGGTCGTTGCTCCCGTGAGATATTGAGGCAGAAAAATATGGGTTTGGTTTATCCTTATCTGCCGCTCGTCTTTGGCACTGCTTTTTACGCCTAACTGAGTCAGTATCCGGCCTTTACGTACCTGGATATATATCAAAAACCAGATGACGCTGCAGGCAGGAAGCAGCAACTGAACCTTTCCTATAAACGGCGCCACCAGAGTGGCTAGCGCAATAACGGGAACTAGGCTCAAAAGCAGCGGCAGCTCTTTTCTCCAGGGCAGGGTGAAAAAGCTTAAAGAGATGGGTAAAGTGATTTCGCTCCCTAAATCCAGATTAGCGTATTTGCCGGTAAAGGTGCTATCGAACCATTTGCAATCGTTCAGTTTGAATGGTGTCATCTGACTCATAATTCCTTTTACTTGTCGTGAACTTCAGCAAGATAAGTGAATAAGGTAACCCGTCATTGTTATTGCAGCAAAAACGATAGCGCCCTTCTATCCGCAGGGCGCACTCTCAAGTACCGCTAATTACTTGGCATGAACGATTTCAATTTCAACACTGGATGGGAGATCGCTGGCAGGGGGTACAGGGGCAAATTGCTCGCCATAATACAGGTTAGGTTGGGGTTTGGCGTTGAAATAATGCTCCGGCTCGGCGCGGTTGCTGGTATCAACATCCACTAACCAGTTACCTTTTTTATCTTTGTGGCTGACGATAACGATTTTACCGGCAAACTCGCTCATGGGTTCTTCTGTGTCTTTCGGCGGGTGAAAACGCACTAGATAATAGCCTATGTCGGTGGCGCTCTTGCCGTGCGCCTGACGCTGAACGACCCGAAAATCCACATCTATTCTGGCTTGTTTATGGCGGATGCGGTCAAAGAACTTTTGATACAGTTTGAGTACGTTTTCACGTCCCTGAACTATGGCAAGGCTTTGCTGTTCAGGAATATAAGTGGCATCCTCTGCGTATATGTTTTCCAAAGGGGCGGAGTTAAGTTCATTAAATGCCCGGTTGAACATGACATAGACACGATTAAGGGCTGCTTGGTCTTTATCCTGCAATTCGGCGGCCTTGAGGGGCTGAAGCACAGAAATCAGGCAAACGAGCAATAAGGTTAAGAATTTCATTAAAATCATCTAAGCAGGCTCATCTGACCTCACTATAATAGAAGCCCTTTGGTAACAGAAGATTGATTTCTTTACAAAGTGTGTAAACCTCGTCATAAGTTGGAGGAGTCGCATCATGAAAGCAGATGATCTGACACTTTTTATGCAAGAAATGGCCGATGTGGTGCCGCTCAAACAGCAACATCAGGCCCTGACCAGAGCGAAACCTCTTTCCAGCGAGTCAAAACAGGCACGCAAAGCCGCCGCCGAGGCCCATGAGTATCTGCAGCGCCTGACCTTGGATTTAGCGCTGATCCCCAGAGTGAAACCCGATGATATGCTCAGCTACAAGCAGCAGGGGATCCAGGAGGCGGTATTCAAGAATTTACGTCTCGGTAAATACAAGATAGCCGCCGAGCTGGATGTTCACGCCATGTCGGTGCGCCAAGCCAGAGACTATTTGCTCGGTTTCATTCAATCTCAGGTGGTTTTAGGCCATCGCTGCGTGCTGGTGATCCACGGCAAAGGACAGAATCGCAAGCCGTTTCCTGGGCTTATTAAATCTTGCGTTAACTTCTGGTTGTCGCAGATGGATGAAGTACAGGCCTTTCACAGCGCCCAGCGCGAACATGGCGGCTATGGCGCCCTCTATGTGATGTTACCTAAATCAGATGCCAAGCGGATTGAATCCCGCGAGACCAACCATAAAGGAGCAGGCTTTCGCTGAGCTGTTTGGGGTGGCAGATTATCTGCCTTGACCGTAGCCGAGATTTCGTTTGACATAAGTGTAACCAGTGTTTAATTTAAACGAGTGTTTTAAATTAACTAAGGTCACGGAATGGCAAGTCGATCTGATACCAAGACAAGAATTCTCGATGCCGCGGAGAAGCTGTTTGCCGAGCGGGGGTTTTCGGAAACCTCCCTCAGGCTTATCACCAGCAAAGCAGAAGTGAATCTTGCATCTGTAAACTACCATTTTGGTTCCAAAAAAGAGCTCATTCGGGCGGTTTTGGCACGTTATCTGGACGTGTTTATGCCATCGGCGTCAAACGCCATCAATGAGCTTATCAGCCAGGATAAACAGGCTTCTTTGGATGCCATTTTCTCCTCTCTGGTGGGGCCGCTGCTTGAACTTAACAAAGTTCGCAACGAAGGAACCAGTATCTTCCTGCAACTGCTTGGTCGTGGCTACATCGAAAGCCAGGGGCACTTGCGCTGGTTTATTACCACCCACTATGGCAAGCATCTGGATCAGTTTGTTCAGGCGGTCTCCGGCAGTGCACCGCACATTCCACCTGCAGAGATGTTCTGGCGCTTGCACTTTACCCTGGGAACTATAGTTTTCACCATGGCCTCGGCCGATGCGCTCAATGAAATCGCCGAAGCTGACTTCGGTGAACATAATGATATTGAGGCAGTGATCCGCAAAGTGATCCCTTACATGGCCGCCGGTGTGGCTGTGCCGCTGGTTTCTCAAGCAGAATAAAGGTCTGGTTATGAGTATTATCCTCTTAATAATAGTTGCCCTGATAGCACTGTTCTTTGTGCGCAATATACGCCTGCAGTTTGTGACCCGGCCGATATTGGCCTTCTTTCGCAAGGTGTTACCACCACTTTCGGATACAGAGCGTGAAGCGATGGAGGCCGGTGATGTCTGGTGGGAAGCCGAGCTGTTTCGTGGTAAACCCAACTGGGAAAGCCTGCACGCCTATGGTAAACCGGCGCTGAGCGCCGATGAGAAAGACTTTATCGACCATCAGGTGATGACGGCGCTAAAAATGATCGATGACTATGACATAGTCAACAACCGCAAGGACTTACCGCCTGAGCTGTGGGAGTACTTCAAGAAAGAAGGCTTCTTCGCGCTGATCATCCCGAAAAAATACGGTGGCCGTGAGTTTTCAGCCTATGCCAACTCCACCATAGTCAGTAAGTTGGCGAGCCGCAGTGTCAGCGCCGCCGTGACTGTGATGGTGCCCAACTCACTCGGTCCGGGTGAGTTGCTGACTCATTATGGTACCAAGGAGCAGAAAGAGCATTGGTTGCCGGCTTTAGCCAAAGGGGAAGAGATCCCTTGTTTTGCCCTGACCGGCCCCGAAGCCGGCTCAGATGCCGGTGCTATTCCCGATGAAGGGATAGTCTGCCGCGGTGAGTTCCAGGGCGAGGAAACTCTGGGGCTTAAGCTTAGCTGGAACAAGCGTTACATCACTCTGGCACCTGTGGCTACAGTGCTGGGACTGGCATTTCAGATGCGCGACCCAGACGGGCTGTTGGGGGACAAGGTGAACCTGGGGATTACCTGCGCCCTGATCCCAACCGATCATCCCGGCGTGAAAATTGGTCGCCGTCACAATCCGCTTAATATGGCCTTTATGAATGGTACCACTCAAGGGGACGAGGTGTTTATTCCGCTGGATTGGATCATAGGTGGCCCGCAATACGCAGGTCGTGGCTGGCGTATGCTGGTGGAGTGCCTCTCTGCAGGACGTGGTATTTCACTGCCGGCGCTGGCGACGGCGTCCGGGCATATGGCGACCAAGACGACAACCGCTTACAGCTACGTGCGTAAACAGTTCGGCATGGCCATAGGTCAGTTTGAAGGGGTTCAGGAAGCGTTGGCAAGGATCATTGCCAACACCTATCAGCTGGAAGCGGCCCGTCGTCTGACAACCACAGGCATAGATCTCAAGGTTAAACCATCTGTGGTTACCGCGATTGCCAAATATCACATGACAGAGCTTGGCCGTCAGGTGATGAACGATGCCATGGATATTCAGTCCGGCAAGGGTATTCAGATGGGGCCAAAAAACTATCTTGCTCATGGTTATATGGCCAACCCCATCTCCATCACAGTGGAAGGGGCCAACATCCTGACCCGTAGTTTGATGATCTTCGGTCAGGGCGCGACCCGCTGTCATCCTTATGTGCTGGCCGAGATGGAAGCTGCCGGCATGGAAGACAACAGTGAAGCGCTGGAGCGTTTCGACTCTTTGTTAATGGGCCACATAGGTTATGCGCTGCGTAACGCCTTTGGCTCTTTGGGCAACGCCCTCAGCCGTAGCTATTTTGAGCGCTCACCCGTGAGTGGCGATACCCGCGACTATTACAAGCAGATGGCCCGTCTGTCCAAGGCACTGGCACTGGTGACCGACTTGTCGATGCTTATTTTGGGCGGCGATCTCAAGCGCAAGGAGATGATTTCGGCCAGACTCGGTGATGTGCTCAGTCAGCTGTATCTGGGCTCGGCCACATTGAAACTGTTTGAAGACAATGGCCGCCAGTTTGACGATCTGCCGATAGTCAAACATGTGATGGATACCCGATTGCAACTGGCTGCCAAGGCGCTTGAGCAGGCGATAGCCAACTTCCCCAATCGTCCGGTTGCCTGGGTCATGCGTGTGCTGGTATTCCCGCTGGGGAACCACTTCAACGGCCCGAAAGACAGCCAGTCCATTGAGCTGGTCAAGAGCATGCTAAAACCTGGTCCGGCCCGCGACAGGCTGACCTTCCTCTGTCCTGAATTTGACGGTGACACCAGTGGTATTGCCGAGGTAGAAGCGGCATTCAAGGCTCAATATCAGTGCCGTGAACTGCACGGCAAACTGAGAAAGGCGCAAAAGGATGGCCGTTTGCCTGCCAAACTGGCACCGCTATCTCTGTATCAGGCGGCATTGGATGCTGAGGTTATCAGTAAAGCCGAGTATGAGCAGTTGCTTGAGGCCGATAAGCTGCGCTTGGCGGCAATCAATGTCGATGATTTTGAAACTCTTTAATTGAGATTGATTGGTATGTGAATTTCAGTTTGGTAAGCCTGTCCCGGGTAGGCTTAGCTCTGATGTAAACAAAATCACCAAGCCTGAAACAGCAACGAAAGCAGCAGAAATTAAAAAGGTACGCCTCGGCGTACCTTTTCTGTTTTGTTATCAGCTTAGCGTCATTGGCAAGCCATTAGGCGACGATCAGCACCTTGCAGGTGTTGGTGCCGCCTACGGTTTCCATGGCATCACCCTTGGTCATGAGTACCATGTCACCACTCTCCAGGTATCCCTTGGCCTTGAGGCTTTCAAGGGCCTTTTTCGCCAGCTCATCGGCGGCATAAACGGTGGAGTCAAACTCTACAGGATAGACACCCCGATAGAGTGCCATCTTGGCCAAAGTGGGTTGATGACGGGCGAGGGCGAAGATAGGCAGCGCTGAGCTTATCCGTGACATCAACTTGGGCGTTGCGCCGGATTCGGTCAGGGCGATAATCGCCTTAACACCCTGCAAATGGTTGGCGGCATACATGGTAGACAGCGCTATGGTTTCTTCTATGGAGCTGAAGCTTTCATCCAGGCGGTGCTTGGATACCCGCACACTGGGATGCGCTTCGGCGCCAAGACAAACTCTGGCCATGGCCTGAACCGTTTCTTCCGGATAATCCCCGGCAGCGGTCTCGGCCGAGAGCATCACTGCGTCTGTACCGTCGAGTACGGCGTTAGCCACGTCCATGACTTCGGCGCGGGTCGGCATAGGGCTGCTGATCATAGACTCCATCATCTGGGTCGCGGTGATCACTACCTTATTGAGTTGACGCGAGCGGCTGATCAGCTTTTTCTGTACGGCAACCAGAGCCGGATCGCCGATTTCTACTCCCAGGTCACCGCGGGCTACCATGACGGCATCGGAGGCGAGGATTACATCGTCCATCGCTTCATCGGAAGCTACGGCTTCGGCGCGCTCTACCTTGGATACTATCAGGGCATTGCTGCCGGCCTTTTGCGCCAGTTCGCGGGCATAGTTAAGATCGGCGCCGCTGCGAGGGAAGGATACCGCCAGGTAGTCGACCTGAATTTGTGCCGCTGTGACAATGTCCTGCTTGTCTTTATCTGTCAGCGCAGCGGCAGACAGGCCTCCGCCTTTCTTGTTGATCCCCTTGTTGTTGGATAGGGGGCCGGCAACTGTCACGCTGGTATGTACCTTACGGCCTTCTACCTTTTCGACTTTCAGTTGTACCCGGCCATCGTCCAGCATCAGGATATCACCGACAACCACATCGTCCGGCAGTTCCTTGTAATCGATACCTACTTGAGTTTCGTCGCCTTCGCCTTTACCCAGCTCCGCATCCAGGATAAATGGTTGGCCGAGCTTGAGTTGGACTTTCTTATTGTCCTTGAAGGTGGAAACACGGATTTTCGGCCCCTGGAGATCGCCGAGGATGGCAACGTGTACACCAAGCTCTTTCGCAATGCTGCGGGCTTGGCTGGCGCGTTTTAGGTGATCTTCGGGGGAACCGTGGGAGAAGTTGAGGCGAACAACGTTGGCACCTGCTGCTATGATACGACGCAGGTTATCATCACGATCTGTGGCGGGGCCCAGCGTGGTAACGATCTTGGTTCTGCGGAACATAATATACTCCGTTTAAGTTTTAAAAAAATCTTACGCTATATTAACAGACAACGGCTCAATATGTAGGAAACTTACAGACAAAATGATCTAACTCAAAGTTTTATTTTTGTGAGTTACGGCTAATTTTAGGCGGGGCTTGGGCAGTTGCCAATTTTGGTAACTGCCCAGGTGCTTACGGGAAAGGGGATTAGAGTGGCTCGCTCTTATCGATGCGGGATTCTTTCAATACCTCTTTTACCCGCTTTAGACTTTCCCTGAAGCGTGGCCCCCGGCGCAAGGTAAATCCGGTCGCCAGCACATCAATAATCACCAACTGGGCCAAACGAGAGGCCATAGGCAGGTACATATCAGTGTCTTCAGGCACTTCCATGGTAACCGGCAGGGTACATTCCTGCGACAGCGGCGAGTGACGCGCTGTAATACCAATCACGGCCGCGCCGTTTTCTCTGGCAAGCCTTGCTATATCGATCAATGACTTAGTACGGCCTGTGTGGGAAATCAGTACCACGACATCGCCTTCATCACTATTGATACAGCTCATGCGTTGCATCAACACATCATCGAAACATAAAACCGGTACATTAAAACGGAAGAACTTGTTCTGGGCATCGTGTGCCACAGAGGCGGAGGCACCAAGACCGAAGAAAGAGATCTTTTTCGCTTGAGTCAGTATGTCTACCGCCTTGTTGATGGCCGTGGTATCTATGCTCTGGCGTGCTGTATCCAGAGAAGCCATGGAAGATTCGAAGATCTTGGTGGTGTAAGATTCGGGTGTATCATCTTCCTCAACGTGACGACTGACGTAAGGGGTACCATTCGCGAGACTTTGGGCCAGATGTAATTTAAAATCCGGGAAACCTTTGGTATCCAAACGACGACAGAAGCGGTTGACTGTAGGCTCGCTGACATCCGCCATCTTGGCCAGAGTTGCTATGCTTGAATGAATAGCTGTCTGGGGCGATGCCAGGATAACTTCGGCTACTTTGCGTTCTGACTTGCTGAAATGGGGGAGGTTTTTTTGAACCTTTTCTAGGGTATTCATACGCGTACGTCCGCTGGGTTGAAATTATGTAATTTTATTATTTCTTTGAGGCCTGAGCACTACAAAGTAGGGTGCAAACCAATCTTGACGTAAGTCCTGTATATACCGGAATGAAAACAGGCTAACTTCCGAGATAAGAAGGTTTTAAGCAGGAAAAGCATACCAGATTATTGCCAAACCTGCCTAGACTGGCCTCATGGCTTTATTTGCAAATTATAGATGCATTTAACAAATACTGTTGTTATATTACAACAAAAGTGTGGAATTCTTCATCGCATAGCGGAACCACCACCGACAAAAGGAGAGCATTAAGCAATGGGCAAAACAACATCAGAGGCCAAAGCTTGTGATTTTGTACTCTTTGGTACCAAGGGCGACTTGGCAAGGCGCAAATTGTTGCCTTCGCTTTACCAGCTGGATAAGGCCGGCCTGCTCAATCGGGACACCAAGGTCATAGGTGTTGCCAAAGATGAATTCTCTGCCGAAGATTTTCGCGAACTGGTTACAACTGCCCTGAGCACCTTTGTTAAAGAACCCTTGTGCGACACCACGCTTTCCCGCTTCCTCGAACGTTGCCATTACGTCGGCACTAATTTTACCGAATCTGAAGGATACAAAGCCTTCCACCAACTGCTCGAACCTGCCAAGCGGGTGATGGTCAACTATTTTGCTACGCCTCCGGCCATCTTCGGTGATATTTGCCGGTGTCTGCATGAACAACAACTGATCCATCCCGATACCCGAGTAGTGCTGGAAAAGCCCATAGGCTCAGATCTGCAGTCATCCAGAGTCATTAATGACCAGGTTTCTGCCTACTTTAATGAAAGTCAGGTCTATCGTATCGATCACTATCTGGGTAAAGAAACAGTACAGAACCTGATTGCGTTGCGTTTTGCCAATTCACTGTTTGCCTCCAAGTGGGATAACCGCACCATAGATCATGTACAGATCACTGTGGCCGAAGAGGTGGGCATTGAAGGACGCTGGGGCTATTTCGACAAAGCCGGCCAGATGCGTGACATGATCCAGAACCACCTGTTGCAGGTACTAACCTTGATTGCCATGGACCCACCTGTGAACCTGGATGCCGACAGCATTCGTGATGAGAAGGTGAAGGTGCTCAAGTCACTGCGTCCCATCAATCAGGACAACGTATTTGAAAACACTGTGCGCGGCCAGTATTCTGCCGGGTTCCTCAAAGGATCACCGGTTCCCGGTTATCTGGAGGAAGAGGGCGCCAATGTGGATTCCAACACAGAGACCTTTGTCGCCTTGCGTGTCGATATTGATAACTGGCGCTGGGCTGGGGTGCCTTTCTATCTGCGCAGCGGTAAGCGTATGCCGTTCAAGAGTTCTGAAATTGTCATCTATTTCAAGAATCCACCCCATAACCTGTATCGTTCAAGCCATCGCAATCTGCCGCCCAATAAGTTGACCATTCGTCTGCAACCGCATGAAGGGGTGGAGATCCAGATGATGAACAAGGTGCCCGGGCTTGAGCAGAAACAGCGACTGCAAACCACCAAGCTGGATTTGAGCTTCTCTGACACCTTCAAGAACGAACGTATCGCCGATGCCTATGAACGTTTGTTGCTCGAAGCCATGCTGGGGAATCAGGCATTGTTTGTACGCCGTGACGAAGTGGAGCAGGCCTGGACCTGGGTAGATGGCATTATTCAATCCTGGGAGATGAGCAACGAAAAGCCCAAGCCTTATCCTGCCGGAACCTGGGGGCCTGTGGCCTCAGTGGCCTTGATCACCAAAGACGGCCGCTCCTGGGATGAATAAGGAGATAGCATGATTAAAGAAACCGTATTTAAATCGTTTGACACCCCAACTGCGCTGGAAGCCCAGTTGGCCGAGCGTATTGCCGGCGCGCTGCAAAATGCGATAGATAACCGCGGCAAGGCCAGCCTGGTGGTTTCCGGTGGCTCGACGCCGCTGAAACTGTTTGCCGAGCTCAGCCACAAGATGATCGACTGGAGCGATGTTTATATCACGCTCGCCGACGAGCGCTGGGTGGATGCCGAAGACCAGGACTCCAACGAGCGCCTGGTACGCGAGCATCTACTGCAAAATCGCGCCGCCAGCGCCAAGTTCCGAGGCCTGAAGAATATGTTTGCCACCCCGGAAGCGGGCTTGAGTATGGCTTCAGAGCAGTTGGCCAATTTTCCGCGGCCTTTTGATGTGATCGTGTTGGGCATGGGCAATGATGGTCATACCTGCTCCTGGTTTCCCTGCGCCCCTGAAGAGCAACTGACCGAGGCGCTGGAAACCGATGCATTGCTGTGCGCCGTACATCCAGGCAATGCGCCTCACGCCAGGATCAGCCTGAGTCGTAAGGCCGTGCTTGACAGTCGCCAGATCTATCTGCATCTGGTCGGCGAAACCAAACTTTCCGTATATCACCAAGCTCTCGAGAGTGACGATCCCAGGGAAATGCCGATCCGTGCCGTGTTGGCGCAGCATAAGACCCCGGTCGATGTGTTCTGGAGCGCTTAAGGAGGCAAGATGCACCCAAGAGTTCAAGCCGTAACAGACAGGATTATTGCCCGCAGCCAAGACCACAGGGGCAAGTACCTGGCGGCATTGGCCGAAGCCAGGGCCAAGGGCGTGCACCGCAGCAGTTTGAGTTGCGGCAATCTGGCCCACGGGTTTGCTGCTTGTCAGCCTGCCGATAAAGACAGCTTGCGCCAGTTGAACAAGGCCAACATAGGCATAGTGACTGCATTCAATGACATGCTGTCGGCGCACCAACCCTATGAACACTATCCTGAATTGCTGAAACAGGCCTGCAATGAAGTGGGCAGCGTTGCCCAGGTGGCAGGCGGTGTGCCGGCCATGTGTGACGGCGTTACCCAGGGCCAATCCGGGATGGAGCTCAGTCTGCTGAGTCGTGAAGTGATTGCCATGGCTACCGCCGTTGGCCTGTCCCACAATATGTTTGATGGTGCCTTGTTGCTGGGTATTTGTGACAAGATAGTCCCCGGGCTACTGATTGGCGCCCTGAGCTTTGGTCATCTGCCTATGTTGTTTGTGCCTGCGGGACCGATGAAGTCCGGGATCCCCAACAAGGAAAAAGCCCGTATTCGCCAGCAGTTTGCCGAAGGTAAGGTCGATAGAACCGCCTTGCTCGAAGCAGAATCCAAGTCCTATCACAGCGCGGGTACCTGTACTTTTTACGGCACGGCCAACAGTAACCAACTGATGCTGGAAGTCATGGGACTGCAGCTACCCGGCTCCTCATTTGTTAATCCGGACGACCCTTTGCGTGAGGCGCTCAATAAGGCGGCCGCCAAACAGGTGTGTCGTCTGACCGAACTTGGCAACCAATACAGCCCGATAGGTGAACTGGTTTGTGAAAAGTCGATAGTCAACGGCATAGTGGCTCTGTTGGCCACCGGTGGCTCGACCAATCTCACCATGCACATAGTGGCGGCGGCCCGTGCGGCCGGCATCATAGTCAACTGGGACGATTTCTCCGAACTGTCGGATGTGGTGCCGCTGCTAGCCAGGGTTTATCCCAACGGCCATGCCGACATCAACCATTTCCATGCTGCCGGTGGGATGGCTTATCTGGTGCGGCAGTTGTTGGATGCCGGTTTACTGCATCAAGACGTCAACACAGTGGCCGGCTTTGGTCTTGAGCGTTACACCAAGGAGCCCAAGTTGCTCAATGGCGAGCTCAGTTGGGTGGATGGCCCGGCCGAAAGTCTGGACAGCGAAGTACTGACCTCTGTGGCCAAACCATTTCAGAGCAACGGCGGCCTCAAACTGCTCAAGGGCAATCTGGGCCGGGCGGTTATTAAGGTTTCTGCGGTGCAGGAGCAACACAGAGTGGTGGAAGCTCCGGCTGTGGTTATCGACGATCAGAACCAGCTCAATGAGCTCTTTACCAGTGGCCAACTGGATAAGGACTGCGTGGTGGTGGTCAAGGGGCAAGGTCCCAAGGCCAACGGCATGCCTGAGCTGCATAAGCTGACCCCTATTCTCGGAACCTTGCAGGACAGGGGCTTTAAAGTTGCCCTGGTGACCGATGGCCGTATGTCAGGAGCCTCAGGTAAGGTGCCTGCAGCTATCCATCTGACGCCGGAAGCGCTAGATGGCGGTATGATAGCCAAGGTACACAGCGGCGATTTGCTGCGGGTCGATGCCGAAAAGGGCGAACTTAGTCTGCTGGTCGATGAGCAGCAACTGGCCGCAAGAAATGCCGAGAAAGTGGAATTGAGAAGTGTGCGTTACGGCATGGGTCGTGAGCTGTTCAGTGCGCTGCGGGCCAATCTCAGCAGTCCTGAAACCGGTGCTCGCAGTACCAGTGCCATAGATGACTATTACTAATCATTAAGGAATAAAGTACATGCTTGAGAATAACTGGTCCTTGCAACCTCAGGACATATTTAAACTGAGCCCGATCATTCCGGTAATGGTTATCAACAAGATTGAACATGCGGTGCCCTTGGCCAAGGCCCTGGTTGCCGGTGGCATTCGGGTACTGGAAGTGACCCTGCGTACCGATTGTGCCCTCGAGGCCATAGGGCGGATTGCGGCCGAGGTGCCGGAAGCCTTGGTCGGCGCCGGAACTATTCTGAATGAAGCACAATTGGCGCAGGCGGCAGAGGCCGGTGCTCAATTTGCCATCACCCCGGGGGCGACTGTGGAACTGCTCAAGGCGGGTAAAGCCGGTAAGATCCCACTTATTCCAGGGGTGGCCAGTATCTCAGAAGTCATGGTGGGACTGGGGCTGGGCTATACCCACTTCAAGTTCTTCCCGGCAGAAGCTTCAGGCGGGGTCAATGCACTCAAAGCCTTCAGCGGCCCGCTGGCCGATGTCCGTTTCTGCCCAACCGGCGGGATCACTCCGAGCAGCTACAAAGACTACCTAGCGCTGGGGAATGTCGATTGTATTGGTGGCAGCTGGATTGCCCCGGTGGAAGCGATGGAGCAGGGCGACTGGGCGAGAATTACCAGATTGTGCCAGGAGGCTATCGCAGCGCTGTGAGCATTTGGCTGTGAGCTGTGAATGACTAAGGCTACCCAAGGTAGCCTTTTCTTTGCTCAAGTGGTTTTATAGGTAACAAAATCAACAATTTTAGTCCTTTAGGCTGGCTTGCACTGTTATTGGCTTTAGGGTAGCTTGGTCTGAAAAGGGGAAAGTTATTGGTATTTCTTGGGCAGTTCAGTTGCTGCCGTAACAGTTGCCGATAAATAAGCTTGTATGATTCAGGGAGGAGCCTTTGTGAGATTCGAGTGCATCATCAAGCATTACAACGCCTGTCAATGTCCGACATGTTCGTTTAAGGGCGCAAATGGTCGTATCTCTGAGGCCATGATCGATTTCGGTTTTATTGCCAACTGGTTAACAGTACCAGTCGGGCTTGGCACCATGATTTTGCTTGGATTGCAGCCCCTGCCTATTAAAATGTCTTGCCCTGCCTGTGGAAATACCTTTTTTGC
Source organism: Shewanella sp. MSW (assembly GCF_007636515.1). Classification (NCBI taxonomy): domain Bacteria; kingdom Pseudomonadati; phylum Pseudomonadota; class Gammaproteobacteria; order Alteromonadales; family Shewanellaceae; genus Shewanella; species Shewanella sp. MSW. The sequence goes on from NZ_LVDR01000025.1 coordinate 45,244, forward strand.
CAGTGGTTTTCGTCATTAATCTTTTCCGGATCTGATAAAGGAGTCTTGTCATGTATGGCTCAGCGGTAATTCCTTACTCTGTTAGTCTGTCAAAAGCCAATAATTTAAGAGAGTTATCTTCTAGACTCAGATATCTGCTGCTGTTGGCTTTTGCCTGGCTCCTAGGCGGCTGCGGCCAGCCCTTGCCGCTGGATAAGGCCGAATATGCCGGTGAGTGGCAGAGTGCTGACATGTATCTGCTTATACAACACGACGGCTCTGTAGAGTATCAGCGTTATGATGGCAACAGCAGCACCTCGATAAGTGGTGGGATCCAGAAGTTTGAAGGTCACGACTTCGAGGTGGGGATCGGTTTTCTCTCCAGTCGTTTTGAAGTATCAGAGCCGCCACACAGGGTCGGAAGCGACTGGCAGATGGTGGTTGATGGTGTGCGGTTGACCCGGGTTTCCGATGTGCAGTTTTATTGAGCTTAATCCCTGCTCAAGTCTAGGCTCAGGTAGAAAGTAGAGAAGATATATGAAAAAGGCGCAAAGTGCGCCTTTTTTGTCAGTCTTTGTTTTTGTCCTGATCTTTTCCATCAGCTTGGGAGCCCGGGGTTTTATCCGTGTTTCCGGCGGCTTCACCCTTACGCTTTATCTGCTTGTCTTTACTTTGCTGGCCAAATTGCGGCATTTTAAACTTGGCACTGTACTTGAGTACAGCCAGGTTACTGGCAATAACGCCTATTACCAAAATGATGATCAACCAGACTTCCAAAGATGACATTTCCATCTCTTGCTACCTGCTTCAGTCTACGGCCAGACGCTGTTCACAGCGGCGGATATCTTCAGGTGTATCTACTTCAGGCGAGTCAAATGCGCTGATGGCGACCTTGATCTTGTGGCCGTATTCCAGGGCCCGTAGTTGCTCCAGTTTTTCCAGATCTTCCAGTCTTCCCAAAGGTAGTTTGGCAAAGGTCTCGACAAAACGGCGGGTGTAGGCATACACCCCTAAATGTTTATAGACAGGGTAGTCGTTGATATCACGACCAAATGGGATCCGGGCGCGGGAGAAATATAGAGCATAGAATTCGTTGTCGAACACCATCTTCACATGTTTGGGATCGTCCAATTCATCCTCTTCGGTGATTTGGTAGCCGAGGGTGGCCATTTCAAACTCACCGGGATGACGCTGGAACAGACTGATGATCTGCTCTATGGAGATGGGATCGATCAGCGGCTGATCCCCTTGCAGGTTGACTACCAGATCGTCATCCGCCAACCCCAATTGGGTGATGGCATCGTTAATCCTGTCGGTGCCGGAGGCCGCTTCGGCGCCGGTCATCACAACATTGCCGCCAAAGGCCTCTACAGCGTCCTTGATACGTACATCATCGGTTGCCACATAGATGTTATCCAACCCTTTGGCCAGTCCGGCGCGCTCATAAACGTGCTGGATCATAGGTTTACCGTTAATCGGTGCCAGAGGTTTGCCGGGAAAGCGGCTGGAACCATAGCGTGCAGGGATCAACAGGGTGACTTTCATTCAATTTTCCTAGTATTCAAGAAGAAAGGGCTCATAAAGAGCCCTAATCATAGCAGTCCTGTGCCGGCTTAGATACGGCGGAACAGCTTGGTCAGCATCTCATCGGTGACTTTTTCCTGCCAGCTGTCACCATAGACGTTGGCCCACAAAGGACCCATGCTCTTGGTGACTTTAACCATCGCGGCAATGGTCTCGTCCGGCAGATCTTTACAGATGTTTTTAGGCAACTGGATGTTGTGCTTCTTCATCATGGCACGGAACTCTTCAACCCCTTCAGGGTAGAATTCTTCCAGTACGTCGAAGGCGATACAGTTACCAATACCGTGGTGATAACCCAGGATATAAGACAGACCGTAAGAAACCGCGTGACAGGCACCTACCTGGCTATAGGCGATACTCATACCGCCCATAAAGGAGGCCATCATCAGCTTGTCATCTTTCTCAGGGTGATCGCCCAGGAAGACTTCACGGCACATGTCCATGGATTTCTCGGCGTAGGCGCGGGAGAACTCGTTCAGGAAGGTACCCTGTAGAGACTCAACACAGTGGATGTAGCAGTCCATACCTGTGTAGAACCATTGGTCAGTGGGTACGCCGGCAATCAGCTCGGAGTCCATGATGATCTGATCGAATACAGTGTAGTCAGAGTTCAGACCCAGTTTACGCTCAGGGCCGCACAGCACTGCAGTGCGTGAAGCTTCGGCACCTGTACCGGAAATGGTAGGGATACCGATATGGTGAATGGCTGGGTTCTTGATCAGATCCCAGCCCTGGTACTTGGCAGAACCACCTGGGTTGGTCAGCATCAAAGATACGGCTTTGGCCAGATCCATAGTGGCGCCGCCACCAAGACCGACTACGCTCACAGGCAGTTTGCTGTTGAATGCCTGAACTTGCTCGGTAAGGCTGTCAACCTGCTTTGTGGTTGGTTCTTCGTCGACATTGACCCACAGTAAGAAATCTTGCTCCTTCAAAGGCAAACGGCCTTCCAGTGGCTTGCCTTTGTGAACGTCATCCACGACGAAAACCACGAAGTCGTTGGCTTCTTTGCGCTCGGCGGCCAGCACTTCATCCAGTTGGACAAAAGAACCGCGACCAAAGATCATTTTGGGGACGACTTTAAAATTCTTGAAACTCATAGCAACCAGCTCCCTTTAGGTTATTGGGCAAATGCTTTCTTGATGTTGGCAATGCGCTCGGCAATCTGTTCTTCAGTCCAGGACAGCTTGATCAGCATGGAAATGGTCCGGCTCATGATAGCGTCAGATTTGGGCACAGAAACTTTAGTATAATCCGGACGATCTTCGATTAATGTGATCGGCAGGGCAGCAGGGCTCTTGAGCTGCTGAATGTGATGCCAGTTCTTCAGGTAGTGCCAGTTGTTGACATACCAGTAGAAGCAACCATCGACACCGTTGGCAGCCAGCGCCTTGTTGACTTCCTGAGTGCGTTGCTCGGTTGGCAGCATAAAGCAGAGGAAACCGGCGCTGTCGCCTTCAGGATCGGGGATTTCGCGGAAAGTAACTTCTTCGATATCAGCCATGGCGTCTTTGATAAGCTTCTTGTTGCGACGCTGGATCTCCACTATGGTGTCCAGTTTGCGCAGCTGAGCCAGGCCCAGGGCGGCGTTCATTTCGCTGATACGGAAGTTGAGACCCATGATAGGGTGAGACTCGGCGCCGCGGTCATTACCTATATGATCATGGCCGTGGTCAGAGAACATGTGGGCGTGGTTGTAGATGGTTTCATCATTGGTGATCACAGCGCCACCTTCACCACAGGTGATGGTTTTAACCGAGTCGAAAGAGAAACAACCCACAGCGCCTATGGTACCCAGTGCCTGACCTTTGTAGCTGCCGCCAATAGCCTGACAGGCATCTTCCAGCAGTACCAGATTGTGTTTTTCACAGATGGCTTTGATTTCGTCCATCTTGGCCATGGAACCGCACATGTGTACCAGGTTTACCGCCTTGGTGCGTGGGGTAATGGCGGCTTCGATGCCCTCGGGTGACAGACACAGAGTCTCATCGATTTCGGCAAATACCGGAATAGCGCCGGCCATGAAAACTGCCTCAACAGAAGCGACAAAGGTGAAAGGAGGAACAATCACTTCATCCCCGGCGCCGATACCGGCGGCGGCCAGCGCGGTTTGCAGGGCGGCAGTACCGCTGGAGAGCAGGTGAGCATGCTTGACATTCATCTTGTCACATAAGAGCTGCTCCATATCGCGGGTTTTCCAGCGATCATTACGCATGGCATCAAAGTTGTAACGGAAGGTGAATCCGTTCTCCATGACGTCTGCTACTTCCTGTTTTTCTTCAGGACCAAACAATTCAAAACCGGGCATGGAAGATATCTCCTTAGATAGTGTTGTGCTCTGGGAGGGTCACGCCAGAAAAGGCCTTATGCCATAAGGCTGTTACGCGAAGTGCGCCGGGTGACCGGATGACTGAGCACCCGTGTTAACTGCAGAATTATAACGGGGTGGCCAACATACTGCGATGCTTTCTTTCGGAAAAAATCCAACTGGGTAAAATTTCACCGATAAAGCAAGGGGCGCAGCTGCGCCCCTTATCCGTTTGGATCACTCCACCCTTTGATGTCCGCCATCCACTGTGACATCCAGATCGGTCAAAAGCCCATTGTCGATTCCGTAGATCCAGCCGTGTATCGACAGATTTTGCCCCTTGGCCCAGGCTTCCTGAACTATGTTGCTGCTGGTGACATTGGCGACCTGCTCAATCACATTGAGCTCACAAAGGCGATCAAACCGTTGTTTTTCATTGAGGGTTTCCAACTCTTGGTGATGCAGGCGATAGATATCCCTAAGATGCCCCAGCCAGTTGTCGATAAGCCCGAGTCTGTCGGTACCCATGGCGGCCTTGACGCCGCCGCAGCCGTAGTGGCCCACTACCATGATGTGCTTTACCTTGAGGACATCGACTGCGTATTGCAGAACAGACAAACAGTTGAGATCTGTGTGGATCACCATGTTGGCGATATTGCGATGTACAAATACTTCTCCCGGCATCAGATCTATGATCTGGTTGGAGGGAACCCGGCTGTCGGAACAACCTATCCAGAGATATTCGGGGTTTTGCTGTTTGGCCAACTGCTCAAAAAACGATGGGTTTTCAGTGCTTATTCTGGCTGCCCAGCGGCGGTTGTTTTCAAAAAGCGGTTTCAGTATTTTCATTCAGGCTCACAAAATGGCTTATGGGAACACAGTGGTCCGATTTATTTTCGGCAGTGTATCAGAAAATAAAGCCGCGCTGGTCTATCCATCGCGGCCGGATTTCAGTGATGTTTTTTAAGAAAAGTCAGCAGGGCTTGGTTGATAAAATCGGCCTGTTCCAACACAGAAATATGGCCGGCTGCCGGTATCTGCGCCATCTCGGCGCCGTCTATGGCATCGACCATCAAAAAGGATTCCAGTACAGTGCGCGCCGTGTCTTCCACACCTGACATGATTAAACAGGGCAGAGTCAAGTTATCGGCATCTTCCATGGCGTCGCGGCGATTGAAAATCAGTTTGCCCATGGCGACGGTATCAGGGATCCGTTCTGGTGAAATACTTTGCAGGGCGCTGGCGAAATCACTCAGCAGTTGTGGCCGTAAACTTGCTGTGGTCACGGCAAAAAACATCGGCGCTATCTGCTCGGCCATGGGCGCAGGAATTTGTCCCAATTGGTTGATACCATCCAACATGGCCATATATTTGTTGCGGGTAACTTCGGGCTCAAAGCCGAGGAAGCTGCCCATCATCACCAACGCCTTGACTCTAGAAGGCGCCTTCAGAACCAGCTCGGCCCCCCACATGGCACCGACCGACAAGCCGATGACAGTGAATTCATCGACACTGAGTTTATCCATCAAGGTCAACATATCGGCGGCGATATCCGCCAGACTCTCGGTAAGCGCAGGAATCGCGCCTGACTGCCCATGGCCCCAGAGATCCGGCACTATGCAGCGGTAGTGTTTCGCCAGTACAGGCAGTTGTTGTTGCCACATGGTGGCGTCCCAAAGGTAGCTGTGGCCGAGTAGCAGCACAGGGCCCTGGCCCAGATCCAGATAGCTGAGGGTTTCGCCCCTGAGTTCGATTTGCTGCCGATATTGATTGAAGTCAGTCATTGTTGAAAGGTATCCCGGATTTATTGTTTGGGACACAGGATACCTCAAGTTTGCCGGCTTAGGATCCGGGGACGAAATTGCATGATGTTTATTTAAACTCGCTCATTCAAACCTACTTCAATGGCATTTATGTGAGGCTTTCCGGATAGGGGGCAATGTGCCTCACATAAGTCTCGACCAGTTCCGGCAAACGTCTAAGCAAACCTTGCTTGAGTGTTATGTCACTGTGGTCGAGTATTTGCCGCAGACGCTCGCTATCAAACTGCTCGAGAAACCCTTTGGCTTTTGGCAGGAAACTCAAGTGCCAGCGCTCCGGGCTGACGCCACTGAGTCCAGCCTGAAAAGGGCGGTAGAAGCCAAAATCCGGGGCGCGTTCGTCCAGCCACAGGTCCAATTTATAGCAAGGGCCCAGGGGTTGATACTCGGCGTTAACCAACTTGAGTTCATGCTTGCTGATTTGGGCGCTGTCGAAGAGATCCACGTCCGTTCCCCAGTGGTGGCGAGAGGCGCCAGGCAGCGCCGACCAAAGCAAAATAAGCGCCACTAACTCATCATCACTAAGGGCGCCGATGTCACTCACTGGACGTGAGTCTTTATCCAGTAGAGGGCGCTTCCCTGAGGCTTTGGCATTCCAAATTGTGAGTTGACGCTCAAAGCTGCGATAACCAGAGCAGATGGCCAGGGCGATGCCATCTTGCTCGGCAGCGGCCTGCATCTCAAGAAAGGCCTTGGCCGTCTCGGCTTCCAGCCAAACTTCAGCGCCTGAACCGCTTTCACTGCCGCTTAGACTAACCAGTGTCCTTAGCGGCGCTTTTTCAGTCTCCATACCATAGAGAAAATCGCCCCTTGCCATCACTTACTCCAACAACAGTTTTTCCAGGATACGCTGATAACACTGGGCCAACAGCTCGAGATCTGCGACTTTCACGCACTCATTGACCTTGTGAATGGTGGCATTCACCGGCCCCAACTCTATTACCTGAGCACCGGTAGGGGCAATAAAGCGCCCATCTGAAGTGCCGCCTGAGGTTTGCGGATCGGTCTCTGAGCCTGTTACCTCTTTAATCGCTTGGCGGGTCGCTTCAAGCAGTGGGCCATCGCCGGTCAAAAATGGCAGGCCGTTGAAGATCCAGCCAAGCTCATAATTCAGTCCATGGGCATCGAGGATATTCTCGACCCGCTTAATCAGTTCTTCGGCGGTGACTTCGGTGGAGTAACGGAAGTTGAACATCACCTTGAGTTCACCCGGGATCACGTTGGATGCCCCGGTGCCGCCATTGATATTGGCTATCTGAAAACTGGTCGGCGGGAAAAACTCATTGCCTTTGTCCCACTGCATGGCGGCAAGTTCGGCCAACGCCGGCGCAGCCTTGTGCACAGGGTTATCCGCCAGATGAGGGTAGGCCACATGTCCTTGAATACCCTTGACGACGAGATTGCCGGTGAGGCTGCCGCGGCGGCCATTTTTGACCACATCGCCCAGTTTGAGGGTACTGGATGGCTCACCGACCAAGGCCCAGGTGATCTTTTCATTGCGCGCTTCCAGGGTGTCTATCACTCGGGTGGTGCCGTTAATAAAGGGGCCTTCTTCATCGCTGGTGATCAGAAAAGCGATAGAGCCTTGATGGTTCGGATGGGCGGCCACAAAACGCTCGGTGGCCACCACCATGGCTGCCAGCGAGCCTTTCATATCTGCGGCGCCGCGGCCGTGAAGATAGTCATCGATGACCACTGGCTCGAAGGGCGGAGTATGCCAATTGGCCAAGTCCCCCGGCGGTACCACATCGGTATGGCCGGCAAAACAAAAAACCGGCCCCTGAGTACCGCGGCGAGACCAGAGATTGGTGGTATCTTCAAACACCATGGACTCGTTGGCAAAGCCCAGTTTGGCGAGTCGCTCGGCCATCAATGCCTGACAGCCTTCATCCAGAGGGGTAACAGATGCCCGGGAGATCAACGCCTTGGCAAGCTCAAGCACCTGCTGACTCATAGGCCGAACCACGCTTGGTAGTCGGCTTCTTTAAAGCCGGTCATCACATCTAGCCCCCGGGTCAGTACAGGGCGTTTGATAAGGGTTGGATTGGCCAGCATCAGGGATATCGCTTTGGCACTATCGATATCCTGCTTATCGGCGTCATCCAACGCGCGAAAACTAGTGGAGCGTTTGTTCAGTACCGCCTCCCAGCCGATGCGCTCGACCCAGGCCTTGAGTGTGTCTTGTGAAAGTTCCTGCTCACGAAAATCCACAAATGTCACTTGCAGGCCCTTGGCCTCCAACCATTTTCGTGCTTTTTTTACCGTGTCGCACTTTTGGGGAGAAATACCGTACATTATTGTTTGAGAGTTCTGTTCGACTTCCATGCTGTTTTAATTGTTTGTTTGTGTTGGGGTAAACATACCACAGGAGAAAATGATGAGCACCACCAAGGCTTATTCTTATCTTAGGTTTAGTACAACAAGACAAGTACGGGGTGATAGTGCAAGACGTCAGCTTGAGTTGGCTCGTGATTATGCCAAGAGAAAGGGGTTGGAACTGTAAGAGCTTGCTTTAGCAGATATGGGGGTAAGTGCATTTAAAGGTGCCAACAGAGACGCTGCACTAGGGGTCTTTCTCCGCTTGGTTCAGGACGGCAAAATCCCTAAAGGGGCATATCTGTTAGTAGAGTCTCATGACAGATTAAGCCGACAGAATGTGGAAGATGCACTCATGCAATTCATGGAGATTATACGAGCTGGCATTGTTGTCGTGACTTTAACCGATGAAGTTGAATATCGGCAAGGGCAACTGGATATGTCAAAGCTGATGCTCAGTTTGGTTTATATGAGTCGTGCCAATGAAGAGTCTGAGATGAAAAGCCGAAGGGCTAAAGCTGTATGGGAACAAAGTAGAAAGGCTGCAGTAGAAAGCAAAACGCTTATTCGCAACGCCTATCTTCCTCAGTGGTTAAAATGGGAAGGGGATCGTGTTGCTATTATTCCTGAAAGGGCGGCCATAGTGCAGCGTATGTTCGCTCTGGCAATGCAAGGTTATGGATATACTCGAATTGCAGCGATTCATAAATAATGAGGGGCACACAGAGTTTCGTAAGAACAATCCTTGGCGGCCATCTGGTGTAGGCTCCCTTTTAAGGAACCGTAGGGTGATTGGTGAGTATCAAAACTGTACAAGAGTTGATGGTCAAAGACAGCCAATTGGTGAGCCGATCCCTGAATACTACCCTGCGATTGTATCAATCTCCGACTTCCAAGAAGTGCAGCAGCAAATCGCAACACGCAATAAGCATAGCGGTTCGGCTCGGAGGGGACGTTTCGATAATCTCTTCTCGGGTATTTTACGGGGCGTTGTTGATCAAATCATTCGCTTGAACGCAACTACCCCTGGTAGTGTTCATAAATCTGTGTCATTTGAGTAATATACACCCAAAAGGATATTCAAATGACCAAACCTACATTTGACATGGAAGCCGCCATTGAAGCTCTGCGTGCAGGTAAAGACCTGACCGGCAAAGATGGTATTCTCACACCACTCATTAAACAGCTTACTGAAGCGGCCCTCAATGTTGAGCTCGACCAACATCTTGAAGATAAGCAGCCTGGTAATCGCAGAAATGGCAAGACCAGTAAGACACTGAAGACCGCTACCGGTAGCTTTGAGCTGCATACTCCGCGTGACCGAGATGGCACCTTCGAGCCTCAGGTTGTAAAAAAGAACCAGACAT
>NZ_LVDR01000026.1:0-33225 GCF_007636515.1 Shewanella sp. MSW
TGGTGCCGGGGTAAGCAACAAAGCCAAGCAATACATCCCCATTAACCTTAAACCCTTGGTGATTTTGCATAAACAGGCTTAAGCCTGCCGTTGGCCTGCCTGGCAATCGCAGTTCTTGCATGAAGCACGCAGATTACTCGTCTTAGAGAGTCTACTTCTAATAATTCATCGTCATTTATAAGAGATTGAGACCGCAAGGTATGCTTCCAGGTGGTCCGTAAAATGTTTAGGATGTCCTGTGGTTCTGTGGTTCTCTTTAGGATGTCCTGTGGTTCTCTAGGATGTCCTGTGGTTCTCTAGTGGTTCTCAACTATGCCGCTACAATAGATGGAGCAACGCCTCTGTAAGTTTAACTCACTGACCTATGGATATATTTTCGGATCCCGTTGGCAAGACGGCGTGTGGCTTCATTGGTTTCGGCTTCAGGTTGTAAATGGAGTGCAATTTCCGTCATGGGTAGCGTGGGCATTCCATGCTCAGATGTCAGGATCTGCAAGCCTGAAGGCACCATGGAAGGAGTGAGGATCGTCACAGCAAGCCCCGCTCTGACAGCAGCAGTTAACCCTGACAGACTGGCACTCGTATAGGCGATCCGCCACGGAATACCTGCACTCTTGAGCGCATCGATCCCTCGTTGACGAAAAATACAGAGCCCATCTTTCGAGACCGCCAGCGGCAGAGGTTGCCGTTTTTGGATCTCAAGTCGGTCTGCACCGACCCAGACGGTCTGCTCTTGGCAGAGCACTTCACCACCCGGACTTTTAGGTTGTCGAGTGGTGATGGCTAAATCGAGCATTTTCGCCTGCATCTGATCGAGCAACTCGACACTCAATCCACAATAAACCTGTAGCTCTACATCTGGAAAGCGACGCTCAAACTCCGACAAGACCGTTGGCATATAGACTAAATAATCATCGGGGATCCCCAGCCGCACGCTCCCATCGATCCTCGGCTCAACGATATCTTGCCATGCCAATGCATTTTGGCTGAGCAATCGCCTAGCGTGCAGTAAGACCTTCCGTCCCACTGGGGTCGGGAACGGGATCCGCTGACCTTTCTCTAGCAGAGGCGTTCCAACCTGACTTTCGAGCCGTTTCACATGAGCACTGATGGTGGACTGTGCCAGATGCAAGGCTTCAGCAGCAGCAGTAAAACCTTGGCTATCGATCACTTGCACAAAGGTTTTGAGCAGCACCAAATCAAAAGGACGACTTTTCAACGGTTCTATTATCACGTTTCATAATACCTCTATCGGAAATTATTGTTTTCATAATATCGGCTCATCTTTCACAATACCAGCCATATGAAACAAGCTGCCCTTCGCCCTGAACCACATGTTTTCGCCAGCACTCACAATCGTGACTAGGTTTTCACGTTCACGTTTGCTGCATCGTCCATATTTGCCCACCTTTTCAGCATCTCATCGATGCAAGCTCGGCGCACAAGAGCAGATCAGGCTGCGAAGCGACCATCCACCCACAATAAGGTGAATAAAGCCATCTGATTATGAGTAATCCAACTGAAGTCACGAAACCCCGTATGGCGGGGATCAACCCACCTGTTTTTTATCCATCCGCAGGACTCATTGTCCTGTTCGTCCTATTTACCATCGCGATGCCTGAAACCGCAGGCCGTTGGTTTGGTTCGCTCCAATCATGGATCATTGAGACATTTGGATGGTTTTATCTCCTCTCAATGGGGTTTTACCTGATTGTCACACTGATCCTCGCGTTTAGCCGATTTGGGAAAATCAAACTGGGACCAGACCACAGCAAACCGGAATACAGCTCTCGCTCGTGGTTTGCGATGCTGTTCTCCGCTGGGATGGGGATAGGATTAATATTCTATGGGGTGGCCGAGCCCGTCTTTCACTTTGCAAACCCACCAGAGGGTGAGCCGCAAACCGTTGAGGCTGCACGTCAGGCGATGACCCACACCTTCTTCCACTGGGGTGTCCATGCCTGGGGCGTTTACGCCATTGTGGCCCTGGCGTTGGGCTATTTTAGTTTTCGTCATGGTTTGCCACTGCGGATCAGCTCAGCACTCTACCCGATCATCGGCAAACGAATTTACGGCCCGATTGGGTATGCCGTTGATATTTTAGCGGTCTTTGGAACCATGTTTGGGATCGCAACCTCCCTTGGACTGGGCGTGTTACAGATCAATTCCGGCTTAAACTATCTGTTTGAGATCCCCTTTGGCACGCTCACCCAATTGGTTCTCATCGCGATTGTAACCGTCATGGCAACCCTCTCGGTGGTGACCGGATTGGATAATGGGATCCGCCGTTTATCGGAGTGGAACCTAAATCTTGCTGCCGTGTTACTGATCTTCGTGGCCATCACGGGCCCCACACTCTTTATTTTCCAGTCACTGGCCCAGAATGTCGGGAGCTACATCTCCTCGCTGGTCGAAATGACTTTCAATAGCTATGCCTACATCAACAGTGACAAAACCAACTCTTTTTTAGGCGGATGGACGCTGTTCTATTGGGCCTGGTTCATTGCTTGGTCACCCTTTGTCGGCATGTTCGTGGCCAGAATTTCACGCGGACGGACCATCAAAGAGTTTGTCTTGGGTGTCTTATTTGTGCCTGTCGGGGTCACGATTATTTGGCTGACGGTCTTTGGGAATACGGCGCTGCACGGTATCATGACAGAGCGCATGCCGCAGTTGGTTGAGCAAGTGTTTGCGAACACCCCCACCTCGCTGTTTCGCTTCTTAGATACCTTACCCCTCGCTAGCATCTCGTCGGTGGTTGCTACCCTGTTGATTTTTACTTTCTTTGTGACGTCTTCCGATTCAGGCTCTCTGGTCATTGACACCTTAACTGCCAAAGATGGCGATGAGACACCCGCAAAACAGCGGATCTTTTGGGCTGTTTCTGAAGGTTTAGTGGCCGCGGCATTGATTTTAGCAGGGGGACAGAATGTCCTTTCTGCTTTACAAGCGGCCTCGTTAGCTTCTGCACTGCCCTTTGCACCCGTATTAATTCTGGTTGGCTTTGGACTGCTGAAGTCACTCAGACAAGAGATGGTCAAAATTGATAGTGCCCATCACCTCAGTCAAGCGACACCGAGTACTTTAGCGCGGATCCAAGAGATTGGCTGGCAGCAACATCTAGAGCAGCTCATCACGATCCCAGAGAAAACAGAAGTGCTACAGTTTTTACAACATGACATTATGGCGGTGATGCATGAAGTGGCCGACGTCTTCAAACAAAACGGGATCAACACACACATCACATCACATGAACACGCGTGTTCATTGATGGTTGACCACGGAGATGAACGTAACTTTGTCTATGGTGCTTGGGCACGAGAAGCGAGCATTCCGTCCTTTATTGGCGAACGTAGTCAATCTCGTCCCAAATCGCAGTTATACATTGAAGTCTATTTGAATGAAGGCGCTCAGCAATACAACATCTGTGGTTACAACCGCAATCAACTGATTGCTGATATTCTTGACCAATATGAGAAACATCTTCATTTCCTCAATCGGGTACGTTAGTTCCCTTTGCCCGAGATGACCACATCTCGGGCTTTGCCGCGGGAGGTAGTCTCTCCGAAAAATAACCGCAGCAATAAGTAGAATTTTCTCTGACCTCTCCCCACGGGCCAGCTAAAGCTGTTCAAATTTATTTCGGATAAATTTGTGGGAAAGGTCATAGGTATACACCTAATTCCCAGGCTCAGGCGGAACTGTGACCGTCGAAAACAGGGCCGAATTTTGTTCCCGACAAATTCGGCATTTCCTACCTCCTTGTAGGTCAGATGTTTTCGTCGAGGCTACTATCGAATTTGTTCCAGACAGATGTCGGCATACACTCCATCCATGGAGATAAGGGATGGGGTCACAACAACTTCCCAGTTTAACGGTCAGCTCACCATCCATGACTCGCGCTCGAAAGCATGTTGCTGCGCAGCTCGCGTCATGTTACAGGAGAGTCTGTGCGAAAAGGATCGTTCTCGGACGTCCTGTCCTTCACGGCATTCGAGCTTCCTGCCCATCCGCACCGCAGGTGAAGGGTCATTGCTTAGCGGGAAGCTAAATCCAAGTTGGTTGGTTACTTTGGGCTTTAAAGCCACGATGGCCACATCACCAACTCAATGTTTTCCCAAAGAGAAAACTATCAGAGAACAAAATCACTAATTTGAAGCGCCTGAATCGGCAGAGGATGGGTTCTAAAAAAGCTTGAGACTTATGCAAGCAGGCACAAGAAGAAAATGCTGGTCTCCCCACAGGAGAGATTTTTCACTTTTACCGACCTTAATCAAAATTAACGAAACCATATAATACAATGAGTTATGTGATTTTGTCTTATATTGACTTTAACCAAAATTAGTCTAATTTACTCCCTAAGGCGGCACATAGGCGGCACAGGATTTGGAGCTAAGTGTAAATGGACGTAGAAATTTCTTTCACCAAACGTGCTTTTGAACAGCTTAAAAGCGGCACAAAAAGGTATCGTTTGGCCGATTTTGGGCATCGAGACTCGGTAAATGGGCTGATTTTGGAGGTTATGCCGAGCGGGAAGAAGTTTTTCCGGTTCCGCCGTAAGCACTTGGGAAAGGACACGTCTGTCACTATCGGCGAGTTTCCAAACGTCACTATCGAGAACGCCCGTAAGTTTGCCAAACAGATAGCGGTGCAGTTTGCCGAAGGGGAAAACCCCAACGAAGCCAAGCGGCTTGCCAGAGAAGAAACGGCCCGCCGTGATGCGCTCACCATGTCGGTTCAGGATCTGTTTAATGGCTGGGAAGCCGAATTCCTACTGAAGATAAAAACTGGCGAGCGGCGGCCCAAGTCATTGCAGGATGCGCGCTCAACATGGGAAAATCACCTGCAAGCCCCCATAGGTCATATCGAAGTCAGCAGCATAGACCCAGTAGGGGCTGAGAACCTGCTGAAGCGCATTCTTATCAAAAGCTCGGCAGCAGTTCGCAATAAATGTCTAACCCTGCTCAAGTCCATGTATGCCGGGCAAGAACACAATCCCTTTGCCAAAGTCAGAAAACTGACAGAGGTAAAGCGTGAGCGGATTCTGAATCAGGATGAAGTGCGAAGACTGCTTGAAAGTCTCAATAGCGAGCGGCCCCTGTACCGCGACATTGTGATGATGTTACTGCTCACCGGGCAGCGCAAAAGCTGTGTGCTTAGTATGGAGTGGCGGGAGATAGACAAAGACCGGGGCATTTGGCTTATCCCTACCTCCAAGATGAAGGCCAAAAAGGCCCATGCGGTTCCTCTTACCAAAGAGGCCATGGAAATTCTCACCCGGCGCAGTGCTGAAGCCGTTGCCGGGCAGCGGTTCGTGTTCCCCTCAGATAACAGCCTTACAGGCCATGTGACTGAAAAATCCAGTCAGGGCAGTTTCTGGCACCGAATTACCGATAGGGCAGGTCTACGAGGCGAAGGCAAAGGCGAGAGCGTCACCATTCACGACCTTCGGCGAACCATCGCCAGTTGGAGCGTGATGCGTGGTGGCAACATACAAACCACCAGTAAGCTGCTTGGGCACAGTGACATTAGCATTACCGCCAGCACCTATGCTCACTTGGACATAGAGCAGGTAAGGCGAGAGCTTGGGATCACTACAGCTGCTTTGCTGGGTTTGGGGGCTGAGGTTGGCGAAGCCATGAAGCCTAGAGAGCAGGAAAGCCGGGTAGAGCGGCTTGTCAGGGAGATAAACCAACTCTCGCTTGAGGAACGGCGAGAGTTGCTTAAGAGATGTGGTTTGGCGAGATGAATAGTCAATAAATCTTGATGTTACAGTTCGGTGGTAAGTGAGAAGCTGTTCAATGTTGTAATAGAAAAACAGGGCATGTACGAAAGGTTAGGGCCAAGCATTGAACCGCAAACATATGATTGTTATGCTTAGAGTGCTCTTTAGTGTTTTGGGCTTTTAAGGTGTTCAATGATCAATCTAATCAGCCTAGTCGGGTGTATAGCCAGACTGAAACTTATTGAACGGGATTTAGGTTGCGAAAGCAAGAAATTGCTACGTTGCCTAAATCTTAGTCGATTTAGGCAACGTAGCAATTTCTTGCTTTCGCTTCCTCCAGTAAAGAGCATTGACCCGCCCTCCTTATGAGGGCGGGTCTTCTCAAGGTTTCCCATGGAAGAACTACAGAAAAGCCTTTTGGCATCTAACCCAGTGAAAAAGTTCTTTTCACAAAAAGCATCTCATATTTTTGGAGATTCAGGCCAAAAATTGCCAATGGCGGCAGAATCACTTGCACTTGCAGCTTTACAGAATGTTAAAGTGCAGGGCTTTAAAATGTATAAAGTATACACTATCCCTAAAAGAAGTGGTGGGAATAGGGTTATTGCGCATCCCTCAAAAGAATTGAAAGCATTTCAACGTGGGCTGGTTGATATTCTTGAGAGTGAGTTACCTATTCATTCATGTGCACATGCTTATGTTAAAAGGAAAAGCATAAAAAGTAATGCGATGGTACATGCCAAAAATCAATATTTGTTGAAAATGGATTTTCTTAATTTCTTTAATAGTGTTGACGTTGAACTTTTGGGGAAGGTTTGCTCAGAAAATAAAAAGTTAGAAGAAGTGGGCTTAATGCAGCTTGCTAACTTGATTTTTTGGTCGCCGACTAAACAGCGAGATGGAAAATTAGTGCTAAGTGTTGGAGCCCCGACATCACCATTGCTATCAAATTTTGTGTTATACGAATTTGATAACCTAATTTCTTTAGTATGTAACTCTATGCATGTTACGTATACAAGATACGCTGACGATCTGTTCTTTTCGACTAACGAATCCGACATTCTTAAAAATGTACCAAATATAGTAAAATACTTTCTTGATTATATTTATGGTGATAAACTACGAGTGAATGACGCAAAGACCGTGTTTAGTTCAAAAGCTCACAATAGGCATGTAACTGGATTGGTGATTACAAACTCTGGAAGAATATCTCTGGGCCGAGAAAGGAAGCGATTTATCAAGTCGATGGTTTATAAGTCGACAAAAAATGAATTGGATGTCGATGAATTAAACTCCTTGATGGGAATTTTGTCATTCTGCCAACATGTTGAACCTGATTTCATTACTAGACTCGTGTGTAAGTTTGGTCAAGATACTGTTGATTATATAGTAACTGCTCAATGGAGGGGCTAACCGTGGAGCGCACTTATACACATAGGCGAAGAACATTTGAGGATATCAAAAGCGGCGCGGATAAGGGGCATCTAGGTGACCAGTATACGGCTAGTCAATGGTATCGAGATGGTCGCTTTTCTGTTGAAAAAAACGAAGTGCTTTATAAGGAATACTTCTCAAGTGTCCATGAAGGTATTTTAAATTGTAGGCCATATTTTACCTTGTTGGACATTGATGGTTACAAAGGTATAAAATCTATTGATGGTGCTATTGAATTTGATAATAGAATAAATTTATTGGTCGGTAAAAATGGAAGTGGAAAAACAACAGTATTAGAATGTTTGACTCTTGCATATGGCTGGATTACTAATGCAGTTAAGTCAGGGGCAAATGGAAGGCCGATAAAGAAAGAAGATATTCATAGTGGGTTAAGTGTTAAAGATGCTTTTGTGCAAGCAAAGTTAAATGTTGGCGTACATTCTGATTTTGAATTGGTATTAGCAAGATCTAAAGCTGAAGATAGTTCAAAGGCCAGGAGTTACCTAGAGGAATTTAAAAAGCTAGGTAGCCTTTATGCAGATTTAAATTCAAATTACGTTGATTTACCGCTGCCTATTTTTGTGTTTTATCAAGCAAGTCGCTCTTTCGATGTTAGTACTGAAAATACAAAATTTGATTTTGAATCACCACTACAAAAGGCAAATAAGCTGTCTGCTTATGATAATTGTTTTGGTGAGCTTGGGAATTATAAAAAACTACTGGAATGGTTAGTTTCAACTAAAAGTGAAAAAAGTGATTACAATGATGAGATTATTGGAAATATATCATCAATCACTGCTCAATTGGAGCAAGTTAGAAAAACTAAATGTAGCTTGCCAGAATATGCCCTGTTAGATGAAAAAATTGTTGGAATATTGAAAGGTCAAGAAGATAGTCTAGTACTTGAAATTGAAAAGCTAAATAAGATGCTAGATATATCGGTAACATTGGTTGACTTAATAAAAGAAGTGGTTTCAAAATTTTTTCTTATTGAAAATATAAGAACTGTTGTTACAAATGATTCAGTAAACATTGTTTTCGATAAGGATGGCGCGACTGTTAACGCATCAGAATTATCTCATGGTGAAAAATCATTGTTTGCGTTAGTGTCTGATATTGCTAGAAGATTGTATTTGCTCAACCCTACGGCAAGCGATGTAGAAAGTGTTCTTTGTGGTTCAGGTGTTGTTCTTATTGATGAGATTGAAGTACACCTTCATCCTAGATGGCAGCAGATGGTCATTCCAAAACTGTTGGAGATATTTAAAAATATCCAATTTATTGTCACTACTCATAGTCCGCAAGTAGTAACAACAGTGCAAGAACATTGTATTACCATACTGACAAGTGAAAGAGGTGAAATTAAACTATCTCGACCTAGTTTTTCATATGGCTCTGAAGTGGACGCTGCCTTAGATGATATCTTTGGTGTTGAATCTAGAGCGGAAGAACTGGAAATTGTTAAAAAGCTTGCCAGATATAAAGAACTGATCAAGCTAAACAAGTTTGATTCAGAAGAGTTTTCTCAACTTGAAGAAGTGTTAACACTTTGGTCTGGTAATCATGATCCTGTCATCAAAAAGCTAAAAATGGATGTTATTTTGAGAAAGCGCAGGATTAGTGAGCAAAAATGAAAAGGATCTTGAAAGGAGATGAGCCAGAAATTCTTCGTCAATATCGCGAGAATAACCCAGCTGATGACTGGAAAAAAGGCTTTTATAAGAACTCTGGTAAAGATGGATATTCTAGCGTAAGGGATTGTTTAATCGCTGAGCAAGGTGGGTTGTGTATTTATTGTGAAATCGATTTAAAAGTCGATCAGAATGCAAATAACGATTTTAGAGTAGAGCACTTTTACCCTGATAACCCACGGCCCGATGCTTCAAGAGTTGGGGATGGAATAAACTACTCCCTTCACTGGGATAACTTATTCGGTTGTTGTCATGGTGGAAGTGTAGAAACGGTTGTAGATAAAGCTGTTAGGTATACTGCGCCGAACGTTCATTGTGATATTGATAAGGGTAACCAAGATTGGACTGATATTCTATTAAATCCCATTTCAGATATCCCTAGTTATCCATCGGTTTTCATATTTGATGAAGATGGGTTTGTTAGTGTCAATCAAGCAGATGAGCTTATACATCTTAGAGATAAAATCAGTAATTCTATTACTCGACTCAATTTGCACTCTAAGGAGTTATGTAGGCTTAGAGCTGGTATTATTGAAAAATTAAGAGAAGAAATAGAATTAATGTTGGAATCGGGAAGTAGCATTGAGAGCGCTACGTATTACCTTGCCCAAACTTATATGAGTAAGAGTGAAAATGGACTGTTTAACTCGCCCTTCTTTTCAACGATACGCTGGTATTTGGGACCAGAAGCAGACCAGTATTTGAACTCTGTTGGCTATTGATTTTTTGTAAACGTACACTTATTGACAGCACTCCAAGGAAAAGCGGTCTGTGCTTTCTGCCTGAGAAAGCGTCCATTGGTGGATTCGGGTGATGATTTGCACCTCAAAGCTGACAATGCCTCTTAGGCGGGTTAGGGCTTCATCGCCATAGCGGTTGGTTTTGATTGTTGGAATTTCCGGGTCTGATTCCGCTATCGATGCAGAGCGTGCCCGGAATTCGTCCGGGCTTGTTCCCGGAATTGCGGCTTCTAATCCCGCAAGGGTTTCTGAACTTTCGGGAATGGTTCCGGGCCGTGTTTCTGGGGGGAATTCCGGGCTATTCCGGGAATGTTCAGGATTTCCGGGATTCGTTTCCGGAAATGACTCTGGATTTTGCTTGGCTTCCCGTATCTGTTCATATAAGGGACGGATCACTTGCTCCTGCCTTTTGCAGAATACGCCGCCCATTTGCTCGGTGTAGCCTTGCCAGTTGCCTTGGTCGGCGCATTGACGAATGGACTCTATCCAATTCAGCTCTGCGGCCTTAATGGCTTCCATGCGCCTTAACTCCCGCCATACAGTGACACTGGCCCCGCCCAATTGTTGAAATTGGCGAATACCCCATAGCGAGGCCCAAGCGCGAACCCGAATGGCTGAGTCTTTGGCATCCTTGCCATATAGGTCTTGGTCTATGCCTTCACCATCGATGTTTTTGGATATGTACTTTGCGATATAGCCAGTTGCAGAGCCTTTGCTCGGGTCTATTTCTTCCACCTTAAGGCGGTGTTTGGCTGCGCCCGGTTCATTGCCGTCTTCTTCAAAGGCGTAACGGCGAAAGACTTTTAGCAGGGCTTGGGATTGCTCGGGTTCAACAAACAGGAGTAGGTGCCAATGGGGCGTGCCGTCGTGGTGAGGTTCGGCGACTCGAAAGCCAAAAATGCCAATGCCCTGATTGCCAAGGGCGGCGCGAATACGCTCAAAGGTGCGGCGAAGGTATTGCTGACCATCGAGCGGGGTTGCGCCGTTCCAGTTGGGATTTTTGCTGCCGGATTTGGACAGGCTGCGATGATATTTGGACGGGCAGGTGAGGGTGATGAACAGCGCCTGATGGCCCATGGCTTTACTGCACTCTTCAAAGCCTCGGGTTCTGACCATAAGTTCTTGCCTGCGAATGCTGGGATTGGACACATTCAGGCTTGAGAGTTCGGCAAGGCTGGCGCTGTAACCATGCTCATTGGTGGCTAAGGTGCTTTCCAAAAAGCTTTGGTTTTCCTGCCAGCGGTGACGGATTTTGCCAAGGCCCAGGTTGCTGATGTAAATCCCCTTGGTGCGGTTTACCTGGTTGTAGCGCCGTGACAGGGTTTCACCTTCCCGGATATGTTTGGTTTTAAGCTTTCTGCGCCACCATTGCTCATCCTTGGCGCGATTGATTGCGCCCTTTACCTTTATGGCGTCATCCCCGGCAATATGGCCCATTTCGATCGCTTTCAAAATGCGTTCGGCAAGATGGGGCGGCACAATGCCTTGGCTTTTGATGAAGTCAGCAATCAGGGAATAGAGCGCGGCCAAATTCAGGCGGGGATTATTGGCAAGTAACCTCAGCACATGACGTGAGAGGAGCTTAGCTGCCTGAGTGCAATCCCTGTCGTTGAGGTTGATGTGATAGAAACGCTCGGACTTACCTATAACGGTGGCAATGGCTTTACGCTCGCCCAGCACATGCAGGTTCGCTTCCCGGCGAGAGTCTTTGGCGGCATAGTCGGCCATGATCTCTTGCCGGAATACCTCGGGCACACCATAAAGCTGTTTGTTCAGCCATTCGTTATCGTGCGGATGGACTTCAGGCATAGTCTGCCCCCGTTAACGAATCGCTTTTGAGTAACGCTCTTTCTATTATCAGGGCGGCAAAGCGTTGCCCCTTAGGGCTTAAACTGACCCGGCACCATCTCATTCCGGCAAAGAAGCAATCCTGCTCCTTTGTCAGCCCTTCCCGTTTGAGCGCAAACAGGCTGCGCTTATTGAAGTGGCCGGGATAATCCGGCATTTCGACGACCTTACCCAAATCCGGGCAAAGTTCGGTGCAGACTTCTACCGAACGGCCCTGTGCCAGCCACGCCAGCAAGCTTGCCTGTTCGGTGCTGAGTTGGGTATCAGCTTTGGTTAGTTTCGGTGATGCCGTTACCAAATTCGGTACAGGCTTTCGGTTCGCTTTACGGTGCTTGTTCCGGTGCGCTTTGCTCATGGTTGCATCCCCTTAAGCTGAGGTGCCGAACTAGGGCAAGCGGAGTAGGGCCAATTCGGGATGGATGTTTTGGCCCCCGTTAGGTAACGGGCACCGAATTTGGTTGTTGAACCGTACCCGTTAACGGTGGCTGTACCCGTTGGGATTTTGCACTCTGTACCCGTTAACGGGTACAAGGGGCTAATAGTGGTTAACGGGTACTCGTTAGCCGGGGTCGTTAACGGGGCTTTGGATTCGTTATGTGACATTAAGTAGTCGCCAAATTCAGACCGACCAGCAAGCATCTGTGCCAGTTGTAACAGGATGCAGAAGGCAATAAAGCCGTTAAAGAGTATGTTCATAGACCCTCCCGTTAACGAAGGTGTCTATGTCGATTTGGCGGTACATCACCCGCCGCCCAACTTTGACGAACTTGAGTGGATAGCGCCCGGTACAGCGCCAAACGGATAGGGTGCCTTCAGTCACGCCAA
This sequence comes from Shewanella sp. MSW, assembly GCF_007636515.1. Taxonomy (NCBI): domain Bacteria; kingdom Pseudomonadati; phylum Pseudomonadota; class Gammaproteobacteria; order Alteromonadales; family Shewanellaceae; genus Shewanella; species Shewanella sp. MSW. The sequence goes on from NZ_LVDR01000026.1 coordinate 12,264, forward strand.
GAGTCTTGGCTACTTCAGCCGGGGTTAACAGTGGATTTGTCATGGTTGCTCCTGATCAATTTGAATTAGTCAGGAGCAAGGTTAGGGAAGGGCGGTTAGAGAGTATTCACATGTAGGGGTGTAAAAGTGTTTCCACAGGGTGTAAAAGTACTTCCACAGGGTGTGGAAGTGATTTAAATCCCACAGAATCTCTCTTGGTTTTTGTCGCTACGATATTCTACGGCTCTTCCAATAATGTCTTTATAATCGGCCGTTGGTCTAATATCTACGGTCTTTCTTAAGTTGTCCAAGGATGCGCGTGCACAGTTACCCATAACGTACTGAGCAGCATCAATTTTCTCTATATCGCATTTATCCTCTTGGCTATTGTTGAAACTGCGAGAACAACTGTAGAAAAGTGCGCGAATTCGATATGTTCTTTGGAACACAAAATCTCCATGGTAGAGCGCAAAATCACTGTCCATAAACACGTCGAAATCATCTAGAGCTATTTGAAATTCATTCGAATTTTTATGTCCTTGCTTTGCTAGTAACGCAAGATTTCCTGTTTTTCGTAACAAGGACTCATAGGCTACTTTGGCTTCTTGATAGCGAATATCCCGCCACTTCATTTCACGCTCATAGGAGAATTGATAATACCCATATAAAACGGTTACTCCGGCAACGATACCAGCAGAAACTGGCTTTAATATTTTGAAGAATAGTGATTTATTTTTTTCATTTGGTGTGTTGTTCACTAAGGTACTTCCTTATCCATGTCTCTATAGTTCTGGGAGCCTGATAGTCGCTACTGAACCTGTAACCCAGTGACTTTCCATACTCGGCTACATCGGCTACAAGGATTTGTGACGCTTGGTGGGGGTTTTTGAAGTTACCCTTCACATATCTTTCAAGCGCGAATGCTTTCACCTTGTCTGATTTCCCGTGTCTTTTATTTCTGCCAGACTTCCCAGCGGAAGCTGCCGCTTCGTTAAGGTTGATGTACTTGAGTAGCGTTTGTTGAAATGACTGATAAGAGTGATTACTTTCAACTAGCTTTTGATTCAAGAAATCATCAAAGAGCAACTGAGCTGGTTTTGAGAGCCCCGCCATCTGACAGGCTAACGCAGCATGCAATGTGTGTTGTGACTGAATACTGAAGCTAGGGAGCAATACCAAAGGCCCATCTGTTAATTCATCGGCACCAAATGCACTGGCCAGAGAGGGCGCATTGCCAAACTGCCGGATCAAGGCCATGTCATTAACGGGAAGTAGTTCGCGTAGAGGATTGAAGAATTGAGCGTAAGTTTTGAGGCTCCGTGAATGCCGTTCTTCGATTTTTTCTTGAACTCCATCAATCTTTGCCAGTTGCTTCATCACTTCTTTGTTGGACGTAGGATCCAATATTTCACCAAACTCATCACGCGGTATCTGTGGGTTGTCCGATGGAAGAACGCCAGCAAGAAGTTCACCCACTCCAAGTGGCTGAGTGATTTCATTCAATTCGACTACTGCCAGCAGATATGGGATTAACGGCGAAGGTAACCGAGAAAGTAGATAGGCCACTCTATCTGTGTCGACAAATAAGGCTAGATAATCATCCATTCTAGAGTGCTCATTCTCAAAATTGACCTTGAACAAAAACTAACGGAAATCAGCGGGATAGTCCAGAAATTGGGCGAAGGGTACAAAAGGGAGATTTTTACAAAAGGGTCGAAATTTTTTTCGTAAAAATGCCTGTTCTGAGGCGGCACATAGGCGGCACAGGATTTGCCTGATTTTGTAAGTGATTGATTTAGAAATTAAAATAGGTCTATCTGGTCTCCCCACAGGGACTCGAACCCCGATCGGTCGCTTAGGAGGCGACTGCTCTATCCTGTTGAGCTATAGGGAGACGCCAGTGATTATACTGGTTTTCACCCGGATGAAAAGGCTTTGGATTTAATTGCTTAAATCTTAATCGCGATGTCATTCACCTGAATGTTGAGGGCGGCATTTTCACCGCTGAGCACTGCGATGGCACTTTCCTCTGTGACTTGATTTATGGTGATTTTCGCCCGGGTTTCTCCGGCCACGGCGCGCATCTGGTTCATGCGGTCGGGCAGGTTTTGTTGCAGCACGATTTGGAACTGATCACCCACGCGGATGCCGTTGCGTCGCCCCAGGTTGAGTATCACTCTATCTTGTTGGCGCACGACTATCTGTGCCAGCAGCGGTCTGCAGGCCAGTGCCATATCGATATCTTTACTGGCATTGGCCAGCACCTTGTCTATGGCTTGTCCATAACTGGCACGCCAGAATCTGTCGCTGTTGGGAGGGACGGATTCATTTTTGGCAAACTCCCAGGGGGCGGAAATGCTGTAGTTCTGATACCAGATCTGCTCGCCGCTGATCCCATGATAGAGGCTGAGCTGCAACTGAAATAGCCGCAGCGGCTCGTTGTCCCATAGGCCCATAAAGCCGGATTCGACCGGTTCGGTGGAGATATCTATGATTTGCGGCAGCAACAGATATTGGCTGTCGGTAATTTCACTTATCCAGGTCGGCAGGCGGTAGCCGCGGATATTGATAAGCTCCTCTTTGATATCCAGCCGCTCGTTGGCGTGCAGGTGAGCAAAGCTGGTGGAGGATTGTTTATCCAGCGTTGCTGCTATCCGTTCGGACAGGCTTCGCTGGAAATTTTCCAACTGACCATAACGCAGTTGGCTTCTGTCTTTAATGGCGGCCTGGGGGACCAGGATAGCGGCCTTGATGGCTGAGCTTTGGCACTTGTTATCCGGGCCGTCGAGAATATCGAGCCGCATAACCACTTTGAGCTTGTCTCCCTGGCGCATTTCGCTGACCAGTTCGACACTGCTTATCTGCGCCTGGCTGGAGAGGCTGAAATCGTTTTGGGTCAAGCGCCCCTGGCTGACACTCTGGGTCGATTGAAAACTGCCACCACGGGAGAGCAGTGCCATGTTGATGGCGTTGTCCATTGCCGCTTCCCGTGCCTGGGTTAGATTGCCATTGATTATTTTGGCTTCACCTCGGGCCTCGGTCCACTCTGCCATGGCGTTGAGGCTGATGCCCAGCAACGGCAGCAAGAACAAGGGGCACAATCTCATAAGGCGGTTCCTCAAAATGGAAGTCAGGGTGACGGAATTTTGCCGCCACTTAAGCTGGTATCGCTTGGTATTCAAATTTTATGCCAGAGAGAGGGAGGGGGTACTGTGTTATTTGTGAATGCCAGGCTAAAGAACGGCAAGCATTTGCCGATAAAGCCAAAGAAGCTTTCGACAAACCTTGTTGTCCGAAAGAGCAAGGCTGGATAAATAAGTAATACAAGTGGTTCGGCCATTTCACGTCAGTTACTACGGCCAATGAGATGCTCAATTAGGCTTATTTCTCAAGGTTGTTAAACACGACTAAACCAGAGAACTCGCCGGTGGACGCTGAGGGCTAAGGAAGGTGCGAATAAGTTCTCGTGGCACTTTCTTGATGTAGGGAATAGGTTGCTGTGTGGCTTACTGGCCTGCCTGCTGTGTTGTGCTTCTTGCAAAGGCCTGGGGGCATTTGCCGTTGCATCCAGACCTGTACGCCGGAGCAGAGCACATATGGGGGCTTGTTCGCACTTTCCCTAAGTTCTTGGTTGGTATTTTATTTGCATAGTTTTAATGCAAATAAAAAGAGCTTGGCATTATTGGTGCTGACGATGTTACCGACACTATTACTGTCTGCAACGTCCTTGGGTCAATCCTGCAGGTGTTGTATGACTGACTAAGTAGAATAAGCCTGCTGGTTCAAGGTTTACGTCAGGCTCCTGAATGAAGTTAACAGCCCACTCCGGCAACAGTGAGACGGATATTATGTATAAAGCCCTGTGTATATTGCCTTTACTTCTGCTGTCTGCCTGCAGTACGACATCACAGCAACCGCAAGCTGAGTTCAAGCCGCAACAAGCACCAGTCAATCTATTGGCGCATCAGTTGGTGGATGAATTGGTAATCCATAATGATGCTCTCAAACCGACTCAGCCGCTATTGGTGATGACGCCTGCGATAGTGGAGGATATGCAAGGCAGTAATGCACTGGCCTCACAGCTACAGCAGAGCTTAATGACGGCTTTTCATCAGCGCGGCTTTAATCTGGTGGATTTGAACCTGGCCGAAGCGGTGCGGGTAACGCCACAGGGGGATTTTATTCTTACCCGCGACTGGCAACAATTGCCGACGGATATTGCGGTGGATCATGTACTGGTCACCAGCATGAGCCAGGCTAAAGGTGAGATCTTGTTCAACAGTCGGATTGTTAACATCAATAACAATCGGGTGCTTTCGACGGCCGGGGCGCGGGTGCTTGAGGCGCAACTACCGGGTTATCTGGCGCCATCCCACAAGGTGGTGTCAAAAGAAGGCCTGCTTTATCGCTATGAAAACCGCGGAGAAGATAAGAGCCGGATAGTGGGAGACAAGTAATGAAGTATTGGAACAACACACTGACATTGGTCACGCTGGTATTGGCGTTAGTTCTGGGTGGCTGCGCCGATAAGGACAGATATGTGCAGTGGGAGACAGAGGCGCCAAGCAGTTTTCCCAAATTGACGGCAATAGGCTATGCCCCGCTGGCCAGCCAACCAGCTAAGGAACAGTCGCAAAAGGTGCTGATGGCGATGCAAGCATCCAAGATTGCCGCTTATCGGGAACTGGCCGAACAAGTTTATGGCCAACGTTTGTCGGCTGATAGCAAGGTCAGTGACTGGATGTTGAAAGGCGATAATATCCAGGCCTCGGTTTCCGGGGTGATCCGCGGCGCCAGGGTTGTGCGCAGTTATCCGGCCGGCGATCATTATGTGACCGAGCTTGAGCTGGACTTCGCCCAGGTGTGGGATCTGTATCAGCAACAAAATCGCCCCCAGAGAGTGAAAGAGATCACTTATTTTTAGGGTAATGGGTATAAGTCAAAAGCAGCCTTCTTTGGCTGCTTTTTTTGTGGCCTTTTTGTGGCTTAAGAATCTTTGCTGAATTGAGAGGTGGGTATACGTTCTGTTCTGGGGGGCATCTTGTATTTGACCCCCTTGGCTTTAGCGCCCTGAGTTTAGTCGGGGGAAGGCAAGGGGGGACAGGAGTTTGGGTCGCACCAAGAAGCCGAACTTACTGAATTAGCTTAAGTAATGGAACAGCAGCAGGGCTTTAAATCAAGCCTTGAGATCGTTGCCCAGAGTGGCGATGGTTGAAGTCTTGCCTTTGCCGTCATAAGTCAGACTGGAGGCATTGCGGCTCACCTGCAGCGCCTGTGCCAGGCGATTGATACTGGCCATACTCAGCTCTATCAGGCCGGCATTTTCCTGATTGCGTAGTTGGCAAGTAGCCAATAGTTCGCGGGCTTCACTGACCTGTTCGGCCAATGGCGACTGACTGAGTTTAGCTTGTTCAGGATGAGAGGAGAGCGCCTCATCTACTGCCTTGACCTCATTGAGCAGATTGCTCTTGTCTTGGGCCAGTTGCAATAGATTATCGGCATTGCGATCGAGCAGGGCATTTTTTTCCTGCTCAATCAAGTTCAGCAGACGCTCGAGTTGAGTCATCTGCTGTGTTATCAGGCTGGTTATATCCGGGGTATCAGGCATCAGGACCCTTTATTGAGTGCGTTCAGTTCTGATTCAAATTGAGAGATGTTGGCTGCCAGTTTTTCCGGATCAACCTTGTATCTGCCTTCGGCGATCGCCAATTTGATTTCGCTGATCTTCTTTTGATCTATTTCCGGCAGTGAGGTCATCTTACTCTGAACTCCTTGCAACTGCTGCGCTTGCTGCGACACCACAACCGAGTCAGTTTTCAGCGGAGCAGCCCCTTGCTGAGCTGTTTGATTGCTCTGAGCCGTGTTCTTGGGGAGTGAACCTGTATTCACTCTGGGTTGATTTTGCAGTTGTTTAATATCCATAGCCATCGCGGCTCCAGCCTTTTCTCTGATTACCTTGCTGTCTTATCGGCATAGCCAAGGAGAACTTTAGCATTTTTTACATTCGAACTTCCACTTCGCCCACATTGGTGACAGTAGCCTCCAACACTTTGTCTGAGCGAGTGTTTTTTACCCGAATCTGTTCCCCAAGGTTACCATCATGCAGGGCTTCACCAACAGTTTTTATTTGAAACTTCTCGTTACCGGCATAAATAGAGACTCTGTCGCCTTTGCAAACAAAACAGAGATTGGCGGCAAATAACGGATAGTCTTTGGCTATGCGCCGCTTGAGGCGGGTACCCGTCACTGTGGCAATATCCTCAAACTGCTGGCCGCGCAGACTGGTTTCATCTATGTAGCGCAGCGCTAGATTTTCAGGCCCCAGCACAGTGCCCGGGGCCAGAGTTTGGGTGGCCACTACCACAGGATAACTGATATCTACCCGTACCGAGACATAGATTTGCCACGGGTAGCTGAGCTCCGGGCTGTTGCAACCTATGCGTACCGTATTGTTGCGGCTTATCTCCCGGTCGCTGGCAAGTTCTGCCGTTAAAGGCGAATTACATCTAGGGGGAGTGAGCCTGGAATCCAGCCGCTGCGGGGTGATGGTAATTTGTGCATCTGTGCCCGCCAGCACTTTTTTGGCCACTGCCTCTTTAGCCAGGCTTTCCATGGCCGATATACTGGGAACAAAGCTGCTCTCTGCCGCCATTGTTGCGATGGGCATTAAAATTGTAGCCAAAAGGTATGCAATATTTACTTTCATAATGAACAGGCTAGCTTGTCTCGCCAGATTACACCTATACTTTCAATGATTCGCGGTTCCCAGTACTGGCTTCACCATAGGTTTAGTCAGAAATTTGACTGGGCATCAGTGTCTTGGATAAAGCAAATAGTATGCCTGTCTGTGGGACAGCGGGTATTTCTCAATATAAAGACAACAAGGCAGCCTTATGTCGAGCATTCTTGAATCAGTCAATAAACGCACTCAACTGGTCGGACAAAATCGCCTCGAACTTCTGTTGTTCAAACTTAACGGCAGACAAAGATTCGGTATCAATGTATTCAAAGTCAAAGAGGTTTTGCAGTGCCCACCACTGACGATATTGCCCAAGTTGAACGCCTTTGTTAAGGGCGTGGCCCATATTCGCGGTACGACTGTGTCGGTTATCGATCTCAGTGCGGCGACCGGTGGTAAACCCATAGATGATGTCAAGGATTGCTTCATCATTATTTCCGAATACAACCGCAGCGTGCAGGGGTTTCTGGTTCGTTCAGTTGAGCGGATCATTAACATGAATTGGGAGTCTATCATGCCGCCGCCGGAAGGCGCGGGACGATACTCTTACCTGACTGCAGTGACCGAAATCGAAGGTGAACTGGTTGAAATACTCGATGTGGAGAAAATTCTTGATGAAATTTCACCGGTAAAGACAGATATCAGCCAAGAAATGGATGAATCTCTCACAATCGACAGGGAGCAGCATTATCATATTATGGTGATTGACGACTCCTCTGTGGCGCGCAAACAGATCATTCGCGCATTGTCTTCGTTGAATCTGCAGATAGATACCGCTAAAGATGGTCGGGAAGCATTGGAAAAACTGAAGAGTATAGCGTCTGGTATGGACAATGTTGCCGATGAAATCCCGTTGATTATTTCGGATATCGAAATGCCGGAAATGGATGGTTACACTCTGACTGCCGAGATCCGTGATGATCCCAAACTGAAAAATATCAAGGTAGTGCTGCATACCTCGTTGAGCGGGGTATTCAATCAAGCCATGGTACAGAAAGTGGGCGCCAATGATTTTATTGCCAAGTTCAACCCCGACGAACTGGCTTCTGCTGTTAACAAGCATCTGAGTCTATAGCCTTTGTCTGCTGTGACTTTTTATGGCTATAGTGAGTTGGTCTGCTTGTGTTGCAAATGGGGCTGGGGTATAACGCAGCCCCAGTTTTTAAATGTTGCTGCCTCGATTCGCAGTGACGTTTTTACGGATAGTTAGGACACTAAGGTGCCAGATAAATCTCTCGCAGAAACTGAGTACAATCAATTCAGGCTGTTTCTTGAGCAGCACAGTGGCATTGTATTGGGTGAGAACAAACAGTATTTGGTTCGCAGCCGCTTGGCGCCTTTGATGGGGAAATATGGTTTGCCATCCCTGTCGGACGTTGTTAAGCAATCGATGCGACCCACAGAGCGCCAATTACGGGCTGAAGTCATTGATGCCATGACGACCAACGAAACTCTTTGGTTTCGGGACAAGTATCCTTTTGAATTACTTGGCAATACATTGTTGCCCGGTTTTGCCAAGTTGGGGCGGCCATTGAAAATTTGGTCGGCGGCCTGTTCTTCCGGACAGGAGCCCTATTCACTGGCGATGACAGTGCTCGAATATCAACAGCGTAAGCCAGGGGCGTTGCCGGGTGGGGCGGTAATCCAGGCCACAGATCTATCGCCGTCCATGCTCGAGCGTTGTAAAAATGCCGAGTATGATAAGCTGGCATTGGCCCGGGGCCTGTCCGAAGAGCGCAAGCGTCAGTTTTTTGAAGCTATGCCCAATGGTAATATGCGGGTTAAAGACAATGTGCGCCGTTTGGTCAGCTTTAGGGCTCACAACCTGCTTGAAAGTTACACCTTGCTCGGCAAGTTCGACATCATCTTTTGCCGTAACGTACTTATCTATTTTGCCCCGGAGGCAAAGGCAAAAATACTGCGGCAATTTGCTGCCGCTCTCAATCCCAAGGGGATACTGTTTTTAGGGGCCAGCGAGTCGATTGCCGGGTTGACCGATGAATTCGACATGGTGCGCTGTAACCCAGGTATCTATTATCAAAAGAAAAATTAACAACCTAATTATTTGATTTTTAATTAAATAATTTGAAAGGCTCGTCAACTTGAACGGGCCTTTTCTGTCTTACTTTTCACCCTAACGGCCATCATCTTCGTATCTGTTATCCTCCACTCTACATCTGGCACAAAGCTTGCTTTGTTTTTATCGAGTCATTGGAGGAGGCGGTTTTATGGCGATCAGTTTCGATAAGGCCCTTGGCATACATCAATACACTCTGGGTATTCGCGCCCAGCGTGCCGAAGTGCTTGCCAGCAATATAGCCAATGCCGATACCCCACACTACAAGGCTCGGGATGTGGACTTTTCTTCGGCGTTGCAGGCGGCCAAAGGGCGGCAACAGGGAATGAATATGGCGGCAACGTCTGAAAAGCATTTCGACCTCAAGGCGCTGACAGCCCAACATGTGCAATATCGGGTGCCGGATCAACCGGACACTGGGGATGGCAACACAGTCGAGATGCAAAAAGAGCAGCAGGCCTTTATGCAAAATGCGCTTGAATATCAGATGTCGCTCGGATTCCTCGACGGTAAGTTCGCCGGCATGAAAAAGGCATTGAAAGGAGATTAACCATGAGCTTGTACAATATCTTCAATGTTGCGGGTTCGGGAATGTCGGCGCAGTCGGTACGCTTGAATACTACCGCCAGTAACATAGCCAACGCAGATTCTGTTTCTTCCAGTATCGATAAGACCTACAAGGCACGGCATCCTATTTTTGAGGCCGAGCTGGCCAAGGCGAACGGCCAACAGCAACAAGGCGCTGCGGTAAAGGTAAAGGGTATAGTGGAAAGCGATAAACCTTTACTGAAAGAGTATTCGCCGGATCATCCCATGGCCGATGCCGACGGTTTTATCTACAAACCTAATGTCAATGTAGTGGAAGAGATGGCCGATATGATTTCCGCCTCCCGTTCCTATCAGATGAATGTTCAGGTAGCCGATGCAGCCAAGTCCATGCTGCAACAAACCCTGAGAATGGGCAAATAACGGAGGCATAGCCCATGAGCGTCAATTCAGTTAACCCTTTTCTCGACAGTATCCAGGTGCAATCGGGTACTGAAACCAAGAAAAGCAATAATCAACAACTGACCCAGGAAGACTTCTTTTCGCTGCTGAGTCAGCAGTTGTCGATGCAGGATCCTTTTAAGCCGGTGGATAACGATCAGATGATCGCCCAGATGGCGTCGTTTGCCACAGTGGATGGTATCTCTAACCTGAATGAAGAAATAGTTAACCTCAATTCGTTAATGACTTCGAGTCAGGCATTGCAGGCATCTGGCCTGGTAGGGCAAAAAGTGTTGATCCCGGCGGGCACCGGCTATGTTTCCGAGGAAGACCCAACGCTTAAAGGGGTAATCACATCACCGGAAAAGATCCCTTCAATTAAAGTAACGATTGAAGATGAAGCTGGTCAGGTGATCAAAACCTTTGAGGTCGACGGTAGTGCCGGCGGCAATATAGATGTGGAATGGGATGGCCTGGATAAGGACGGAAACCCTGTCGATAAAGGCATCTATACCATGAAGGCCAGCGGGGTTGTTGATGGAAAGTCCCAGGATCTTATCGTCAGTTCCTATGCCCACGTGACCAGTGTATCACTCAACTCTGCCACCGGCGCCGTGTTGAATCTAAGAGGTATTGGCGGGATCAGATTGGCCGATGTGCTGGCTGTTTCCGAAGTTTAATTCTGTTTCTGCCCCGGCTGCGCCGGACAGTATCTGAAAATCATGAGGTGAATTATGTCTTTTAACATTGCTCTGAGTGGGATTGCTGCGGCGCAGAAAGATCTCAATACCACGGCCAACAATATTGCCAACGTTAAGACGATAGGCTTTAAAGAATCCCGGGCCGAGTTTGCTGATGTGTACGCCAGCTCGATTTTCTCCAATGGTAGAACCACTGTGGGCGGCGGTGTCACCACCACTCAGGTGGCACAGCAGTTCCATCAGGGGAACCTGAACTCCACCAACAATGCGCTGGATATGGCGATCAACGGTGGTGGTTTCTTCGTGACATCATCCAGTGTCGGCAGTCAGGATTACTCTTTCACCCGCGCCGGAGCTTTTAAGCGTGATGACAACGGCTTTTTGGTCGATGCTGCCGGTAATTATCTGCAGAGCTTCCCGGTCGATAAAGATGGTAACTCCACTTCTGTGAGTCTGACTACCACCAAGCCGGTGCAGATCCCGGATACTGCCGGTAGCCCGCAGAAAACCAACAATGTTGGCATTAGCATGAACCTGGACTCCACTCAAGAAACTAAAGATCCGGCGCTGTTTGACCCATCCAAGTCAGATACTTTTAATAACTCCACTGCAGTGACCATTTATGACTCTTTGGGTAACTCCCACACTTTGACCACTTATTTTGTGCGTCCGGAAAATGGTGCTCATACCGGTGAGAGTAACTGGGTGGCCTACTACGCCATTGACGACAAGCCGGTCAATCTGGGCGGCGGCGCCGGAACCTACAACACGGACACTAACGGTGACGGTACTGCGGATGGTACAGGCACAGCACAAACTGCAGGTGGCTGGACTGGTGCCGTGCTTAAGTTCAACGATGTCGGCGGTTATATAGGTTCCGATCCTGCGGTGATCACCACAGAGCAGTTGGGGGTTGGTGGGGCCAACGTTCTTGGTCCTGCTGCTGACGGCACTCAAGCGATAACCATAGATTTCAACAATCCGACCCAGTTCTCGGAAAAGTTCAACGCCACGGAATTGACGCAGGATGGTGTAACAGTGGGCCGTTTGACTAATGTGGAAGTGGGTACAGATGGTTTGATCTCTGCTAAGTATAGCAATGGCTCAACAGTGCCTCTGGCACGGGTGGCGTTGGCACGCTTCTCCAATGAGCAGGGACTGAGCCAGGTGGGCAACACCTCCTGGAAAGCCAGCCTGGATTCAGGCGCGGCGCTGGCCGGTGAGGCCAACAGCGGTGTGTTTGGCAGTATCCGTTCATCAACACTGGAGCAATCCAACGTCGACCTGACCACTGAGTTGGTGGACCTGATTTCGGCCCAACGTAACTTCCAGGCCAACTCCCGTACTTTGGAAGTGAACAATACACTACAGCAAACCGTGCTGCAGATCCGCTAAGCCTTCCTGCGCAAGACATTGCCGCCCGGCAATGTCTTGCCGCATCTTTGTCTATTAACTCCCAAGTCACTGAAGTTCTTCTGCTGTCCTTGTGCTCAACTGCTCATTTTATTGGCACGATGTTTGCTTTTACCTGAATAGGTAAAAAGATTGACGGAGCAGCAGGTGGACAAACTTCTCTATGTCGCCATGACTGGCGCCAAACAAAACATGAATGCGCTGGCGGTTAGGGGTAACAACCTGGCCAATGCCAACACAGATGGTTTCAAGTCCGACATGGCTCAGGCCCGTGCGATGCAAGCCTTCGGTGAGGGCTTGCCGACCCGGGTGTTCGCCATGACAGAGTCGCCCTCGGCCAACTTTCAGTCCGGCCCTATCAAATCGACCGGACGGGATCTGGATATTGCCATCAAAGATCAAGGCTGGATTGCGGTGCAGGCCGCCGATGGCAGTGAGGCCTATACCCGCTCCGGTAGTCTGAGTTTTGACACTACAGGTTTGCTGCGTAACGACAGGGGCAACCCGGTAATGGGTGATAACGGCCCGATAGTGCTGCCGCTGCCGATAGACAAAATTCAGGTTGCCACAGACGGCACTATTTCTATTCGTCCTCAAGGCGCAACCGCCGAGGTGATAGAGGAGGTGGGTCGCATCAAGTTGGTTAACCCGGGCAATCAGAACCTGATGCGCGGTGAAGATGGCTTGTTCCGTACCCTGGATGGCAATCCGGCCGCCGCCGATCCCTTTGTCAATGTGGAAAGCGGCGCCGTGGAAGGCAGTAATGTCAATGCCGTGGATGAGATGGTCAACCTGATTGAGCTGCAACGTCAGTTTGAGCTGCAGGTAAAAATGATGAAAACCGCAGAAGAGAACGACAAGTCGTCCGCTTCACTGATGCGCATTAGCTAGGAGTAATTGATATGCATCCCGCGTTATGGATAAGTAAGACTGGGTTAGATGCCCAGCAAACGGACATCTCGGTGATTTCAAATAACGTCGCTAATGCCAGCACCATAGGCTACAAGAAGGGCCGGGCGATATTTGAAGACTTACTGTACCAGACAGTCAATCAGGCCGGCGGTATCAGCGCCTCCAACACCAAGTTGCCCAATGGCCTTAACCTGGGCGCAGGTACCAAGGTCGTGGCCACCCAGAAAATTTTCTCCCAGGGTAACCTGCAAACCACTGATAACGCGCTGGACATGATGATTGAAGGTCCGGGATTCTTTGAAATCCAACTGCCGGACGGCACCACAGCCTACACTCGTAACGGCCAGTTCAGTTTGGATGATACCGGCCAGATAGTGACTTCCGGCGCCGGCTATGTGTTGCAGCCTGCCATTACCATTCCGGACGATGCCACCAGTATTACCGTTTCCGCCGAAGGCGAAGTATCGGTTAAAACCCCGGGCGCCGCCGAAAACCAGGTGGTCGGGCAGTTGACCATCTCTGATTTCATCAATCCGTCCGGCCTGGATCCCATAGGGCAAAACCTCTATCTGGAGACGGGCGCCAGCGGTACCCCAATTCAGGGGACTGCCTCACTGGATGGATTGGGCTCTATTCGTCAGGGATCGCTGGAAACTTCCAACGTTAATGTGACCGAAGAGCTGGTCAATCTGATTGAAAGTCAGCGGATTTATGAAATGAACTCCAAGGTTATCTCAGCCGTAGACCAGATGCTGGCCTATGTGAACCAGAATCTGTGATGAGGTGATGTGATGAAACCCTTATTCCTTATCATTCCGGCTTTATTTCTGGGGGCTTGCAGCTCTACCCAGAACAAACCGATAGCCGATGATCCCTATTTTGCGCCTGTGTATCCTGAAGCGCCGCCGACCCGAATCGCACCGACCGGCTCTATCTATCAGGACAGCCAGGCATCTTCACTTTATTCGGATCTGCGGGCGCACAGGGTAGGGGACATCATCACTGTTGTGTTGGTGGAGTCGACCCAAGCGAAAAAGAGCGTCGGCAACAAGATCAAAAAAGGCTCGGACATGTCAGTGAACCCGCTCTACATGGGCGGCAACAATGTCACCATCAAGGGCAACCCGTTGGATTTTCGCTACGGCGACAGCATGGATACCAATCGCGAGGCCGATGCCGATCAGAGTAACAGTCTCTCCGGGCAGATCTCGGCCAACGTGATGCAGGTGCTGGGCAATGGCAACCTGGTTATTCGCGGTGAAAAGTGGATCACCATCAATAATGGCGACGAATTTATTCGGGTAACCGGCATTATTCGGCCGCAGGATATTACCCCTGAAAACACCATAGATTCGCCCAAAGTCGCCAATGCCCGTATTCAGTACAGCGGTACCGGCACTTTTGCCGAGTCGCAAAAGGTGGGCTGGCTGAGCCAGTTCTTCCTCTCTGACTGGTGGCCTTTCTGAGGATAAGCTCATGAAAATAAAATTAATCATGGCACTTGCCTGTTTGCTGGTTTCGCTGCCGGGGCAGGCCGAGCGCATCAAGGATATCGCCGATATCCAAGGGGTCAGGGACAACCAGTTGATAGGCTACGGCCTGGTGGTGGGGTTGCCGGGAACCGGGGAGAAGACCCGTTACACTGAGCAGACCTTCAAGACCATGTTGAAGAATTTTGGCATCAATCTGCCGGATAACTTCAGGCCCAAGATAAAGAATATTGCCGTGGTGGCTGTGCATGCCGATATGCCGCCATTTATCAAGCCGGGACAAACCCTGGATGTGACTGTATCGAGTCTTGGGGAAGCCAAGAGCCTGCGCGGCGGTACCCTTCTGCAGACTTTCCTCAAAGGGGTGGATGGCAATGTTTACGCCATCGCCCAGGGGAGTCTGGTGGTCAGCGGCTTCAGTGCCGAGGGGCTGGATGGTTCCAAGGTTATCCAGAACACGCCAACTGTGGGCCGCATTCCCAACGGCGGCATAGTCGAGCGTGAAGTGGCCAGCCCCTTCGGTAATGGCGATCACTTGACTTTTAACCTGCACCGAGCCGATTTCTCCACCGCAAAGCGTACCGCTGATGCTATTAACGGCTTACTCGGCCCGGGTATGGCGCGGGCGCTCGATGCTTCTTCCATTCAGGTCAGCGCCCCCAGAGATGTGTCGCAGCGGGTATCTTTCCTGGCCACCCTGGAAAATATTCAGGTTGAGCCTGCCGATGAATCGGCCAAGGTGATAGTCAACT
The DNA here is from genome assembly GCF_007636515.1 of Shewanella sp. MSW. Lineage (NCBI taxonomy): Bacteria > Pseudomonadati > Pseudomonadota > Gammaproteobacteria > Alteromonadales > Shewanellaceae > Shewanella > Shewanella sp. MSW. Next base: position 27,314 of record NZ_LVDR01000026.1, read on the forward strand.
CCCGCACCGGCACCATAGTGGTGGGTAAGGACGTCAAACTCTTGCCAGCGGCTGTGACCCATGGCGGCCTTACCGTCACCATTGCCGAAGCAACTCAGGTTTCTCAACCCAATGCCCTGGCCGGCGGCCAGACTGCGGTGACCAGCAACAGCACCATAGATGTGGCTCAGGACAACCGGCGTATGTTTATGTTCAACCCGGGCACTTCCCTCGATGAGTTGGTGCGGGCGGTGAATATGGTGGGCGCGGCGCCATCGGATGTGTTGGCAATCCTCGAAGCCTTAAAGATGGCAGGGGCTTTGCATGGTGAACTCATCATCATCTGATTAATGGCACATTGGTTTATCGACTATGAACAAAATGGCTGATGCTTCGCAATTTCTGGATCTCGGTGGGCTGGACAAGCTCAGAGCCCAGGCGCAGCAGGATCAAAAAGCAGCGCTTAAAGAAGTCGCGCAGCAGTTTGAAGGCATCTTTGTGCAGATGTTGATGAAAAGCATGCGAGATGCCAACGCGATATTTGAATCCGACAGCCCGATGAACAGTCAGTACACCAAGTTCTACGAGCAGATGCACGATCAGCAGATGTCGGTGGAGCTGTCCTCCAAAGGCATGCTGGGGCTGGCGGATCTCATGGTGCAGCAGTTGTCACCGGAAAATTCCGGCATTACCCCGGCCTCAGTGCTCCGCGGCGATGTCGATAACCGCAATGTCACGGCTTTGAACGGCGGCCAGACAGAGAAGATATCCGGTGTTGAAGCGACTGCGGCCAAAGCATCCGCGCTGCCAAGCAGTGACAGTCTGCAGCAGGTATTGAGCGGCAAAGTATTGCCGTCATGGCGGCAGGCGCGGCCGGCAATCGGCAGTCAGGAAGAGTTTGTCAGACAGCTTTATCCTCATGCCAAGGTTGCCGCCGATGCCTTGGGGACTCAACCCGAAGTCTTGCTGGCGCAATCGGCGTTGGAGACAGGTTGGGGCCAGAAAATGGTCCGTGGTCATAAAGGTGAGTCCAGCAACAACCTGTTCAATATCAAGGCCGACAGACGTTGGCAGGGTGAGAAAGCGGCGGTGTCGACCCTGGAATATGAGCAGGGCACAGCTGTGCGGCAAAAGGCCGACTTTCGGGTGTACGACAGTTTTGAGCAGAGCTTTGATGATTTTGTCAGCTTTATTTCCGATAACGATCGTTACAGCCAGGCGCGCAAGATGGCCGCTAATCCCGACGAGTTTATTAAGGCACTGGCCGAGGCGGGATACGCCACGGATCCTCAATATGCCAACAAGGTGATGAAAGTGCTGGATACCATCAAGGCCGATTTTGGTCAGTTGTTGCAGGAGTTCGGCTCAAAGCCGGGCCAGTAAAGGTGCAGGAGCGATAACCCATGTCTATGGATCTGTTCAATATAGCCCGCAGTGGGATCCTGGCTGCCCAATCACAATTAGGGGTGACCAGTAACAATATTGCCAACGTCAATACCGAAGGCTATCACCGCCAGGTGGCTATTCAGGGCAGCTCCACCTCAATGCGTCTTGGCAATAACTTCTATGGCACAGGTACTTATGTGCAGGATGTAAAGCGTATCTACAATGATTATGCTGCCAGAGAGCTGCGTATCGGTCAGACAGGGCTCAGTGCTGCCGAGGCCAGCTACACCAAGCTCAGCGGGCTTGACCAGCTGTTTTCCCAAATAGGCAAGGCGGTGCCTGCCTCATTGAATGACTTTTTCTCCGGCCTCAACAGTCTGGCTGACCTGCCAGCGGATCTGGGGATCCGCGGCTCTGTGCTCAATTCGGCTTCACAACTGGCGCAGAATCTCAATCAAATGCAGAGTCATCTGACAGGTCAGGTGCAGCAAACCAATGATCAGATTGAAAGCATTACCACCAGGATCAATGAGATCAGTAAAGAGATGGCGCAGATCAATCTTGAACTGATGAAGTCACCCGGTAACGATGCGCAGCTGTTGGATAAGCAAGATGCGCTGATTAAAGAGTTAAGCCAGTACGCCGAAGTCAATGTGATCCCGCTGGAAAACGGTGCCCGCTCCATCATGCTGGGCAGCTCTTTTATGTTGGTATCCGGTGAAGTGGCCATGACCATGGGCATGACCGCAGGTGACCCCTTCCCCAATGAGCCAGAGCTGACCTATAGCCTCGGGGGCAACGAGTTGAAGGCTGACCCCGCCAAGCTTGGGGGGCAACTGGGCGCCTTATTTGATTTTCGTGACAACACCCTGATGCCCGCCAGTCATGAGCTGGGGCAGTTGGCGCTGGGAATTGCCGATGCTTTTAACGAGATGCAGTCCCAGGGTTTTGATCTCAATGGCGAGCTCGGACAACCCATTTTTACCGATATCAATGACCCTGTGATTGCCGCCGGCCGTGTCGGCGCCTATTCCGGCAACGTGGGCACAGCTTCTTTGAGCGTTAATATCGATGATGTCGGCGCCCTTTCCGGCAGCAGTTATGAGCTGAACTATACCAATGCCGGTACTTATGAACTCAAAGACATGAAGACGGGGGCGGTGACCAATTTGACGCTCAACGGCGATACCCTGGAAGGCGCCAACGGCTTCAGTATCAAAATTGATGCCGGTGCCATGGCTGCCGGTGACAGGTTTGAAATACGGCCAACGGCCAATGCGGCGGCCAACATAGATGTAGTGATGTCCGATCCCAAGGGTATTGCCGCAGCGGCGCCGAAAATTACCGCCAACGCAGGTAATTCAGGCAGCACTTCAGTGAAGCTGGTCAGCATAGACGACAGAAGCGCGGCTAACTTCCCCGTGACTGACAGTGAACTGACATTCACCCTGGATACCAGTGTCAATCCACCTGGCTATGAAGTATTTGATGTCAACGGCGCTTCTTTGGCAACCGGGACGGCTGCGGGCACTCCGCCGCAGATCAGCGCCTTTGGTTTTACTTTTGAAGTTGATGGCAGCAGTGGCGGTAGTGAGAGTTTCACCTTTGATCTCAGCTTTGCGCCGGGTGACAACACCAATGCCGTGGCCATGGCCAAACTCAGTGACAGCAAGATAATGAATAACGGTAAGTCGACCCTGGGTGATGTGTTTGAAAAGACCAAGCTGGATATTGGCAGCCAAACCAAATCTGCCCAAGTCAGGGCCGGTTCGGCGGAGGCCATTTACAACCAGGCCTATGCCAGGGTGCAATCGGAATCCGGGGTTAACCTGGATGAAGAAGCGGCCAATTTGATGCAGTTCCAACAGGCCTATCAGGCATCGGCACGGATCATGACTACGGCCAATGCCCTGTTCGACACCCTGTTCAGTTCGGTTCGATAGGAGCTTGAGAGATGCGTATTTCAACTTCACAGATGTATCAGCAGAATTTAAACAGCATTCTGCAGAAGCAAACCGATACCAACAGGATCCTCGAGCAGCTATCCAGCGGTAAAAAGGTCAACACTGCCGGTGATGATCCGGTTGCAGCTATCGGCATAGACAACCTTTATCAGCAAAATGCGCTGGTGCAGCAGTATCTCAAGAATGTGGACTATAGCAAAAACCGCTTATCTTTGGCGGAAAGCAAGCTCGGCAGCGCCGAAACTTTGGTCACCGGCATTCGTGAACAGATGCTGCGTGCAGTAAATGGCACCCTTGGTCCCTCGGAGCGGCAAACTATTGCCGATGAAATGCGCAGCAGTTTGGATGAACTTCTAAGTATTGCCAATACCCAGGATGAGTCAGGCAATTACCTGTTTGCCGGATACAACACAGATACTCAGCCCTTTGCCTTCGATGCCAGCGGCAACATGGTTTACAGCGGTGACAGCGGCGTTCGTGATGCCTTGGTGGCACAAGGGGTTGCTATGGGCACCAATATTCCCGGGGACTCGGCTTTTATGAATGCTGCCAACGCCTTGGGTGACTACGGCGTCAATTATTTGGCCCCGCAAACCGGGGAGTTCAGGGTACTCAGTGCCAAAATAAGCCCTCCTGGGAGCCATGTGGCTGATACCTACACCTTTAACTTTACCGATAACGGCGCTGGTGGGGTTGATTTGCAAGTGTTGGATTCAAGCGGTACGGCTGTCAGCAATGTGGCTAACTTCGATGCCAGTAATCCAGTGAGCTTCAACGGTATAGAGGTGAAGCTGGATGGCACGCCGGCTGGCGGGGATTCCTTCACCATGGAACCTAAGGCCGAGGTGCCGATTTTCGACACCATTCAACAGGCGATAACCCTGCTGGAGGATCCCGATCTGATCAATACCCCCAACGGACAAGCTGAGTTGGCACAGTTATTGGATAATCTTGATAGTGGTATGACTCAACTCGGTGTAGCCAGAGGCGTTGCGGGCAATAGTCTCAAGAGCCTCGAAAGCTACAGCAGCAATCATGCAGAAGAAGAGTTGGTGAATAAGTCGGCATTGTCACTGCTGGAAGATCTCGATTACGCCGCGGCGATAACCGAATTTCAAAAACAGCAGTTGGCCTTGAATGCCGTTTCAAATGTATTCAGCAGAGTGGGTTCTGTTTCCCTGTTTGACTTTATTTAACAGTAAACAAAGGCCTACCCGTCTGTCAGATAAATTGTTAACAATTTTAGCCAAGCTCCGAGTCTTGGCGCTAAAACTAGGAAGAGGAACTCAACATGGCTATTACCGTTAATACCAACGTAACTTCATTGAAGGCGCAGAAAAATCTTAACGGCGCCAACAACCATCTGCAGACCTCCATGGAGCGTCTGTCCAGTGGCCTGCGTATTAACAGCGCCAAAGACGATGCTGCCGGTCTGCAAATCTCCAACCGTCTGACCAGTCAGATTAACGGCCTGGATGTGGCCCAACGCAACGCCAATGACGGTATTTCTATCGCCCAAACGGCCGAAGGTGCCATGCAGGAGTCCACCAATATTTTGCAGCGTATGCGTGATTTGTCACTGCAATCGGCCAACGGCTCCAACTCGGCCGAGGACCGCGCTGCCATGCAAAAAGAGTTGTCGGCCCTACAATCTGAATTAACCCGAATTGCAGATACCACTTCTTTTGGAAATCAGAAACTGTTGGATGGTAGTTATGGTAGTCAAGCATTTCAGGTAGGTGCGAATGCCAATGAGACTATTTCAGTGAGCTTACGTAATGTGTCAGCAGATGCTATCGGTTCAAGTAAGATAGCGCCTGCAGTAGGTACAACGGCAGGTGTTGTTGATGATGGGACAGCCGTGTATGCAGATACAAAAATCACTCTAACCAATAATAATTCAGGTAATACAACCGATATTGATATTGTAGCAGCGGATGATGCTTCGACGATTGCGAAGAAGTTTAATGATGTAAGCGCAACTACAGGAGTAAAAGCGCAAGCGTATAACACAATTGAGTTAAGTGATTTAGATTATACCACTGGAGGCGCAGGTCTAAATGCGACAATTGGTGGTGCTGTTGTTACTGGTGCGGCTGATGATGCCGATTTAGTTGACCAAATAAATACCAACGGAGCAGACAAGGGCATATCTGCGGCGATTGTTGACGGTAAAGTTCAAGTTACTCAAGCAGAAGGTAAAGATATTGCCATTGTGTCAGGCAATAATGGCTTTGATGTTGCGGCGGTCATTGATGGTACAGCGGGTACTGCGCACACAGTGGCTGATGCTGGTTCCGCAAATGCTAATGGTGTGTTGTCTTTTGCAGCGAATACGTCTTTTGAATTATCGGGTGCTGCGGCAATTACTTCAGCCGCGACAGTGCAATCTTCACTTTCAACGATTGAAGATATTGATATTGCGACAGCTTCTGGTGCGCAATCAGCGTTAGATGTAATTGATGGTGCAATAGCAATGATTGATAACCAACGTGCTGACCTGGGTGCGGTGCAAAACCGGATGAGCTTTACTATCAACAACTTGAATAGCATTAGCACCAACGTATCTGATGCCCGTAGCCG
>NZ_LVDR01000027.1:0-26481 GCF_007636515.1 Shewanella sp. MSW
TCCTGGTTTAGTTCGGTTGGCGATCAGTTCCAGGTGCTGGCGCATGATGTCCTTATTAACAAACGGCGTGATGATGGCTTCAGTTTCTCCTGTTGCGGGACAGACTGCGCCGAAGAGGTGCGCGTATTCAAACTGCTGCTGTTTTAGCGCTCTGGGTCTACTGCCTTTCGGTGCCCAGAGTCGTGTTGTTGTATTTTGCTGACCAAATCTGGCTTCGTCCTGAAACCAAATATCAATCTGGTGTGGTCGTATATGGATTGGTGTGTGAAGGTTAGTTTCCATCAGGAAGTTTTTTAAAAGCCGTTTGAGCTTCATCAGACTGCTTGGGGTGTTTTGAACGGCTGGTTATCCGACTGAAATCAAGCGCATTAAGTAATAAGTATACATTGACCATCACACTGTAAGTAGCTTGCAGGATAATGCTGAGTTTTATATGGGTGCTTCTTTGGGGGAAGCATGCAAAGTCTTTGGCTTGGTGAACCTAGATAATTTGTTGTTTACAGCAACCTTACCTTACTGACGTTGTCCCCAGAAACTCCGGGATACCTACAATGCCATAGCTTTGCCTGAAAAAGCTGCAATCAGCGGGGTTTGTACCAAAAAGTCCTTTACCTTTAGGAAGGCTTTTTGCATAATGCCCCTCGTTCCACAGGGGTGTAGTTCCAATTGGTAGAACAGCGGTCTCCAAAACCGACGGTTGCGGGTTCGAGTCCTGCCACCCCTGCCACATTCCAGACGGCCTGCATAGTAATATGCGGGTCGTTTTCCTTTTGTAGATATCATAAAGTGCTTGAGGTCGATATGGACCCGTTTATTTACCACCTAGCACTGTCAGCTTGCAGATATCTTTAAAACTACTGTTACAGGGTTAAACCCTGCCCGGTGCCAAATAAGATAACGGCTCACGCAACACGCGTAAGCCGTATAGATTAATACTCAGTTTGTTTCAGCATTAGCCGCTAATTCATGCCGTTTCTGAACGCCGTATCAAAGTGATGCCAGATTGCTGCACTAACAAGCTGCGCAGCATCCAGGCGGTCTTTTCATGCAGCTGAATACGCTGGGTCAGCAGATCTGCCGTTGCTTCGTCATTGGCCTGGTTCACCAGAGGATAGAGTGCCCGGGCGTTGCGAATAATGATCTCTTGGCCTTCCAGCAGTTCCTCAAGCATCTGTTTGGCATCTGTGATGCCTGAGTCTTCTTTGATTTCGGTCTGAGCGGCGTAGGCGCTGTAGGAGCCCAAGGCTCTTTCACCCAGGGCTCTGACCCGCTCTGCGATGACATCCACCGCGGCAGCCAATTCGGTGTACTGCTCTTCAAACAGTTGGTGTAGGCTGGTGAACATGGGACCTGTCACGTTCCAGTGGAAGCTGTGGGTTTTGAGATAAAGGCTGTAGGTGTCAGCAAGTAAGCGATTCAAACCGTTGGCTATTTCCAGGCGATCGGCTTGGTTGATCCCGATATTGATATTCATAATATAACCTCCGTAAATGATCTGTTTTCTATATTACTCCGGAAGATAATTAGTTAAAGTGGATAAACTAGATGTCCGCAATCGATTTTGTTTGAGTTGATAGCCAAGGGATTTGCTCTCAGGTCACAGACAGTTGCTGAGCAAGCTGGTATTCTAAAGCGCTTAACTTGGAAGCTCTGTTGCGGGTTTCTTTCAGTCATTTTTGCCCTTCTTGTTCGTCCCTCGGCTATGGGTTTTGGGCGACATTTTCAAACTGCGTTAAAGCGGAGCGCAATCACCATGAATAAATATCTGCACGCCATGGGAATAGAGCTGTGGCGCAGTAGAAAAGACTCTCCCTCCCAGGTGCCTTTCATGCTGTTGGTGCCAGATGCTGATGAGCGTGTATTGCAACATCCCCTGGTGCTCAAGGTGTTGGCGTTATTGGGATTGGAGGCAGGGCAGTGCAGCGTCGGTAATCGGCCTGTGGCTGGGCAAGAGGTGATATGGAATATGTTCCCTGAGCCTGTTGAAGGGGCCTGGCTACACTCATCGCAGCCGGTGCAATTAATGTCAGGCAGTGAGGGCAAGCGCGCCCTATGGCAACAGATTTGGCACAGATTGGAGGCGAAGTGACTGAGGTTATCGCAATCAGAGCCTTGGAGGCCAATGACCTCGACGAGATGATGAAAATTGAACAACTGGCCCATGAGTTTCCCTGGAGTGAGGCGACTCTGGGCAGTTGTTTTGGTCGTTTTTACCGCGCTCTGGGGTTATATCTAGGACCGGAGCTTCAAGGCTTTTGCTTGCTGCAGGTCTTGTTCGAGGAAGCGACCCTGATGAATATCTGTATCGCTCCTGCCGCACAAGGTCAGGGTTTGGGGCGGCAATTATTACAGGCGGCAATCGAACTGCTTAAAGAGACTGGTGTGGAGAGACTATTGCTGGAAGTCAGGGTGGGTAATGCTGCCGCTATCGCCTTGTACCGACGCCTAGGCTTTATTGAGACCGGCTCCAGGGCCGATTACTATCAGGCCAAAGAGGGCCGGGAAGATGCTCTGTTGATGGAGTTGTCTCTTCACGCCTCTTAGTTCTCCTTGGCTCTTAGAGCATCCCGGCTAATATGGCTAGAGGCTGTTATGTCAGAGCTTTTGCCGCTAACCCTAAAGCTTTAAATTGTGCCCATAAATAGAGAAACAGCGCCTTTGGGCGCTGTTTCTTTAGGTGCTTGGACTTGCTCTATTTGACCTCTTTCCCCTGGGCCTGAAGGTCTGCATGGTAGCTTGAGCGAACCAGCGGGCCACAGGCAGCGTGGGTAAAGCCAAGTTCGGTTGCCAGGTTGTGGAAGTCGTCAAACTCCTTGGGAGTCACGTAACGCTCCACCGGCAAGTGGAACTTGGATGGCTGCAGATACTGGCCCAGAGTCAGCATGTTGACATTGTGAGCGCGCAGATCTCTGAGCACCTGTTCAATCTCTTCATTGCTTTCACCGAGTCCGAGCATGATCCCCGATTTAGTCGGGATATCCGGATGACGCTCTTTAAAGCGTTTGAGCAGATCCAGTGACCACTGATAGTTGGCACCGGGACGGGCCTTACGATAGTGAGCCGGAGCCGTTTCCAGGTTGTGGTTGAATACATCCGGTGGCTCGGTCGCCAGAATATCCAGCGCCTGATCGATACGGCCGCGGAAGTCAGGCACCAATATCTCTATCTTGATCTCAGGGTTGAGTTTGCGGATCTCACGGATACAGTCGGCGAAGTGCTGGGCGCCGCCGTCACGCAGATCGTCACGATCCACAGAGGTGATCACCACATACTTGAGCTTCATATCCTTGATGGTCTGCGCCAGCTTGAGAGGCTCCTCGGCGTCAGGCTTGAGTGGGCGGCCATGGGCTACGTCACAGAAGGGACAACGCCGGGTACAGATGGCGCCGAGGATCATAAAGGTGGCTGTACCATGGTTGAAGCACTCGGCCAGGTTTGGACAGGAGGCTTCTTCACACACTGAGTGCAAACCATTTTTACGCAGTGCCTGTTTGATATCCAGGATCCGCTGATTGGAAGATGGCAGCTTAACCCGCAACCAATCGGGCTTGCGCAGCATGGTGTCGCGCTCTGATGGCACAACTTTGACCGGGATACGGGCAACCTTTTCGGCGTCCCGCAATTTCACTCCGGGCTGTAATCTTTCTGGCCTATTCATATGACTCTGCTAATCCTTGGTGATGCACTGTTTGCTCATAGCCCAAACGCTGGCTAAAAGTTTCAATCAGGTGTTGGCCTGCCTCCTCGACACTCTGGGGACCACCGAGTGCTTTGCACTGGGCCATTTCGAGTCCGGCATAACCACAGGGGTTGATACGACGAAAAGGAGCGAGATCCATGTCGACATTCAGCGCCAAGCCGTGGAATGAGCATCCCTTACGGATCCTCAACCCCAAAGAGGCTATTTTACGCTCCTCGACATAGACACCCGGCGCATCGGACTTGGCATAGGCCGGAATATCGAAGCGCTTGAGCAGCTCCACCAGGCTTTGTTCTATGTCGGTAACCAGCTGTCTTACCCCAAGCTTGCGCCGTTTGATGTTGATAAGAGGGTAGGCGACCAATTGCCCCGGGCCATGGTAAGTTACTTGACCACCGCGATCCACCTGGATCACCGGGATATCACCGGTGTTGAGCAGGTGCTCGCTCTTACCGGCCTGGCCTTGGGTGAAAACCGGTGGATGCTCCACCAGCCAGAGTTCATCCGGGCTGTGTTCGTCACGGGTGTCGGTATAGTGCTGCATGGCATGCCATACAGTCTCATAATCCATGTTACCCAAGTGGCGGATATGCAATGTATTGTCTGGCAAGGGCAACGTCTCCCCCTCTGTTTGAGATGATAGCAATCAGTATCAAGCTGTGCTCACTCTCTGATACCGGCAGGTATTATACGCTTTGGCAGGAAAAATGTAATCCAGATCACACTTTCTCTGCCGAGTGCCAGGTATCAGAGTACCCGGCGAACGCCTTCAATAGCGGCAAGTTCAGTGTACAAGGTTTCGATATGTTCCTTGCTGGTCACTCTCACATTTATGGTCACCGAGATGTAGGTGCCTTTGCTGGAGGCCTTGGTGGTAGGGCTGTAATCGCCGGGGGCGTGCTTCTGGACGACTTCGACTACGCGGTCGGCCAGGGTATCGCTGGCATCGCCAACCACTTTAAATGGGAAGGAGGTTGGAAACTCCAGATACTGATCAAAGGTGGTACTTATCATGGGATTGAGATTCTCATGGCAAAATAATAACAGCTATATGGCGGCTATTATATCCCAATTCAAGGGGCGGATCTTCTCGTGAATAGCATAGAGAGTTTGACAAAGGGCGCCGGCCATTGACGGCGCCCTTGGGCGTTACAGCGGCGAGGTAGCCTGTTCGAGCCAGGCCAGTGATTCGCCACTCATCAGCGGTGACAGGGTCTGATAAACGCGGCTGTGATAGTCATTGAACCAATTGAGCTCAGCTTCAGTAAGCAGACTCTTGTCTATCAAGCGTTTGTCCATAGGGATCAGAGTCAGAGCGTCGAACTCGAATATCTCCCGTTCGGCTCCTTTGAGCGCTTCACAGGGGCGTACTTCCACCAGGTTTTCCAGACGGATACCAAAGGCATCTGCCCGGTAATAGCCGGGTTCGTTGGAAAGCACCATTCCGGGCAGCAAAGGAACGGCATTGAGGTTCTTGCCTATTCTTTGCGGGCCTTCATGAACGCTGAGGAAGTGGCCAACACCATGGCCCGTGCCGTGGTCGTAGTCAAAACCGTGCTGCCACAAGTATTGACGGGCGAAGGCATCCAGTTGTTGCCCCGTAGTGCCCCGCGGGAAGCGGGCCTGATCCAGGGCGATATGTCCCTTGAGCACCAAGGTCACCATTTTCTTCTGTTCGGCGCTGACTTCACCTATGGCTATGGTGCGGGTAACGTCTGTGGTGCCGTCCAAATACTGGGCGCCAGAGTCCACCAGATAGATGCTGTTCATCTCCATCATGGCCGGAGTGCCGTTGAGATGGTTGTAGTGGCACATGGCCGCATTGCCGCCGGTGGCGGAAATAGTGTCAAAGCTTGGCTCGCGGTAGAGGGGATCCTCAAGGCGATAACTCTCAAGCTTATCTGCCAGAGTGCCTTCATCATAGAGTCGGCCAGCAGCCACTTCGGCATCCAGCCAAGCCAGGAAACGGCTCACGGCAACGCCGTCACGGATATGACTGGCGCGGATTCCCTGCAGTTCGGCACTGTTTTTACAGGCCTTGGGCAGTGCCACAGGATCGAGTCCGGCGATCAGTTTGGCGCCGGCGGCTTTGGCCTGTAATTGGCTGAAGGCGTTGGCATTATTGGGATCGGCTAAAAGTTTTCTGCCTTCAAGCGCTTGCAGCGCTTCGGCGAGTTCCGCCTCGGCGCGGAAGCTGACACCGGCCCCTACGTGGGCTTCAATCCCCTGGGGTAACTTGGCAAGCTCGGTAAACAGTGTCATCTCACCATTGGCTTCCAGCAGGGCACAGCCCAGTACCACGGGCAACCTGGGCACGTCCTGACCGCGGATATTGAGTAACCAGCAGAAGGAGTCCAGCGCCGCTATCAGCGCCACATCGGCCCCGGCCTTTTTCACCAGGGCGCCGATTTCACTGCGCTTCTGTTCGCTGCTCTTGCCGGCAGACTCGGCATTGAAGAGGATAATGGGCTTGTTTTCCGGCACGGGTCTGTCTTGCCAGTGCAAATCTACCGGGTTGTTGTCAAGCGCCACCAATGTCATCCCCGCCTTGCTCAGCGTGGCTTCGGCATCCTGCTGCCAGGCCAGGGTATGCAACCTGGGATCGTAGCCAATGCGGCAACCGGCCGGCAGCTTTTCCGCCAACCATTGTGCCTGAGGCATATCTGTCAAGCTCTCATAACTGAACAGGGTCGAGTCCACCTGTTGCCTTACCTGCACTGTGTAGCGGCCATCAGTAAAAATGGCGGCGCAGTCCTTCATCACAATCGCCATCCCCGCCGAGCCGGTAAAGTCGGTCAGCCAATGCAAACGCTCGTTGTGCGCCGGCACATACTCGCCGAGATACTCGTCGGCACGGGGCTGAATAAAGGCATCGAGTTGGTGTTTGGCCATTTCGCTGCGCACGGCATTAAGCCGTGATGCGATATGGGGGCTCTTGGGCGATTGTGATTGCAACATAGGGGCTCCGCTGATGGTCGGCTTGGCTACCCTTGGCCGACCTTGTCTTTATGAGTGATAGCGGATTATGGCAAGCCCTGAAGTCGCTTCGCAAGGGCTTGCATGAGGAAATCCTTGTGGCAGCTGTAAAGGGGGCCCAAGTCAATTGCTGCCAAACAGAGTCGCTATGCCCACCAGAAAGGAGCTAACCAGAGTTGCCATTACGCCTTTACTGACATCTTCACTCTTTACTCTGTCATCGCTTGGTTGTTGATCCCGCGCCAGCTTTTCATTGCGCTGCTCGACATTGTCGGCCACGTTGTCATAGAGATCCTGAGAAGGGGAGTAAGGCTGGTTACTGCAGCCTGCCCCCATGCCCAGAAGCAAGGTCAACAGTAGCACTCTGATACAGTTTCGCTTTCCCACAGTGTTCTTCCTTGAATGAAAATGTTAAAACTGATTGGCTTAGGTTAACCCTATGTGTGTTTATTGGCCTGTTCAAGGTTTTTATCTGTCTCGATTTTTATTCAAGGATGCCTTTATGCCGCTAAATGTTTGGGTGTTGATGTTGGCGCAGGCCTTTGCCATGAGTGCCACACCTATCATGGTATTGCTCGGAGGCATAATAGGGGCAGAGCTGAGCCCGGTTCCCTCGCTGTCGACATTGCCTATCGCCATGATGGTAGTCGGAGTCGCTGTGGCGATTGTGCCTATCAATATCTTGATGCAGCGTTTGGGACGGCGACGGGTATTTATCGGTGGCGCCCTGCTGACCAGTATGGCGGGTGTTATGGCGGCGCTTAGTGTTTGGTATGCCCAGTTCTGGGGATTTTGTGCCAGCGGTCTGCTGCTCGGATGCGGCGGCGCCATTATCCAGCAATACCGGTTTGCCGCCATGGAGTCAGTGGCGCCGACTCTGTCTGCCAAGGCAGCCAGCCGGGTGTTGCTTGGTGGTTTGCTCGCCGCCTTCCTCGGGCCAGAACTGGCCTTGCTGGCCAAGGATATTCTGCCGGTAACCTACACAGGTGCATTTTTGATGGTGACTCTGGTCGGTGTGCTGGCGCTGGCTTGCTTGTTGTTTTATCAAGATGAAGGCCCGGTGCTCAAAGCCTCCAAGGTTGAGAGTATGGATATTCGGCCATTGTCGGTTATTTTGCGTCAAAGCCGACTCTGGGTTGCCTGCGGCGCTGCAGTTATAGGCTATGCCTTGATGAGTTTTATCATGACGGCGACCCCTGTGCATATGCATCACATAGAGCATCACAGCCTTGAGGATACCAAGTGGGTGATCCAGAGCCATGTGATTGCCATGTATCTGCCTTCGCTGATAAGTGGCTACCTGATAGCCCGTTTGGGGCATACCCGCATCATGTTGGCCGGGCTGGCGCTTTACTGCCTGACCTTGGCTCTGGCGCTGGCGGGGCGTGACCTGCTCAACTATTGGAGTGCGCTGGTGATGTTGGGTGTGGGTTGGAACTTCCTGTTTGTTGCCGGCACTTCGCTGTTGCCTGGCTGTTATCGCACCGAGGAGAGGTTCACTGTGCAGTCTTTCAACGATTCTCTGGTATTTGGCTCTCAGGCGTTGGCCTCTCTGGGAGCCGGCTGGGTCATTTATCAGCTTGGCTGGCAGTTGCTATTGGTGATCTGTATTCCCGCCATTGCGACCCAACTTATCCTGATAGCATGGTGGAAGTTAAGTAAAAGCAAAGCGTTACAAATAACAGAACCTTGATGATTAGGTGCGGTGCCGGCAGCACTGTGCTAACATCTTAGGCCGTCTACCGCCTCTGGCGGTACGGTAAAAAGGGGTTTATTGATGTCGACATTAACGATCGAAGTGGGGACTGAAACCGCGCTGTTTCAGCTGCGGCAAGGGGAAACAACAGAACAATATAAAATCCCCACCGGAGAGAATTTCACCATAGCAGATCTCAATCGGCAATTGGCTGAACTTGAATCTGATTATGGGCTTGCAAACTACCGTCTGGCACTGGCCTTCCCCGGCATGGTGCGAGACAACCAACTGATATCCTGCCGAGCCTTGCCTGCACTGGTGGGGCTTAACCCGGAAAAGCTCAGTAGCCGTGGTGAACTGGTGGCCATTAGCAATGATATCCACGCCGGTCTGCACGCCATTGCCAGCGTCAAACACCAGTGCGAACTCTTGGTGATGTGTGGCACAGGGATCGGTATGTCACTGGCGCTCAACGGCCGGGTGTTCAGCGGTGCCAATGGCCTGGGCGGTGAGCTTGGCGCTTGCCGGGTGATGACGGAGTCGGGGGAATTCAGCCTCGAACAGTTGGCCAGCGGCGAGTCGGTACGGCGTCGACGCTTGCGTAACCCGGTGGAACTCTACCGCGCCGGGGCTTATTTGGGGATGGGCATAGCCTGGGCGGTTAACCTGCTCAATCCGCAAAAACTCTGGCTCGCCGGTAGCATGTTGGCCAATGCCGACTACTACAAGGGCTGTGTCAGCGGTGTTAAAGACTTGGCGGTTCCAGCCACTGTCAGTCAGTGTCAGATAAGTCGGGTCGACGATATGGAGACCTTGGTCTGCCGCGGCCTGCAAGTAATGCTGATGCAACAGGCCTGATACTCTGGCTCAAGGGGGGAGACATCCCCCTTCAAGCTGGTTCCTGGCAGGCCTGACGCATCTTCAACCAGAAGGCCCTTTGGCACAGGTTGCTGAAGGCTTTTTGTTTTGGGCTGATATCGTTTCCTTTCAGCACCCGATAACGGGTCCAGTTATCTTCGCAAAGCTCGCCGATGTTGGACCGGTTTGGCTCCTGTTCCAGCTCCTGCTGTTTTTCGATAATGGCGCCATCGGCAAAGTGATATTGCCATAAACCTTCATCGTCCGTGGTGTGAATTTGCACCGACTCCAACAGCTCAGTGCAGCTTGTTCGTCCCTCTATAGCCAGAATATAGTTGGCAAGATCCTGCATGTTGTACTCCCGCGTTTGGCGCAAGCAGCATATCAGCGGTCACCGGAAATTGGTAATTTCGTTTGTACTTTAAAATTTGCATGCAATATTTGCATACAATATATTAAAAATCCGAAACAGATTAGTACCCAATTAATAAAAACAATCAAGCAGGAGAAGTCTATGAGCACAGGCGTTGGTGGCTCAACCCCGGAGCAGGAGTTGGCAAAGCTGGTGGATATGACTCGGGATGTCACAGCGGTGGATGCCGCCGAATTCAAAACCAGGCAACAAAATGCCCAGGCGCTGATGCAAGAGTTGGGGATAGATGCCCTCTATCTCAATGCCGGCACCAATCTTTACTATTTCTCCGGCCTGCGCTGGTATGCCAGTGAGCGTATGGTCGGGGCGATTTTGCCCTGTCGTGGTGAGCTGGAATACCTGGCGCCGGCATTTGAGCTCGACACCCTCAAAGGCTTTATGTTGCAGCCTGGACAGGTTAACACCTGGCATGAGCACCAGAGTCCCTATGTGCTGTGCCGCAATGTGCTTGAGCGCATGGGCTGTCTGCGCCCGGGCGCCGTTCTGGCTATAGATGAATCAGCCCCTTTCTTTTTGTTTGATGGCCTGCGTGAGACTTGCCCCGAGCTTGCCTTTGTCAACGGCGCCAAGATTAGCGCCCAATTGCGAATGCATAAATCGCCCGCCGAGCTGAGGCTGATTCAGCGGGCGATGGATATGACGCTCGAAGTGCACAAGGCCGCCGCCAGAATATTACGCCCGGGGATCAGTACCGCCGAGGTGGAAGATTTTATCGATAAGGCCCATAGAGCCGTGGGTGCCAATGGTTCCTATTTCTGCATAGTACTCTTTGGTGAAGACAGTGCCTATCCCCATGGGGTCAAGTCGCCCAAGACGCTGGCGCCGGGCGACACTGTGTTGATAGACACAGGCTGTCAGCTGCATGGTTACAACTCGGATATTACCCGCACCTATGTATTTGGTACGCCAAGCGAGCGGCAGCGGCAATTGTGGGCACTGGAGCAGGCAGCGCAGCGGGCCGGTTTTGAAGCGGCGGCTTTAGGTGCGCCCTGCAGTGGTGTCGACAAGGCGGCCAGAGCCGTGTTGGAAGCGGCCGGTTTCGGGCCTGGATACCAACTGCCGGGACTGCCCCATAGAACGGGCCACGGCATAGGCCTGGATATTCATGAGTGGCCCTATCTGGTTGATGGCGACAACACCCCACTGGCCGTTGGTATGTGTTTTTCCAATGAGCCCATGCTTTGTGTGCCCGGCGAGTTCGGCGTTCGCCATGAAGATCACTTCTATATGACGGCAGAGGGGCCACGCTGGTTTACCCAGCCGGCTAAGTCGATTGACGATCCCTTCGCGCAGGGGGATAAGTTGTAACAGTTCCTTGCCCGGATAACAAAACCATCAGTCAGCCTGTATTGGCTGACTGATTTTGGGCTGAGCTCGAAATCAAGCGCCAATCATGTCCATCAAATGCAATCTTTACCGGTAAAAATTGACTGACGTTAGTTGTTATCGCGATAGGCGGCGATTTTGGCGAGTGCAGCCTTGATTTCCTGCTTGCGACCCGCATCTGCCAGCTCGCGCCCTGGCCTTGGGGCGGCTTCGAGCGCTTTTTGCAGGAAAGGCAGGGCTTCGTCATACCTGTCCTCTTCCAGCAGGAAGTCGCCGTAAAAGTAGTTGCTGTCTATACCATCGGGGTTGAGCTCCAACGCTTGTTTCAGCAACTCCTCGGCCTTGTCATCGTCCCCAAAGCCCAGCGGCCAGCCGGGCACCTTGTAGTAAAGCACCCCGAGACTCGTATAGGCAGAGCCCTTGAGCGCGGTGGGATCTTGCTTAAGCGCCTGCTCAAAGTCACTACGAGCCCGCTTGGCATACTTGAGGGCACCGAGGCCGCCGCTGACCCCGGCATAGGTAGAGTTGATAATGCCGTGCCAGATGCGCACGCCCGTACTTTGAGGGTGGGACTGCACCGACTCATCTGCCAGCTTCAGCAGTTTGACAAAGGCTTTTTCCTGCTCGTCGCCGCTGAGTTGATAGTTGTTGATGGCCCAGTCGTGTTGCAACTGTTTGACAGCCAGATCGCTGGCGTCATCGGCCCAGAGCGAAGGACTCACCAGCAGCGCCGCGCTCAGGCACAAGAGTTTAAATGGCTTCATGTTTCTCTCCTTCGGTGATGGGGTTGGCCGTGTCTTGTGTTGGCATGGCCCTTTGGCAAAACTGGCGGATAAGTGGCAGTTTCTTGCGGGTATCATTGTTAACCAGGCCAGGCAGCAGGGCGTTTATCCGCACAAAAAGCTTTTCCGGCCAGCCGATAAAACGGCGGCCCCGGCGATTATCGGCCAGATCGCGACAGAGGATGTCGGCCACCCATTCAGGGCTGTCCTGACGGTTGCCGAGCGCTGAATTGAGCTGGCGCATCGACTCAGTGTTGAGTTCGGTATCCGTGGCTCTGGGGGCGAAATAGAGCACCTTAATCTTGCTGTCGGCCAACTCCCGCTCCAGTGCTTCGGTAAAGCCCCTGAGGCCAAATTTACTGGCACAGTAAAGACTGGAACCCGGGTAGCCTATGCTGCCGAGAATGGAGCCGACATTGATGATGGCGGCCTCGGACTGGCGTTTGAGCAAGGGCAGCAGGGTGCGGCAACAGTTGATGGGCGCCTCCAGGTTCACCGCCATCATGGCGCGGGTATCACAGGTGTCGCTGGCTTCCAACATGCTGAGTTGATTGACTCCGAGGCAGTTGATCAACACCTTGGGGCTGAACACCCCGGCGGCCTGGCGCAGCTGGCATTGACCGCCACTGCTGGTCAGATCGGCGCTTAAGGTGTGATGTTCTCCGGCAAGGCTCTGTTTCAGGATATCGAGCTTGGCTTGATCCCGGCCGCAGAGCAGCAGCCTGGCGCCTTTGGCGGCCAATGCCCTGGCGATGGCGCTACCGATGCCGCCACTGGCGCCGGTGATGATGACATTCAAATGTTTGAGTTCCATATTGGTCACCGTTTTCAGGAGGCCAGCGCCAAGGCCTGGGCCGGCGCCAGCTCGCGGAAGATGTTGCCGTAGAGGCGGTAGAAGTTGTTGGCGGCGTGAATGATCAAGGCCTGTTCTTCGGGATCCTCAATCCGGTTCATCAGCCCTTCAAAAAACTGGATATGTTGCTTGTCCAGCTCGCCGTGAGACTTGAGATAACTGAAGGCCGAATCCGGCAGCCCCAGGCGCGATTGCACTTTCTCGGCCGCCAGCAGCGCCAGATTGATGCTGGTGCCTTCCAGTACATTGACCATGCCGAAAAAGCCCAGCGGACTTACTCGATTCACCATGTCGTAGGCGTAAGCCACCATGAGTTCGGTGGCAAACAGCGGCGTGCTGCGTCTGGCCTTTTCCTTGTCAAAACCGCAGGCGGCTATGTCATTGAGGATCCACTCCTGGTGGCCTTGCTCCTCTTCGATATATTCGGCTACCGCCACCCTGAGCCATTCCTTGCTTTCCGGCAGTCTGGCGCCTGTGGCCATGAGCAGCGGCGAAGTGTGCTTCACATGGTGATAGGCCTGGTGCAGGAAGGCGACATAGTCCTCCAGGCTTATCTCTCCTTGCAGGCATTTGCCTATGATGGGACTGGCCTGCAGATACTCGCGTCCGCTCTGGGTTGCTTGTTGTAATTGGTCGTAGAAATTCATTATAAGGTTCCCTCAAGATATGGGGTTTCAGATAGATAGAGCTGTTCTATTTGAGCGGCCAGGGCGCTCAGCAGTGAGGCGCGCTTGACCCTGCCATTGGCGGTGGTGTGAGGCTTGAGCTCGGTTTCATTCAGTCTTATCCAGCGTTTGATCCTGGCGTAGTCGGGCAGTGTGGCATTGACCGCATCCAGCCAGGTCTGGAGCTGCTCATCACTGACTTGGTGCGGAGCGCACAGTAGCGCGCTGAGCCAGGGTCTGGCGTCGCCAAGGACCATACACTGACTCAGCAGCGGTTTGGCCATCAGCGCCGACTCCACCCACTCAGGGCTGATATTGCGGCCAAAGGAGCTGATAAGCAGATGCTTGCGGCGCCCGTTAATGGCGAGTACACCTTTATCGAGCAGGCCAAGGTCGCCGGTGGCGACTTCCCCCTGGCCCCAAGTCTCGGGTTGGCCGAGATACCCCAGGTGACTGGCGCCGCTGACATGGATTTCGCCGCCGCGAATGGTGACTTTGCAGTGAGGCAACACAGTGCCGGCAAAGCCGGGAGTGTCTTTGTCCGGGGTGTTGAGCGCCACGACGGAGCCGCATTCCGACAGGCCGTAACCTTCATAAACCGGCAATCCAAGCTCCCTGGCCCGCAGCTGCAACTCGGGGGCGACCTTGCCGCCACCAACGGCGACAAAGCGCAGTGAGTTTGGCGCTTGCCAACCTTGCTCGCAGGCCCCGACCAGCAGAGTCAGCAACTGAGGAATGAGGATCATGCTGCTCGGCTGCGCTTGGCTTATGGTCTGCAGCAGCGCCCGGCTGTCGAGTCTTGAGCTGCCGTGCATGCCGCGCGCTTTATCAGAGGGCAGCAGCACAGTGCCGCCGCACAGCAAGGGGCTGTAAATACCGGCGATGTTTTCCAGCAAGGTGCTCAAGGGCAACAGACAAAGATGCCTGGGGCTGGGCAGGGCCGTGACTTTTGCAAGCGATTCGGCCACCCGCCATTGATGCTCGCTGCTGAGACACACCCCCTTGGGATTACCGGTAGAGCCTGAGGTAAAGGTAACTTTGGCTGTACCCTGTGGGACTTGTGGAAAAGCCGCCGTATTCTCGGCGCAAACACTCTGTTGGCCCGGATGTCCGTCGCAGAGCTGTCCCTCAGATAGCCGCTCGTCATATAACTGCCAGCCGTATAGATTGCAGCCCAGTTCACTGAGACCTTGGTAAGGCGCGAAACCCTTTGGCAAACAAGGCTGAATTTGTGGGCTTTCGCTCAGCACCAGCTCAACCGAGGTTTGTTCAAGGCAGTTTGCCAACTGCTCTTGGGAGAAAAACAGCGGCAAGGGCAGGCAAAGAACTCCCGCCTGCTGGCAGGCGAGATCCAGTATCGCCCACTGGACACTGTTGCCGGCATGCAGTGCCAGGCTACGGATATTGAGGCGTTTGAGGAAATCACTGTAGCGGCGGATTTCCGTTTTCAGTTCAAGGTAGCTGAGTTGCCGCTCAGCATCGCTAAGGGCAATGGCCTGATCTTCGCCGTTGAGTTTGCCCAGGACATCCCAATCAAGGTTGGTTCCGGTGCCTGACTCAGAGATATTGGCTTGATTTAATTGAGGTGATGGAGTCATAGGCTTGATTCCCGGGTTCTGGCATAAGCCAATTCGGCCGCCATGGAGTTGATATCCGATTCGTGCCTTTGTGCCAGTCGTCTCAAGCGGGGGCTGGTTTCTATCACTTCTTGGGCGAGGCGCAGATCGCCAATCATGACTTTGGGGTTGTTGCGGTAGTAATTGCCCCAGATGGCGCTGTCACCTTCCAGTCGCTCAGGATCGGCGCTGCACAGCAGCATGGGCGAAAAGCCCAGCAGTTTCATTAGCGCTTCCACCTGCTCTGTGACGGTAAAGACCATATACTCAAAACCGGCTCTGGCCAGAGTGGCGGCAAGCAGTACCAGCAGCAGGGGCCCTGAACTCTTATTGGTGAGTGCCAGATTGCCCACTTCCACCAAGGAAGCCCTATCCACCGGGCGTTTGGCCAGCAGTGCCACCTGTTGCTCTATGGGGGCTTCTAGGTATTGCTCCAGAAACAAAGGATAGTAACATCCGGCCCTGAGGCCGAAGGCGCCCTGAGGCTGACCTTTAATGGTCAGTTGCAGTAAGAAAGGTAAAAATTCCTTGAGCCTGGCGCCATGCACCTGAAAGTATTTGGCGGCGATATAGTCTTCGACCTCAGTGCGGCCCTCTGCCTGTTCATGGAACAGGCGACACTCGGGAAGCACATGAGGCGGGTTGGCAGAATGTGGGACGTCCTTTTCCAGGGCAGACAGGGGAAACTGCTTGACCATAGAGATACTCCGGATCTGTTAACCAGTATCCAAAGCCTAGAAAAGCAGTCTTAAGAAATACTTATGTGTCCATTAATATTTTATCAATTAGATAAAAATCAATGAGTTGGTTTTAGCTTTTATTGTTCTTTCGTCGCTTGGGGCAATACAACAGCCCCAAAAGCAGCAGCAAGCCACTCAGCCCCAGTACCGGCCATTGACCGACCCGGCTGAACAGGGTCTGGCCTTCGACCAGAGGCACTTCAGCGGTGAGTACACCTTCTACAAACTGCGGCAGTTTGGCACTGATATTGCCAAATTCATCCACCACGGCGGTAACGCCGTTGTTGGTGGCTCGCAGCAGAGGTCGGCCCAATTCGGCCGAGCGCATCTGGGCTATCTCCATGTGTTGCAACGGGCCATTGGATTCACCAAACCAGGCATCGTTGGAGACGGTCAGCAACACCTGGGTATCCTCGGCGACGTTGGCCCTGAGCTGCTCGGGGAAAGCGATTTCATAGCAGATTGCCGGTGCCAGAGTATGACCCAACGCCGTCAGATTATTTTGCTGATAACTGCCTCTGGCAAATGAGGACATGGGCAGGTTGAAGAAGGGGGCCAGGGGCCGCAGCAGCGACTCCATGGGCACAAACTCGCCTATTGGCAGCAGGTGATGCTTACGGAACTGATTGTCGCCAGCTGCGCTATAGTTGGCGTTTTGTTGCTGTTTCTGATGATGATTTCCCAGCACGATCAGCGAGTTGTAGAAGTCGCCATTTTGCTGGCTGATGATACCTGTGATGATGGCGGCATCCCGCAGATTGGCGACCTTGTTGGCGTTGTCGAGAAACTCGGCCACCATGCTTTCGGGGGCCGGTATCGCTGCCTCGGGCCAGATCACCAAGTCTCTGTCCAGATGCGGGCGGGAGAGATCCATATACTTGAGCATAGTCGGCCAGAGCGCGTCCGGCTCCCACTTCATGCTCTGGGGAATATTGCCCTGCACCAGCGCCACGCTGAGGGTCTCGCCGGTGCGCTCAACTGTTGAAAATCGCGGCGCCTGCCATACGAGCAGGGCCAGTAGCGCCGAGCTCACCACCAGGCTGAGCCAGCGACGTTTGAGCAGCAGCACCAGGCTTGCTGCCAACAGCGCTACCGTAAAACTGAGCCCCAAAGTGCCTATCATTGAGGCCAGTGGCTTCAAGGGGCCAGAGGTTTGGCTATAGCCGCCCCAGAGCCAGGGAAAACCGGTGAGTACCCAGCCCCGCAGCCATTCGCACAGGGTCCAGAGCGCCGGAAACAGCCCCAGTAGTTGCCAGTTATGACGCTTGGGCGCCAGTCGTGCCAGCAGGGCACCGGCCAGCGCCGGATACAAGGCCAGATAGAGGGCCAACAGGGCCATCAGGCCCATGGAAGCAATTAGCGGCAAGCCACCGAATCTGTCCATGCTGACATGCACCCAGCTGATCCCGAAGGCGAAGGCGCCAAAGCCAAAGCTGAGCCAATAGCCAAAACTGGCCTTGGGGGAAAGCTTATCACTGTGCCAAAGGCCAAAGGCCAGCGCCAGCGGGTAGATGGGCCAGAGATCGTAGGGGGCAAAGGAAAGTGCCGTACTGGCACCGGCCAAAAAGGCCAGTACCAGACGCAGCTTGGGATGGCGTTTAAGCGCCGCTAATGTGGACTTCACTGGTCGTTACTGTCTTCAGTATCGTTGGGATCGGGTAGTTTCACCCTGAGTTGCAATAAACGACGGGTATCGGCACTGATCACTTTGAATTCAATGCCGTCGATGACGATCTTCTCGTTGCGCTCCGGCAGGTGACCGAAGGCGTGGGACACCAATCCGCCGACTGTGTCGAACTCTTCATCACTGAAATGGGTGTTGAAGGTTTCGTTGAAATCTTCAATCTCGGTCAGTGCCTTGACCATGTAAACCCGGTTACCGGCTTTACGGATCTCAGACTCGTCGCTGTTGTCGTGATCGAACTCATCTTCGATATCGCCGACAATCTCTTCGAGAATATCTTCAATGGTGACCAGGCCGGAAACACCACCATATTCATCAACCACAATCGCCATATGGTAGCGTTGGGAACGGAACTCTTTGAGTAGCACATCCACTCTCTTGCTCTCGGGCACCACAACGGCCGGGCGGATCACTTTTTCCAGTGAGAAGGGTTCTTCACTGTTGTTGAAGCCGTACTTCAGCAGATCTTTGGCCAGCAGTATGCCTTCGATATGGTCTTTGTCTTCATTGACCACAGGAAAGCGGGAATGAGCAGAGTTGATGACAGTGTTGAGCAGTTCCTCAACAGAGTCATTGAATTGGATGGCGACAATTTGCGCTCTGGGGATCATTATGTCCCTTACACGCAAATCAGATACCTCTAAAACACCTTTTATCATCTCGCGGGTATCTTCTGTGATGAGCTCACGCTGCTCGGCATCGTGGATCACCTCAACCAGATCTTCGCGATTTTGAGGTTCGCCCTGGAATAACTGGCTTACACGGTCAAACCAGCCTTTCTTATGGGCGCTGGTACTCGGGGGGATATCGTCACTCATAGTGTTCTTCATGACAGGGCGAACCCTGGCAATTATTGCTCCTTGTATGGGTCAGTAAAACCTAAGCTTTCAATGAGTTGGGTCTCTAGCGACTCCATTTCTTCGGCTTCGGCATCTTCGATGTGATCATAACCTAGCAGATGCAGGCAACCGTGCACAACCATATGTGCCCAGTGCGCCTGTAGCGGTTTATGCTGTTCACCGGCTTCATTTTCAACGACTGAAACGCAAATGACAAGATCCCCGAGTAATGGCAGGGTTATTCCCGGTGGCGCTTCAAACGGAAATGACAATACATTGGTGGGCTTGTCTTTGCCGCGATAGTCCCGGTTCAACTGCTGGCTCTCTTCGCTGTCCACCAGACGTATGGTCAGTTCGGCCTGCTCCATACTATTGCCTATGGCAGTACGGGCCCAGAGCTCGAAATCGCTCTGGGATGGCAGGTTTTGCGCTTCTGTAGCCAGTTGCAGGTCCAGTTGCAGATCAAGACTCATGGGCGCCGGCCTCTGTCAGTTGATATTGGCTGTCGCGTTGGGCCTTGGCCGCCTGCTGGCGCTGATCGTGCGTTTCATAGGCTTCCACTATGCGGGCGACTACCGGGTGGCGTACCACGTCCTGGGCCTGGAAGAAGTTGAAGCTGATCTCTTCTACTTCGCTCAGTACTTCAATGGCGTGGCGCAGGCCGGACTTGGCGTTGCGCGGCAGATCTATCTGGGTAATGTCACCTGTGATCACCGCCTTGGAGTTGAAGCCGATACGGGTGAGGAACATCTTCATCTGTTCCACCGTGGTATTTTGGCTCTCATCGAGGATGATAAAGGCGTCGTTGAGGGTGCGGCCACGCATATAGGCCAGCGGTGCGACCTCGATAACATTGCGCTCTATCAGTCGCTCGACCTTCTCAAACCCGAGCATCTCAAACAGGGCGTCATACAGAGGCCTGAGGTAAGGGTCTACCTTCTGGCTCAGATCGCCGGGCAGGAAGCCCAGTTTCTCACCGGCTTCTACCGCAGGGCGGGTTAGCAGAATGCGGCGGATCTCCTGACGTTCCAGCGCATCCACGGCGGCGGCAACAGCCAGATAGGTCTTGCCGGTACCGGCGGGGCCTATGCCGAAGGTGATGTCATGGCGCACTATGTTGGCCACATATTGGGTCTGGTTGGGATTGCGCGGCTTAATCACCCCTTTGCGGGTCTTGATATAGTGCTCTTTGGGTTCTGCACCGCTGTCGTCGGCTTCCAGGGCAATGGCTTCCTGAATGGCGATATGCACCTGCTCGGGCTCAAGATCCGGAGTCGAGCCTTTTACCGGCGCGGTTTCGACATAGAGCTGTTTCAGCAGGTTGTTGGCGGTGAGGCAGTTACGCGGCTGGCCGACAATCTGAAAATGGTTGTTGCGGTAGCTTATCTCGACGCCCACCCGGCGCTCGAGCTGTTTGATATTGTCATCGAACGGACCACACAGAGACGCCAGACGGCGGCTGTCGGCCGGTTCGAGATACAGATTCATGGTGGTTAATTTGTGAGACAAACAAAAACTCCTGTTGATGTCATCTTTGATCAGTTTACGAGCGTGAAGGCATAAATGCTAACGGAAAATCGAGCCTAAAATAAAACGGCCCGGGTCCGAAGAGCCGGGCCGCCGTGGAAGTCTCGGCGCTTACGGGGTGAACTGAGTCACGCCCAGGGTGTCTTCCTGATTATGCTTGGCCAGAATATCACTGGGGCGCAGGCTCTTGCGCAAGTCCATCTCATCTTCTCCGCGAACAAACTTGCCGCGCAGCGAGTTGGTGTAGACATCGACGATTTCCACGTCCACGAAGCTGCCTATGTGCTTGGGCTGGCCTTCGAAGTTGACCACCCGGTTGTTTTCGGTGCGGCCGCGCAGTTCCATGGGATTTTTGACCGATGGGCCTTCCACCAGAATACGCTGCACTGTGCCCAGCATCTGGCGGCTGTAGCGTTGCGCCTGTTGGGTGATTCTGTCTTGCAGAATTGCCAGGCGCTGCTTTTTCTCTTCCATATCCACATCATCCGGCAAGTCGGCCGCCGGGGTGCCGGGACGGGCACTGTAGATAAAGCTGAAGCTGTGGTCAAAGCCCACTTCTTCAATCAGCTTCATGGTGTCGGCAAAGTCTTCTTTGGTTTCGCCGGGGAAGCCGATGATAAAGTCGGAACTTATCTGAATATCCGGCCGCGCCTTGCGCAGACGGCGAATGATTGACTTGTACTCGATTGCCATATGGCCGCGCTTCATCTGGGTCAGAATGCGGTCTGAACCTGATTGCACCGGCAGGTGCAGGAAGCTTACCAGCTCAGGAGTGTCTTCATAGACGTCGATAATGTCCTGGGTGAACTCTATCGGATGGCTGGTGGTAAAGCGGATGCGGTCGATACCGTCGATGGCGGCCACATAACGCAGCAGCTCGGCAAAGCTGCAAATTTCGTCATCATGGGTCAGGCCGCGATAGGCGTTAACGTTTTGTCCCAGCAGGTTGACTTCACGCACCCCTTGCTCGGCCAGTTGAGCGATTTCCAGGATGATGTCATCCAGTGGCCGACTGACTTCTTCACCGCGGGTATAGGGCACCACGCAGAAAGAGCAGTACTTGCTGCAGCCTTCCATGATGGAGACAAAGGCGGTGGGGCCTTCAGCGCGGGGCTCGGGCAGACGGTCGAACTTCTCGATTTCAGGGAAGCTGACGTCAATCACCGCCTGGTCGCCGCTGCGAACCTGGTTGATCATCTCTGGCAGACGGTGCAGGGTTTGGGGGCCGAAGATAATATCCACGCACTGGGCGCGTTCTTTTATCGCCTTGCCTTCCTGCGAAGCCACACAACCACCCACGCCAATGATCAGCTCAGGATTCTTGTCTTTGAGTGTTTTCCAGCGGCCCAGCTGATGGAATACCTTTTCCTGCGCTTTTTCACGAATAGAACAGGTATTGAGCAGCAGAATATCTGCCTCATCAGCCTCTTCGGTCAGGGTGTAGCCCTGAAATTCGTTTAACAGATCGGCCATCTTGGATGAGTCGTACTCATTCATCTGACAGCCCCAGGTTTTAATATGGAGTTTTTTACTCATCAGTTTTGCGTCGCTCTTCGGAACCACTTAAAAAATAGCGCGCCATTTTACCCGCTGTTCAGTCCGCTGACCAGCTTTTGAACGCCAGGACTGAGAATTACTCTGGTGGCTGTAGTACCCCTTCAAAAAGTATGGGTAAACGATTATCGGCCAGCTGAATGTCCTGCTGTTGATAAAACTGCTCAGCCATCTGTTGGGTACCGGCGCGAGCCTGAAGATAGATATCCTCCAGTACCTCTATATGAAAGCCGGCCATGGTTTCCGTGATTTGTTGATATAGGGCATAATTCAGCGACGAGCGATAGGTTACAGTTATCACTTCCATCTGGTCTGCCGTGGTGGCGGCCAGAATATGACCAGAGCTAAAGGCGGCCGGGACGATAAGGGCTGCGGCTATCAGGCTGTTGGTAAGTTTGCACATGGTATCCTCACTTGTTGATGTCGATAACCGCCAATGCGGTGTTGGCTATGACAGATACTGCTTGGACACACTGAGGCTAGCCTATGGTTGCCAAGACTCGTGTGTCGGCTTGTAAGCAGGTGTTTCAGGAGGGCCGGCAGCAACATTTGCTCATGATTGAAGCCAAAACAGTTACCATTGAACACAACTCTGTGGCCAAGGCGGCAGAGAAGAGAGACAGCAGGAAAGGCATAGTGACAGAACAACATGAGACCAAGGATATCGTCATCATAGGTGGCGGTATGGTAGGTGCGGCAACGGCGCTGGGGTTAGCCAAACTCGGGCTGGAAGTGGCGCTGGTGGAGGCCTTTGAACCCGAGGCCTTTGATGCCTCGCAACCTCTGGATGTCAGGGTCTCGGCCATCAGCGCCGCATCGGAGGCACTACTCGAGCGTTTGGGGGCATTCGATACTCTGCTCGGTATGCGCCATGTGGCCTATCGTGGCCTGGAAACCTGGGAGATGGAAGGCTGCATAACCCGTTTTCATGCCAGTCAGATTAAGGCCGAGCGTCTGGGCCACATAGTGGAAAACCGTTTGGTGCAGCTGGCACTGTGGCAGGAATTCGACAACTACCCCAATCTGACACTCTGCTGTCCGGCGCGGGTCGGGCGCATGGTGCGCTCCTGTGCCGGCATCGAGGTTAGCCTGGACGATGGTCGAGTGTTCGATGCCCGCTTGCTGGTGGGGGCCGATGGTGCCAACTCCAGAGTGCGCCAATGGGCCGGAATTGGTATCAGCGGTTGGGATTATTCCCAGTCCTGTATGTTGATCAATATCGCCACCGAGTGCGAAGAGCAGGATGTGACCTGGCAACAGTTTACTCCGCAAGGGCCGCGTTCCTTGCTGCCATTGCCGGGCAAAAATGCGTCCCTGGTTTGGTATGACGATGCCAAACAAATTCGCAGTTTGATGCAGCTAAGCGACAGCCAACTGAAGCAGGCGATCATCAATCACTTCCCCGATAGGCTCGATCCCCACTTCGAAGTGTTGGCCAAGGGCAGTTTTCCGCTGACCCGGCGCCATGCGCAGCAATACTATCGCGATAACCTGGTGATCCTGGGGGACGCGGCTCACACCATTAACCCGCTGGCGGGGCAGGGGGTTAACCTGGGCTTCAAAGACGTCGAAGCCTTGATAGCGACAATCACCCAGGCGCTGGAAAAGGGCGAAGACTGGTCAAAGGCCACAGTGCTTGAGGGGTTCCAAAAGCAGCGCTGGTTTGACAATCAGTTGATGATGACAGGCATGGATCTCTTCTATGCCGGTTTCAGTAACGATCTGTTGCCACTTAAACTGCTGCGTAACGCCGGCCTCAAGCTGGCGGATATCAATACTCCGGTTAAGCAGCAAGTGCTCAAGTATGCGCTGGGGCTGAGATAACCCCGGTCGATTTGTTGATTGTCGCAAGAGAGTGCTAAAATGCCGCGTTTTTATAAGAATGCGGCATTTTTCATTGGCTTTTATGCCGGGTTTTGGCCTGTAACGGTCAAGCTTCAAGAGCGGTGAATATTTGCCTGGCCACCTCTGGCCTTCGCAGAACTTCTCGTTGAATAAACAGAATAGAGACTGATGACAGAGATTAAACTTATCGTCGGGCTGGCCAATCCCGGCGCCGAGTATGCCCAGACCCGCCATAATGCCGGTGCCTGGTATGTGCAGGAGCTGGCCAGAGGTTGCGGTGCCCAGCTCAGTGCCGACAGCAAGTATTTTGGCCTGACTGCCAGAGTTACGCTCAAGGGCCGCGATGTGCGCCTGCTGATCCCTTCCACTTATATGAACCTGAGTGGTAAGTCGGTGGCGGCATTGGCGAACTTCTTCCGTATTCAACCGGAGGAGATTTTGGTGGCCCACGATGAGCTGGACATGCCGCCGGGTGTGGCCAAGTTCAAGCTTGGCGGTGGTCATGGCGGCCATAACGGCCTCAAGGACATTATTGCCAAGCTGGGCAATAACAAGAATTTTTATCGTCTGCGGATTGGCATAGGTCATCCCGGAGACAAGAATAAAGTCAGTGGCTATGTGCTTGGCAAGGCGCCGAGTACTGAGCAGTCGCTGATCGATGCCGCGGTAGATGAAGCGGTGCGCGCCACAGATATCCTCTTTGCCGAGGATATGACCAAGGCGATGCACAGGCTGCACTCCTTTAAAGCGGTCTAAGATTATCCAGGCGTCAGACGCCTGTTTCATTATCCTGTCCGGGGCCGAGTGCGCCGGGCTCAAATTAGAGAGAAAGGTAAACATCATGGGTTTTAAATGCGGCATCGTTGGTCTGCCAAACGTCGGTAAGTCAACTCTGTTCAATGCGTTAACCAAGGCTGGCATCGAAGCGGCAAACTTTCCCTTCTGTACCATAGAACCCAACACTGGTGTGGTGCCAGTGCCGGATGCTCGTCTGGACGCCCTGGCTGAAATCGTTAAGCCTGAGCGGGTTCTGCCGACCACTATGGAGTTTGTGGACATTGCCGGTCTGGTTGCCGGGGCATCCAAGGGCGAAGGTCTGGGTAACAAGTTCCTGGCCAACATCCGTGAAACCGATGCTATCGGCCATGTAGTGCGTTGCTTCGAGAATGACAATATTGTTCACGTGGCCAACAAGGTTGACCCAGCCGGTGATATTGAAGTGATCAATACCGAACTGGCACTGGCGGATCTCGACAGTGTTGAGCGCGCCATACTGCGTCAGCAAAAACGTGCCAAGGGTGGCGATAAAGACGCCAAATTTGAAGTCGAAGTGTTGGAAAAACTCAAGCCGGTACTGGACGAAGGCCATATGCTGCGCACTCTGGATTTGAGCCCGGAAGAACTGGACGCCGTGGCTTACCTGAACCTGCTGACGCTCAAGCCAACCATGTATATTGCCAACGTTTCTGAAGATGGCTTCATTAATAATCCGCATCTGGATACAGTGCGCGCCATTGCCGAAAAAGAAAATGCCGTTGTGGTGCCTGTGTGCGCCGCTATCGAGTCAGATCTGGCGGAAATGGATGAGGAAGAGCGCAGTGAGTTCCTCGAAGAACTGGGCCTGGAAGAGCCAGGGCTTGATCGGGTGATCCGCGCCGGTTACGAATTGCTGACACTGCAAACCTACTTTACTGCCGGGGTGAAAGAAGTACGTGCCTGGACTGTGAGCGTAGGTTCTACCGCACCGCAGGCGGCCGGTAAAATTCACACCGACTTTGAGCGTGGCTTTATTCGGGCTCAGGTTATGGCCTATGATGACTTTATTCAGTACAAGGGCGAAGCCGGTTGTAAGGAAGCAGGTAAGTTGCGGGTGGAAGGGAAAACCTATATCGTCAAAGACGGCGATGTGATGCACTTCCTGTTTAACGTATAAAGTGACTCTAAATGGGCGATAGAACACGGATTTGCATATCTGTTGCCCAGTTTGATGGGTTTATAGGCAAACGGCGGGGGCGGCGGGATTTAGCCTAAAAAAGCTGTTGACCTGAATAACCTGAATAAGCATAATACGCCCCGTTCCTCGGCACGGGGAACAGCAAAGTTATCGTGGCTATGTAGCTCAGCTGGTTAGAGCACAGCACTCATAATGCTGGGGTCGCAGGTTCAAGTCCCGCCATAGCTACCATCCTTCTTGGGATGTCAAAACAAGAGACACTGCGGGAGTGGTGAAATTGGTAGACACGCCAGATTTAGGTTCTGGTGCCGCAAGGTGTGAGAGTTCAAGTCTCTCCTCCCGTACCATATCTGTCTCTTATTGAAATAGCTTTGATTATTGGTGGGGTATCGCCAAGCGGTAAGGCACCGGGTTTTGATCCCGGCATTCCCAGGTTCGAATCCTGGTACCCCAGCCATCTTTACCAAGTTTATATATTGGGGTATCGCCAAGCGGTAAGGCACCGGGTTTTGATCCCGGCATTCCCAGGTTCGAATCCTGGTACCCCAGCCATAAACGCTAAAGAGAAAAAATACAGTGGCTATGTAGCTCAGCTGGTTAGAGCACAGCACTCATAATGCTGGGGTCGCAGGTTCAAGTCCCGCCATAGCTACCATGTTTCTTTAGCAGCAAACTTGGTCTTCACGAGTCTTAAGATTCGTATCGGTTAATACCGACCCTGATGGGGTATCGCCAAGCGGTAAGGCACCGGGTTTTGATCCCGGCATTCCCAGGTTCGAATCCTGGTACCCCAGCCATATTCAACGAAAGAGCCCGTCATAGACGGGCTTTTTTGTATCTGTTTTTCATCGTTTGAACTTTTCAGCTATTGGCATATCGGCGGGATAGAGTCCCAATGCCGTGAAAGGCCATGCCCTCAGCCACGTTATTTGCGCCAATGGCCCTCGGCGGCTCCGAAGGGGGAATTGGTGCATTCTGTGGGAATGGAGTAGCTTGAAACATTTGAAGTGTCCGCAGACATACACCTCATTTCCAGGCACAGGCGAAACTGTGACCGTCGAAAACAGGGCCGAATTTTGTTCCCGACAAATTCGGCATTTCCTAGGTCCTTGCAGGTCAGATGTTTTCGTCGAGGCTACATGGACGTATTCACAACAACATCCCTGTTTAACGGCCAGCTCGTCATCCATGACTCGCGCTCGAAAGCGTGTTGCTGCGCAACTCTCGCCGTGTCATAGGATCGCCTGTACGAAAGGCGCACCGCAGGTGATTGGAGCCCGTAAAAAATGGACACCCAGCATTAATAAAATTAAAAAATGGACACCCAGCATTAATGGCGTGGTAGTTAGCTTCCGACTATGCTTTGTTTAAGCATTTAACAAGGAGGTTATTATGCCGCGCCCTCGCCGAACTCAAATCAGCCTTGAAGATAC
>NZ_LVDR01000028.1:0-25142 GCF_007636515.1 Shewanella sp. MSW
AAGAGCTGCTGGAACTGGTAGAGATGGAAGTTCGTGAACTGCTGTCTGAGTACGATTTCCCAGGTGATGACCTGCCAGTAATTCAGGGTTCAGCTCTGAAAGCTCTGGAAGGCGACGCTCAGTGGGAAGCCAAGATTGTTGAACTGGCTGAAGCACTGGATACATACATCCCTGAGCCAGAGCGTGATATCGATAAGCCATTCCTGCTGCCTATCGAAGACGTATTCTCAATCTCTGGTCGCGGTACTGTAGTGACAGGTCGTGTAGAGCGCGGTATCATCAAAGTTGGTGACGAAGTAGAAATCGTGGGTATCCACGACACTACCAAGACTACCTGTACTGGTGTAGAAATGTTCCGTAAGCTGCTGGACGAAGGTCGTGCCGGTGAGAACTGCGGTATCCTGCTGCGTGGTACCAAGCGTGATGAAGTAGAGCGTGGTCAAGTACTGGCTAAGCCTGGTTCAATCACTCCACACACCAAGTTCGAATCAGAAGTTTACGTACTGTCTAAAGAAGAAGGTGGTCGTCACACTCCATTCTTCAAAGGCTACCGTCCACAGTTCTACTTCCGTACAACTGACGTGACCGGTACTATCGAACTGCCAGAAGGCGTAGAGATGGTAATGCCAGGCGACAACATCAAGATGGTTGTTACTCTGATCTGCCCAATCGCGATGGACGAAGGTCTGCGCTTCGCAATCCGTGAAGGTGGCCGTACAGTTGGTGCTGGTGTTGTAGCCAAGATCATCGCTTAATTGCGGATCTCAGCTATCATAAAAAGGCGACCTTGAGGTCGCCTTTTTATTGGCCGTTTGTCAGTCGTTCAAAAATGGTTGGCAATGAGCGTTGAAGTCAGTATAATTTGCGCCACTTTTTGACGGCGTTAATGCTGTTGATAATTCCGACAGTAGGCTTGTAATCCGTAACTGGATGAGTATAATAGCCTCCTCGCTTAACTTGAGTAAGCGACAAAAGTTGATTTAGCCCTCGGGGCTAAACACAAATACAGCGACTCCGATTGGGAGTCGAACGGTTAAATCATCTCGCTCTGTCTTTCCAAGAAAGGAAATGGCTAGAGGGTGATTTTTTATGTGTCCATTTTAGGAGCTCTGGTCAATGCAGAACCAAAGAATCCGTATCCGCTTGAAAGGATTTGATCATCGTTTGATTGATCAGTCTACCGCGGAAATCGTTGAAACTGCTAAGCGTACTGGCGCCCAGGTACGTGGTCCTATCCCACTGCCTACGCGCAAAGAGCGTTATACCGTTTTGATCTCTCCGCACGTTAATAAAGATGCTCGTGACCAATACGAAATCCGTACTCACAAGCGTTTGGTTGACATCGTAGAGCCAACTGAGAAGACAGTCGACGCGCTGATGCGTCTGGATCTTGCGGCTGGTGTCGACGTACAGATTAGCTTGGGTTAATTGAGATCCTTAGAAGAGGTTTGAGAGATGGCTATCGGTCTTATTGGTCGTAAAGTGGGTATGACCCGCATCTTCACCGAAGATGGCGTGTCTATCCCTGTTACTGTAATTGAAGTAAATGCAAACCGCGTTACTCAGGTGAAAACTCTGGAAAACGACGGCTACCGTGCACTTCAAGTTACTACTGGTGCCAAAAAAGCCAACCGCATCACTAAGCCAGAAGCAGGTCACTTTGCCAAAGCGGGCGTTGACGCCGGCCGTGGTTTGTGGGAAATGCGTCTGGCAGACGGTGAAGGCGAAGGCATTGAAGTTGGTGCTGAGCTGAACGTAGATATCTTCGCTGACGTAGCGAAAGTAGATGTTACCGGTCAATCAAAAGGTAAAGGTTTCCAAGGCGGCGTTAAGCGCTGGAACTTCCGTACCCAGGATATGACTCACGGTAACTCATTGGCGCACCGTGCTAACGGTTCTATCGGTCAGAACCAGACGCCAGGTCGCGTATTCAAAGGCAAAAAAATGTCAGGCCACATGGGTGCTGAGCGTGTTACCACTCAAAATCTGGACGTAGTACGTGTAGATGCTGAGCGTAACCTGCTGCTGGTTAAAGGTGCTGTTCCAGGCGCTACCAATGGCGACCTGATCATCAAGCCTGCCGTTAAAGCCTAAGGTCTGAGGAGATAGTAATGGAATTGGTATTGAAAGACGCGCAAAGCGCTCTTGAAGTTTCCGAAACTACCTTCGGCCGTGACTTTAATGAAGCACTGGTTCATCAGGTAGTTGTAGCTTACGCTGCAAACGCGCGTCAGGGCACTCGTGCTCAGAAAACTCGCGCTGAAGTGACTGGCTCTGGCAAGAAGCCATGGCGCCAAAAAGGTACTGGCCGCGCTCGTGCGGGTGGTGTCAAGGGTCCAATCTGGCGTGGCGGTGGCGTAACTTTCGCTGCTAAAACCCAAGATCACAGCCAGAAAGTCAACAAGAAAATGTACCGCGGCGCTCTGAAGAGCATCCTGTCCGAGCTGGTACGTCAAGAACGTCTGATCGTTGTTGAAAAGTTTGCTGTTGAAGCTCCTAAAACTAAAGAGCTGAAGGCCAAGCTGAAAGACATGGGTCTGGAAGACGTATTGATTGTGACTTCCGAAGTTGACGAGAATCTGTTCTTGGCAGCTCGCAACCTGTACAAGGTTGATGTTCGTGATGTTGCTGGTATTGACCCAGTAAGCCTGATCGCGTTCGACAAAGTGCTGGTAACTGCTGATGCTGTTAAGCAAATCGAGGAGATGCTGGCATGATCCGCGAAGAACGTTTACTGAAAGTTATTCTGGCGCCTCACATCTCTGAAAAGAGCACTGTGGTTGCTGAGAAGAACAACACTGTAGTTTTCCGTGTAGCTATCGACGCCACTAAAGCTGAGATCAAAGCTGCAGTTGAAAAACTGTTTGAAGTTGAAGTTGATTCAGTTCGCACTCTGGTGAACAAAGGCAAAACCAAGCGTCACGGTGCCCGTGTTGGTCGTCGCAGCGATTGGAAAAAAGCCTATGTTACTCTGGCTGAGGGTGCTGACATCGATTTCGTCGGCGCTGAAGCGTAAGGAGATTACTCATGGCAGTTATTAAGTGTAAGCCAACCTCTCCAGGTCGTCGCCACGTCGTTAAAGTGGTTAACTCTGACCTGCACAAGGGTAAACCTTTTGCTGGCCTGTTGGCGAAAAAATCTAAGAGTGGCGGCCGTAACAACACTGGTCGTATCACTGTTCGTCACGTTGGTGGTGGTCATAAGCAACACTACCGTCTGATTGACTTCAAACGTGATAAAGATGGTATCCCAGCGAAGATTGAGCGTCTGGAATACGATCCAAACCGTACTGCGCACATCGCGCTGGTACTGTACGCAGACGGTGAACGTCGCTACATCCTCGCTGCCAAAGGCATGCAGGCTGGTGACAAAATCGTTTCTGGCGTAGAAGCTGAAATCAAGACAGGTAACGCCCTGCCGCTGCGTAACATCCCAGTGGGTAGCGTAGTTCACGCTGTTGAAATGAAACCTGGCAAAGGTGCTCAGATTGCACGTTCTGCCGGTGCTTATGTACAAGTTGTAGCTCGTGATGGCGCTTATGCCACTCTGCGTCTTCGCTCTGGCGAAATGCGCAAAGTGCCAGTTGATTGCCGCGCGACTCTGGGTGAAGTTGGTAACGCCGAGCACATGCTGCGTCAACTGGGTAAAGCCGGTGCCAAACGCTGGAGAGGCGTACGCCCAACAGTTCGTGGTGTTGCAATGAACCCAGTAGACCACCCACATGGTGGTGGTGAAGGCCGTTCTTCTGGTGGTCGTCACCCAGTGACTCCATGGGGTGTGCCAACTAAGGGTTACAAGACCCGTAGTAACAAGCGCACTGACAAGTACATCGTACGTCGTCGTAATAAATAGTAAGAGGATTCGCCATGCCACGTTCTCTCAAGAAAGGTCCATTCATTGACCTGCACTTGCTGAAGAAGGTAGAGAAAGCGGTGGAAGCAGGTGACAAAAAGCCTATTAAGACTTGGTCACGTCGCTCAATGATCATTCCAAACATGATTGGTTTGACCATCGCTGTCCATAATGGTCGTCAGCACGTTCCTGTGTTCGTAACTGACGAAATGATCGGCCACAAACTTGGTGAATTCTCACCAACTCGCACTTATCGCGGCCATGCTGCTGATAAGAAAGCGAAGAAGCGTTAATACGGGAGGAATGAGATGGAAGTTTTAGCTAAACATCGTTTTGCCCGTACGTCGCCTCAAAAGGCTCGTTTGGTAGCTGATCAGATCCGTGGTTTGCCTGTTTCCAAGGCCCTCGAGATCCTGACCTTCAGCCCCAAGAAAGCCGCCGTACTGGTCAAAAAAGTACTGGATTCAGCCATTGCCAATGCTGAGCATAACGAAGGTGCTGACATTGATGAACTGAAAGTTGGAAAAGTCTTCGTCGATGAAGGTCCAACTATGAAGCGCATCATGCCACGTGCTAAAGGCCGCGCCGACCGTATCATGAAGCGTACCAGCCACATTACTGTGGTTGTATCAGATCGCTAGGAGAGAGCAATGGGACAGAAAGTACATCCTAATGGTATCCGTCTGGGTATCACTAAGCCTTGGGTCTCTACCTGGTACGCTGATAAAGCAGACTACGCTGCTAATCTGCACGGCGACTGGGAAGTGCGTAAGTTTCTCGAAGAGAAGCTGAAAGCCGCATCAGTATCTAAGATCGTTATCGAACGCCCAGCGAAAAGCATCCGCGTTACTATTCACACTGCCCGTCCAGGTGTTGTGATCGGTAAGAAAGGTGAAGACGTTGAGGTTCTGCGTGCTGAAGTTGCCAAAATTACTGGCACTCCTGCGCAAATTAACATCGCTGAGATCCGTAAGCCTGAGCTGGACGCCAAGCTGGTAGCTGATTCTATCGCTCAACAGCTGGAGCGTCGTGTTATGTTCCGTCGCGCTATGAAGCGTGCGGTACAGAACGCTATGCGTCTGGGCGCTAAAGGTATCAAAGTTGAAGTTAGTGGCCGTTTAGGCGGCGCTGAGATTGCGCGCACCGAGTGGTATCGCGAAGGCCGTGTGCCTCTGCATACACTGCGTGCTGACATCGACTATTCAACCTCTGAAAGTCACACTCAATACGGTGTGATCGGCATTA
Organism: Shewanella sp. MSW; assembly: GCF_007636515.1. Taxonomy (NCBI): domain Bacteria; kingdom Pseudomonadati; phylum Pseudomonadota; class Gammaproteobacteria; order Alteromonadales; family Shewanellaceae; genus Shewanella; species Shewanella sp. MSW. The sequence continues at coordinate 5,098 of NZ_LVDR01000028.1, forward strand.
AAGTTTGGGTCTTCAAAGGTGAAGTCCTGGACGGTATCGTGCCTCAGATCGAAGAGCCGAAGCAGCAACCTAAGCGCAAGCCTCGTGGTAAATAGGAGAGCCGGCAATGCTGCAACCTAAACGTATGAAGTTTCGCAAAATGTTCAAAGGCCGCAACCGCGGTCTGGCGAACGGTACTGAAGTTAGCTTCGGTACATTTGGTCTGAAAGCAGTTGGCCGCGGCCGTTTAACTGCCCGTCAGATCGAATCTGCACGTCGTGCCATGACACGTCACATTAAGCGTCAAGGTCAAATCTGGATTAGGGTTTTTCCTGACAAGCCAATTACCTCTAAGCCTCTTGAAGTGCGTATGGGTAAAGGTAAAGGTAACGTTGAATACTGGGTATGTCAGATTCAACCAGGCAAGGTACTCTATGAAATGAATGGCGTTTCAGAAGAGCTGGCTCGCGAAGCTTTCGCACTGGCCGCTGCTAAACTGCCTATCAAGACTACCTTCGTAACTAAGACGGTGATGTAATGAAAGCGAGCGAACTGAGAGAAAAGAGCGTTGAGGAATTGAACGCTGAACTGCTTGGTCTGCTGCGTGAGCAGTTTAACCTGCGTATGCAACACGCCACTGGTCAGCTGGCACAAACTCACCAGCTGAAGCAAGTGCGCCGTAACATTGCGCGCGTTAAGACCATTATTACTTCTAAGGCAGGTGCATAATGTCTGAGAAAATCCGTACTTTGCAGGGTAAAGTCATCAGCGACAAGATGGACAAGTCCATCACTGTAGCTGTTGAGCGTCAAGTTAAGCACCCAATCTACGGTAAGTACATCAAACGTACTACTAAGATCCATGCACATGACGAACAAAACCAGTGTAAAGAAGGTGATTTCGTGTCTATTCGCGAATGTCGCCCTCTGTCTAAGACTAAGTCTTGGACTCTGGTTGAAGTAGTAAGCAAGGCCTAATTTTTATTAGGTAAACTGGTAAACGGCTCCTTTTTGGGGCCGTTTGTTTTTTAATACTATCCATCCTCTATTTATGGTGTTATACTTGCGCGCCATTTTTGACCGATTTGAACGGCAAAAATGGTGTTTATTTAGCCCCATGGTGGGGATTGTGTAGTAACGATAGCGGAGCACTTAAAATGATCCAAATGCAATCGACTCTCGATGTCGCATGTAACAGCGGCGCGCGCAGAGTTCAGTGTATTAAGGTCTTGGGTGGCTCTCATCGTCGTTATGCCGGTATCGGCGACATCATCAAGGTTTCTGTTAAAGAAGCCATTCCTCGCGCTAAAGCGAAGAAAGGTGATGTGTATAACGCGGTGGTAGTCCGTACTAAGAAAGGCGTACGTCGTCCAGACGGTTCTGTCATTCGCTTCGATCGGAATGCAGCGGTATTGCTTAACGCAAACCTTGCCCCGATTGGTACTCGTATCTTTGGACCTGTGACACGTGAACTGCGTACTGAGCAATTCATGAAGATTGTGTCGCTGGCACCAGAAGTACTGTAAGGAGCTTCAAAATGGCAGCAAAAATCCGTCGTGAAGACGAAGTAATTGTACTGGCCGGTAAGGATAAGGGTAAGCGCGGTAAGGTTACTCGTGTACTTACTACCGGTAAGTTAATTGTTGAAGGCATCAATCTCGTTAAGAAACACCAGAAGCCTAACCCTCAACTGGGTGTGACTGGTGGTATCGTTGAGAAAGAAGCACCGATTCAAGCATCTAATGTTGCGATCTTTAACCCTGTCACTGGCAAGGCGGATCGTGTTGGTTTCCGATTCGAAGACGGTAAAAAAGTCCGTTTCTTCAAATCGAACAGTGAACTCGTTAAGTAACTGGAGTAAACGATGGCGAAACTGCATGATAGATACAAAGAGACTGTTGTTGCTGAACTAACTAAAAAGTTCGGTTATACCAGTGTCATGCAAGTCCCTCGGATTGAGAAAATCACCCTGAATATGGGTGTTGGCGAAGCCGTAGCTGACAAGAAAATCATGGAAAATGCTGTCCGTGATATGACTGCTATTGCTGGCCAAAAACCAGTTGTGACTGTAGCTCGTAAGTCAGTTGCTGGTTTTAAAATCCGTGAAGGCTACCCTATTGGCTGTAAAGTAACCCTGCGCGGTGAGCGCATGTGGGAATTCTTTGAGCGTTTGGTTGACATCGCAATCCCTCGTATCCGTGACTTCCGTGGTCTGAGCGCTAAGTCGTTCGACGGCCGTGGTAACTACGCGATGGGCGTGCGCGAGCAGATCATCTTCCCAGAAATCGACTACGATAAAGTCGATAAGATTCGTGGTATGGATATTGTTATCACTACCTCTGCGAATACTGACGAAGAAGGTCGCGCTTTGCTTGATGCTTTCAACTTCCCATTCAAGAAATAAGGGGTAGCGAAATGGCAAAATTGTCAATGAAGGCACGTGAAGCAAAACGTGCAAAGCTCGTGGCCAAGTATGCTGAAAAGCGTGCAGCTCTTAAGGCTATCATCAGCAGCCCAGAGTCTTCTGACGAAGCTCGTTGGGATGCGGTTCTTAAGCTGCAAGCTCTACCACGTGATTCAAGCGCATCGCGTCAACGCAATCGCTGTAATCAAACTGGCCGCCCTCATGGTTTCCTGCGCAAATTCGGCCTGAGCCGTATCAAGCTGCGTGAAGCAACCATGCGTGGTGAAGTTCCTGGTCTGCGTAAGGCCAGCTGGTAAGCACTTGTCACGGAGTAAGCTAATATGAGCATGCAAGATCCTATTGCGGATATGTTGACCCGTATTCGTAACGGCCAAGCTGCTAACAAAGTATCTGTGAAGATGCCTTCTGCCAAACTGAAAGTTGCTATCGCAAAGCTGCTGAAAGATGAAGGTTACATCACTGACTACGCCGTAGCAGAAGAAGGCGCTAAGCCTGAACTGGAAATCACTCTGAAGTATTTCCAGGGCCAACCTGTTGTTGAGACTATCCAGCGCGTAAGCCGTCCTGGTCTTCGTATTTACAAAGGTAAAGACGAGCTGCCAAAGGTTATGGGCGGACTGGGTGTCGCAATTGTGTCCACTTCTAAAGGCCTGATGACTGATCGTGCCGCCCGCCTTGCAGGCATGGGTGGTGAGGTTATCTGCTACGTAGCGTAAGGAGCTAGGAATGTCTCGTGTAGCAAAAGCACCAGTATCTATTCCAGCCGGCGTAGAGGTGACTTTAAACGACCAAACTATTACCGTTAAAGGCGGTAAAGGTAGTCTGACTCGAGTAATCAACAGCGCAGTTAACGTTGTTGTTGAAGGTGCAGAAATCAAGTTCTCTCCTGTTGAAGGCGTTGTTAACGCTTGGGCACAGGCAGGTACTGCTCGCGCACTGATCAACAACATGGTTGTTGGTGTTTCTCAGGGTTTCGAAAAGAAGCTGAAGCTGGTTGGTGTGGGTTACCGTGCCAAAGTTAGCGGCAGCGCTCTGGACCTGACCTTGGGTTTCTCTCACCCTCTGGTTCATCAATTGCCAGAAGGCGTTACAGCTGAATGCCCAAGCCAAACAGACATCGTACTGAAAAGTATCGATAAAGAGCTGGTTGGTCAGGTTGCGGCTGAAATTCGTGGCTATCGTCCACCAGAGCCTTATAAGGGCAAGGGTGTTCGCTATGATGACGAACAAGTACGCCGTAAAGAGGCTAAGAAGAAGTAGGTAACGCGATATGGATAAGAAAACATCTCGCTTGCGCCGCGCCACTCGCGCTCGCAAGAAGATCCAAGAGCTGGGCGTCAACCGTCTGGTTGTACATCGTACACCGCGTCACATTTACGCTCAGGTAATCAACCCTGAAGCTCAGGTGCTGGCTGTTGCCTCTACTGCTGAGAAAGCAGTAAAGGAACAACTGAAGTACACCGGTAACGTAGATGCGGCCAAGGCAGTAGGTAAAGCTATTGCTGAGCGCGCGATCGAAAAAGGCGTAACTGTTGTTGCTTTCGATCGTTCTGGGTTCAAGTATCACGGTCGTGTTGCTGCTCTGGCAGAAGCCGCTCGTGAAGCTGGCCTCCAGTTCTAAGGGGTAAAACAATGGCTAAATTAGAAGCTCAGCAAAAAGACGATCTGCAAGAAAAGCTGATTGCAGTTAATCGTGTTTCTAAAGTAGTTAAAGGTGGTCGTATCTTTAGCTTCACCGCTCTGACTGTAGTGGGTGATGGTAACGGTAAGATCGGCTACGGCTATGGTAAAGCGCGTGAAGTTCCAGCTGCTATTCAAAAAGCAATGGAAAAAGCCCGTCGCAACATGGTTACTGTAAACCTGAACGAAGGCACTCTGCACCATCCGGTGAAGGGTCGTCACTCTGGTTCACGTGTTTACATGCAACCTGCTTCAGAGGGTACCGGTATTATCGCCGGTGGCGCAATGCGTGCCGTATTGGAAGTAGCAGGCGTTCACAACGTACTGTCGAAAGCATACGGTTCTACTAACCCGATCAACATCGTTCGTGCAACTGTTGACGCACTGGTACATATGAAGTCACCAGCGCAGATAGCAGCCAAGCGTGGCCTGAATGTTGACGAAATTCGGGGGTAATGCACCATGGCTACTAAAACTATCAAAGTAACCCAGACCAAAAGTGCTATCGGGCGTCTGCCTAAGCACAAGGCCACTCTGACTGGTCTTGGTCTGCGTCGTATTGGTCACACCGTAGAGCTGGAAGATACTCCTGCTGTTCGCGGTATGATCAATAAGGTCTACTACATGGTAAAGGTGGAGGACTAATCAATGCGTCTGAATACTTTATCTCCAGCTGCAGGCGCTAAGTCTGCACCTAAGCGTGTAGGCCGTGGTATTGGTTCTGGCTTGGGTAAGACCGCTGGTCGCGGTCACAAGGGTCAAAAATCTCGTAGCGGTGGCGGTGTACGTCCTGGCTTCGAGGGTGGTCAAATGCCACTTAAGATCCGTCTGCCTAAGTTTGGCTTTACCTCGCGTATCGCTATGGTAACTGCTGAAGTTCGCTTGAGCGAACTGGCAAAAGTTAATGGTGACGTTATCGACCTGAACGCACTGAAAGATGCGAACGTAATAACTCGCAACATCCAGTTTGCGAAAATCGTTCTTTCAGGTACCATTGAGCGCCCAGTGACCGTAAAAGGTCTGAAGGTAACCAAAGGTGCACGTGCAGCTATCGAAGCTGCCGGCGGTAAGATCGAGGAATAATACGTCGATGGCAAAACCAGGACTTGATTTAAAAAGCGCGAAAGGTGGACTTTCCGAATTGAAAGCTCGCCTCCTGTTCGTGATTGGCGCAATTATCGTGTTTCGTGCCGGTTCATTTGTGCCAATTCCTGGTATTGACGCTGCTGTATTGGCAGAGCTGTTTGCTCAGCAAAAGGGAACCATCCTGGGCATGTTTAACATGTTCTCGGGTGGCGCCCTTGAGCGCGCCTCTATTTTTGCATTGGGGATCATGCCGTACATTTCGGCTTCGATCATCATGCAGTTGCTGACTGTTGTGCATCCTGCACTCGCTGAACTGAAAAAGGAAGGTGAGTCAGGACGTAAAAAAATCAGTCAGTACACAAGATGGGGTACGCTGGTGCTGGGTACATTCCAGTCGATCGGTATTGCAACAGGGTTGCCAAATTTGGTGACCGGCCTGGTGGTCGATCCCGGTTTCGGATTCTATTTTGTTGCAGTCGTCAGTTTAGTCACAGGAACCATGTTCCTGATGTGGCTTGGCGAGCAAATTACCGAGCGCGGTATAGGTAACGGTATCTCGATCCTGATTTTCGCAGGTATCGTAGCCGGTCTGCCTTCTGCTATCGGTCAAACGGCCGAGCAAGCGCGTCAAGGCGACTTGAACGTATTAGTATTGTTGTTGATTGCGGTGATCGTGTTTGCCGTAACCTATTTCGTGGTATTTGTGGAGCGTGGTCAGCGTCGTATCGTCGTTAACTATGCCAAGCGTCAGCAGGGCCGTAAGGTGTTTGCTGCGCAGTCAACTCACTTGCCGCTGAAGGTTAATATGGCCGGCGTAATTCCGCCAATCTTTGCGTCCAGCATTATTCTGTTCCCAGGCACACTGGCTCAGTGGTTTGGTCAGAATCCGTCTATGGAATGGCTGACTGAGGTTTCCCTCGCAGTTTCTCCTGGACAGCCGCTGTACTCTCTGTTGTATGCAGCAGCAATTATTTTCTTCTGTTTCTTCTATACTGCGTTGGTGTTTAACCCTCGTGAGACAGCAGATAACCTGAAGAAGAGTGGTGCGTTCATTCCCGGGATCCGTCCCGGCGAACAGACTTCGCGTTACATTGATAAAGTGATGACCCGTTTGACTCTGGCAGGCGCGTTGTATATTACCTTTATCTGTTTAATTCCGGAGTTCATGTTAATCGCATGGAAAGTACAGTTCTATTTTGGCGGTACTTCACTACTGATTATGGTAGTTGTGATCATGGACTTCATGGCTCAGGTTCAGACCCATATGATGTCTCATCAATATGAGTCTGTGATGAAGAAAGCTAATCTGGTGAACAAAGCGAATCTCGATCGCTTTGGTCGATAAGATAGCTTTACGGAGTGATGAAATGAAAGTTCGAGCTTCCGTGAAGAAGATCTGCCGTAACTGCAAGATCGTCAAGCGTAGTGGCGTTGTACGCGTTATCTGTGTTGAACCAAAACACAAACAGCGTCAAGGCTAAAAAAATCTTGGCCAGCTCTTAACTGGGCTGGCCAAAAATATTGTTTGCAAACTAGTCATCTGTCGAGTATCCTTTCGGGCTTTTCACAGATGGCCTTTAACTTAAGGAGTGCATAGTGGCCCGTATCGCTGGCATTAACATTCCTGATCAAAAGCACACAGTCATTGCACTGACTGCTATCTACGGTATCGGTCGTACTCGCGCTAAAGCTATCTGCGCGGCTACTTCCATTGCCGAAGACGCTAAGATCAAGGAATTGAGCGAAGCTCAAATCGATACTCTACGCGAAGAAGTTGCCAAATACTCAGTAGAGGGTGACTTACGCCGCGAGGTTTCAATGAACATCAAGCGTCTTATGGACCTTGGTTGTTATCGTGGCCTCCGCCATCGCCGTAGCCTGCCTCTCCGTGGGCAACGTACTAAGACCAATGCGCGTACTCGCAAAGGTCCACGTAAACCAATCAAGAAGTAACGGGAAGGTAGACAATGGCTAAAGTTCCGTCACGTTCTCCGCGTAAGCGCGTACGTAAACAGGTTGCTGATGGCATGGCTCATATCCATGCGTCTTTCAACAATACAATTGTTACTATCACAGATCGTCAAGGTAACGCTCTGTCATGGGCGACTGCAGGTGGTTCAGGTTTCCGTGGTTCACGTAAATCTACTCCATTTGCTGCGCAGGTGGCAGCTGAGCGCGCAGGTACTGCTGCTCAGGATTATGGTGTTAAAAACCTTGAAGTTTTCGTGAAGGGTCCAGGTCCAGGTCGTGAGTCAGCCATTCGTGCGCTGAACGCTGTTGGTTACAAAATTACCAACATCACTGATGTGACGCCGATCCCTCATAACGGTTGTCGTCCTCCTAAAAAACGCCGCGTGTAATTGGCAGTTTCGTTAGGATAGTTGGAGAAAGATCATGGCAAGATACTTGGGTCCCAAGCTCAAGCTCAGCCGCCGGGAAGGTACTGACCTTTTCCTGAAAAGCGGTGTGAGAGCAATCGATTCGAAGTGTAAGCTGGAAGCTGCACCTGGACAACATGGCGCTCGTAAGCCACGTTTGTCTGATTATGGCTTGCAGTTACGCGAGAAACAAAAAGTTCGTCGTATTTACGGTGTACTGGAAAAGCAGTTCCGTAACTACTACAAAGAGGCTGCACGTCTGAAAGGCAACACAGGTGAAAACCTGCTGCAACTTTTGGAAACCCGTCTGGATAACGTAGTTTATCGTATGGGCTTCGGTGCGACTCGTGCAGAAGCACGTCAGCTGGTTAGCCATAAGTCAATTATGGTCAACGGTCGTGTTGTTAACATTCCGTCATTCAAAGTGTCTGCGAATGATGTTGTAAGCATTCGCGAGAAGTCACAGAAGCAAGCCCGTATCAAGGCTGCTCTGGAAGTGGCTGCTCAACGCGAGAAGCCTACATGGGTTGAAGTCGACAGCGCAAAAATGGAAGGTGCTTTCAAGCGTCTGCCAGAACGTAGCGATTTGTCTGCGGAAATTAACGAACAGCTGATCGTCGAGCTTTACTCTAAGTAAGGCTAACAAACAAGAGAGGACACAATGCAGGGTTCTGTTACAGAATTTCTTAAACCGCGTCTCGTTGATATCGAGCAGGTTAACCCAACTCGTGCCAAGGTGACTCTGGAGCCACTCGAGCGTGGTTTTGGTCATACTTTGGGTAACGCGTTGCGTCGCATCCTATTGTCGTCTATGCCCGGCTGCGCGGTTACCGAAGTCGAGATCGACGGCGTACTGCATGAATACAGCAGTAAGGAAGGCGTACAAGAAGATATCCTTGAAATATTGCTGAACCTGAAAGGGCTGGCAGTTATGATCGAGGGTAAAGACGAGGCTATGCTCACTCTGAGCAAGTCCGGCGCAGGCCCTGTTACCGCAGCCGACATCACCCACGACGGCGATGTCACAATCGTGAACCCGGATCATGTTATCTGTCACTTGACCGGTAACAATGACATCAGTATGCGTATCCGCGTTGAGCGTGGTCGTGGTTATGTACCGGCTTCTGCCCGTGCACAAACCGAAGACGATGATCGCCCAATCGGTCGTCTGCTGGTCGATGCTTCATTCTCGCCAGTTGCTCGCATTGCTTATAATGTTGAGGCGGCTCGTGTGGAACAGCGTACTGACTTGGACAAGCTGATCATCGATATGACCACTAATGGTACTATCGATCCTGAAGAAGCTATCCGTCGTTCTGCGACCATCTTGGCTGAACAGCTGGATGCCTTCGTTGAACTACGTGATGTGACTGAGCCAGAGCAGAAAGAAGAGAAACCGGAGTTCGATCCGATTCTGTTGCGTCCTGTCGACGATTTAGAGCTAACTGTACGTTCGGCTAACTGTTTGAAAGCCGAAGCGATTCATTACATCGGAGATCTGGTACAACGCACTGAAGTTGAGCTGCTCAAAACGCCTAACCTGGGTAAGAAATCTCTTACCGAGATCAAGGATGTGTTGGCATCTCGCGGACTGTCGCTAGGTATGCGTCTGGAAAACTGGCCACCGGCTAGTTTGGCAGACGACCTGTAAGTCCCAGGTTTTGTACAGATTTAGGTTATAAGGATTAGGTCATGCGCCATCGTAAGAGTGGTCGTCAACTTAACCGCAACAGCAGTCACCGCCAAGCCATGTTCCGTAACATGGCAAGTTCACTGGTTCGTCATGAAATCATCAAGACAACCGTAGTGAAGGCCAAAGAACTGCGTCGCGTAGTTGAGCCTCTGATAACACTTGCTAAAAGTGACAGCGTAGCAAACCGTCGTCTGGCGTTTGCTCGTACTCGCGACCAAGAAGTCGTAGGTAAACTGTTTAACGAACTGGGTCCACGCTATCAGGAACGTCCTGGTGGTTACACCCGTATCCTGAAGTGCGGTCTGCGTGCCGGTGATAAAGCCCCTATGGCTTACATCGAGCTGGTAGGTCGCCCAGAAGCCGCTGAAGCTGTAGAAGTTGAAGCTGCTGCTGAGTAATCTCAGGTAAGTTCTGAAAAAGCCCCGCTTGTTAGCGGGGCTTTTTATTTTGTTCGTCGCCTAAGGTCAATCTACGAGTTCAGCCTGCTGTTTGACCCTTTCCGGCAGTTTCAGTTGCCATTTTGTTAAACCACTTTCACTGAACAGATAAGCACCGCTGGTATCCATCTTTGGGAATATAGTTGCCGGTTTTATGCCCGCCAGGATCTGTTTGGCTATGGTTCCTGCTATGCAGCCATGCTTGTAACCATCCAGAATATAGCCTCCGATATTGCCTTCAGAGCCGACACTGAAATGCCAAAAACCAAAATGAGGCACAGTGGCGTTTTCGTGGGTCCAACGTGCTACCTGTAGCTCATCTACTATCTGTTGCTTATCATCTTGCAGCATTTGATACAGGGCCACAAACACAGCATCATAGCCTCGCTCTCGGGCGCTTGACACAGAAGCCTGCCAACTACTGAACTTTTGATGTTGTTCAATATCGATTTGGTTGTTGCCTATCATCAAATTTTGGTTGAGCTTTTTGATGGAAGCTACCGCTGTGTCCGAGGTATAACCCGAGTCAAATAACAGTAAGAATTTATGTGGTGGTGGGGTGGGTAACATAGCCTGTGCCATCAAGAGGGAACGTTTGAACAGAGGACGCTCCAACACGCCGGTAATGTTAGTTGTATGTTTGATCCTATAATCACGAGGATTGCCGTTGATCCCTAAATAAACTACCGGGGTTTGGGTTTGGCTGAAGCGTTCGTGTAGCAGCATCAAGGCATTGTCATCGGCGAGAAAGACCAAATCGGGTTTAAGTTCCAGGTATCTTTGCCAGGCTTTATTGGCCTGGATTTGAAACTGTTCTTTGGGGAGTCGCTTGGTATCGAGAGCGAAAGTCTCAAATTGGTGTTCATTGCCAAGGATGGACATTATCCCGGCTTTATAGCTTTGGTCCCAGGGATATTCGGCATGATAGGACTCAATCAGCAAGAGATTGGCAGCACCGATTGGCAGTGACAGCAGTATACCCAGAAATACCAATGCGCGCATGCCAAGTCCTTCTATTCAGCCTGTAGCATTTTAGCGTGGCATAAATTTCTGACTCTGCAAGTAATAAAAAAGCCTCCGAAGAGGCTTTTTATCTAAGGGCGTTTACTTGGCGCCGCCGACCTGTTGCGTGTTGTACTCAAGCTTTTCATGGGTCTGGCCCATGGCTTCAGCAACTTCAGGTGGCATATAGTTTTCATCGTGCTTGGCCAGCACTTCAGAGGCTTCCAATTTGCCAGATTCAACCAGTACACCCTGGGCTACAATCCCCTGTCCCTCACGGAATAGATCCGGCAACAGGTCATCATAAGTTACTATGATTTCACCGCCGGCGGCATCATGCACGGCAAATTCAACATGCAGGCTTTCAGGATCACGTACCATGGAGCCTACAGTAACCATGCCCCCCACGCGGATCCGCTGGCCCACTTCCGGCTTGATGCCTGTGTCCTTTTTACCATTGACTATCTCGGTGGGAGTATAGAAGAGGTTAAGGTTAGAGTTGAGGGCATATAACAGCAAAGAAGCCACGGCTGCAACACCTGCAATCAAGGCCACTGCCAATACCAGTCTTTTTTTGCGTCTTGGGTTCACGATCTGTTACTCCGGTTTTGAGCGAGGCGTTCCTCACGTTGCACTTTGGATGCTATTTCCTGCAGTACCCGACGCTTCTTCATCGAACTAACCAGGATAAGCAGGCTAAGGGACACGAAAGTGACACCGTAGGCCAACCACACATAGAAGGCATAGCCGCCCATGTTGAAAAACTCTGCTAAAGATTGAAACTGCATTATTTGACTCCTTCGGCCTTGGCCAGTTCCCTAACCCAGGGGCGCATTCCATTACGGGCCAGAATTTCGGCACGGAAACGCACCAGAGTGATGGCACCTATCATCAGACCAAACCCAAATATGTTGATCAATAAAGGGTAGAGCATGTCGGTGGACATGGTCGACTTTTCGGTGATTCGGATAGTGGATGGCTGGTGCAGTGAGTTCCACCATTCAACCGAATACTTAATGATAGGGATATTGATCACCCCTACTATGGCCAGAATGCCGGCGGCCCTGGCTGCCAGCACCTTATCTTCGAATGAGGCATAGAGGGAGATAACCCCTAAATACAGGAACAATAGCACAAGTTCAGAGGTCAGGCGTGCATCCCAAACCCACCAAGTGCCCCACATGGGTTTACCCCAAGTGGCACCAGTAAACAGAGCGATAAAGGTCACTACAGCACCAATTGGTGCGATAGAGGCGGCTGCCCAATCGGCCAGCTTAATCTGCCACACCAGGCCAATGAAGGCCGCGGTTGCCATGCCCATGTAAGCAGCCATTGACATGGATGCAGCCGGTACGTGGATAAAGATAATACGGTAGCTGTCACCCTGTTGGTAATCAGTGGGAGCAAATGCCAAGCCCCACACGGTTCCGGTTGCGATAAGTGCCAGGGCAAGCAGTGCAAACCAAGGCAGTAGTTTTCCTGACAGTTGATACGCCCTTTGAGGGTCGGCGTAGGGATGTAACCATTTCCACATTTCAGTTAGTACTCACTCGCAATGAGGCACCAATAGCAAAAGGTGCCAAGACTAAAGAACCGACCAGCATAGCGCCTAAAATCGCTAGCTGACCATCATAGGGTTGTTTGGATGCTGCAAAGTCGATCGCGCCGGTCGCAAAGATCAACACTGGTATATACAGTGGCAGGATCAACAAACTCAACAGCACGCCGCCTTTGCGTAAGCCCACTGTCAGGGCTACACCTATGGCGCCAAGCAGACTCAACACAGGTGTCCCCAGCATCAAGGTGGCTATCAGGGCACCATAACTGTTGTCGTCCAGATGCAGCAGCACAGCCAACAGCGGTGCGATTATAATTAAAGGTACGCCAGTCAGTAACCAGTGAGCAAACACTTTGGCCAGTACCAACAGCGCCAGTGGCTGCGGGCTAAGCAACATCTGCTCCAGACTTCCGTCACTGAAGTCTGCCTTGAACAAACGTTCCAGTGACAACATGGCTGCCAGCAAGGCCGCAACCCAGATAATCCCGGGAGCAATCCGGGTCAACACCTGCGGCTCAGGACCTATACCCAGCGGAAACAGGGTAACCACTATGATAAAAAACAGCAGTGGGTTAAAAATATCACCACGATGACGCACGGCAATCTGTAGATCCCGTTTCAGCAGGGTGAAAAATGCCTTGGTAAAACTAATGCCTCTGTTCATCTCTGCTAAGCCTTATACGAAGCGATAATCCAAGCGGATTTTCCGCAACCTTTCATCTGTAATGATGCCCATATCCTGGTGGGTCGTCAGAATGACACAGCCACCGGCGTCGGCATGGCGAATATAGAGTTGTTCCAATTCAGCGACCCCTTTCTTATCGATCGCGGTAAAGGGCTCATCCAGAATCCAGATTTTACAGGCGGTATGCCAGAGCCTGGCGAGTGCGGTTCGTCTGTGTTGGCCCGCAGACAGGTGGCCTGCAAGCGCTTCTTCAAAACCGGTCAGGTTGACTTTGGCAAGGATTTCCCGAGCATCAAAGTCATCATACCCACTGATTCTTAAATTGAAGTTAAGGTTTTCCTCGGCGGTTAATTCGCTTTTCACGCCCGCGAGATGGCCCAGATAAAGCAGGTTTTCATTGAACTCATCGCGGCAACGAGTAATAGCTTCTCCCTGGAACAGGACTTCCCCTCCGTATGGGCGTGACAGGCCAGCGAGGATCCGCAGTAGGCTGGTTTTACCGGCACCGTTGGGACCTTCAATCTGGACAATATCGCCAGGATGGATATCGAAGCTGAGTTCATCGAATAGTATTCGCTCTTCTCGAATACAAGTGAGGCTGCTTGCCGACAGCAGTGATGTAGGTTTTGGTTCTGCCACTGAGCCCTCTATAACAAGCGATAAGGAAACACAAGAGATACTAACACATGCTCTGGCTGGGGTTTACCACTGGTTTGCACTAAGTTTCAGCAATTTGATGTGCTTCCAATAAAAGTGAATTTTTTGGAACTTTTTTATCTGTTACTAATATATTAATGAATTCGCGACCTTTGTCCTTTTTTACGGAACAAGCTGCGATTTTAATCACAAAAAGGTGAGATTTATTGAAGTTTGTTGTACTCTTAGCGAGCTAAAATGAGTCTGCCTGCTTAAACCAAGGGCAGCGTTGAGCTTTGTAAGTATTTGCATTAGGAACATTGAACATGAAAAAACTGTTAGCAATGACCGCAGTAGCTGCATTGACTATGTCTGCGAACGTGTCAGCCCAAGAAGGTGAGGCCGTTTACAATAAAGCCTGCCAAGTCTGCCATAGCATGGGTGTTGCCGGTGCACCTAAAGCACACGATGCTGCTGCTTGGGAGCCTCGCCTGGCCAAAGGTATCGACACCCTGCTTAACAGCGTTAAGTCTGGTTTGAACGCTATGCCTCCTGGTGGCATGTGTACAGATTGTACTGATGAAGATTACAAGAACGCTATTGGATTCATGTCCAAGTAATCAGGTATCATCATAAAAAAACCGGCATCAGCCGGTTTTTTTATGTCTATTTGTCAAGGTTAGGATTACTGAACTTCGGTATCCAGCACCAGTTCACCGCTGGCACCGACTTTGATGCTGGCCAACTTACCTTGCAGATCGCCTGGTTGAGGTTTTACGCTGCCGTGCTTGGACAATACTGCAATCACTTCAACATCGGTAGCATCGCTGAGTTTAACGTTACCACCCATATTGGTGGAATCATCCAGAGTCACTGTCACAGGTAATGACTTGGCACTCACCTTGGTGGCAGCCAGTGGGACTTTAGGGCCTTCGGTTGCTCTGGCAAAGATGAACAGCATATCTGTATTGCTGACTTTGGCCGCCAGTTCAGGGGCGATAGAGACATTCAGTGTCACTGTCTTTGCTGTTGCTGTCTTTAAGCCCTTGTGAGCCTCATCATTTGGCATAGTGGCACCACCTTCTGCCTGCAGGCGCATCTTGGCGCTGTCGATGGCATTGATCAGTGCGGCGCGATCCACGTCGGCTCTATCACTGTCAAGAATGGTTTGCCAAGCGCCGATTGCCTTGTTGTAATCCGCGGTAAAGAAAGCATCCATACCAACCAGCAGTAGAGTGGAAGGGTCTTGTGGATCCAGTTTCAGCGCTTGATCAATCAGTGACTGAACCACAGGGATCATCTGCTGACCGGCCTTATAATAGAGGGCGGTAGCTTTGGGGCCAAGCAACTCGGCGTGAACTCCCACCAGTTCGATCACCTTATCAAAGGCTGCTACTGCCTGATCATATTGTCCGGCAGAGATGTAGGCGTGACCCAGACTGAACCAAGCTTGGCTGTTTTCCGGCTCCTGCTGCACTGCAGATTCCATCATTTGCACCCGTTGCATCATGATCTGTTCAGTACTCATACCTGCATGGGGGTTTTCAGGTTGAGGTGAATCGATATTCTGATAGGCGCCTAACTGTTGATAGGAGTAACCGGCCACGACCAGTAATACGGCAGACATCAGACTTGGCCACAGTAGCCCTTTAGGCTTGGCTTGTGTATCGAGCGAATCATCCGCTCCTTGCTTGATGTCCTGCAACAAGCTGACTTCCAGCTCCTTTTTCAGGGATTCAAATTCGTCTTGGTCCAGCAGTTCTTCCTGGCGTTCTTTTTCCAGAATAGCTAGACGTTCGTTAAACAGTTCCAGGTTGGTCTGTTTACGGACACCGGACTCTTCAGCCTTGAGTAGCTTCTGCTGCCGGAAATGAGGGAGCCAGATCAGCCCCAGGCTGACTAACACAACAATCGCAATAAAAATCCAAAAAGTGGTCATTATGTTTATTTCACGTTGGTTTGTGACAAAGCGGGGTTACCGCACGGCCTGATTGCAAGATTATACGGAAAGATGATTCATTGAACAGTAATATAAGTCCCCCACCAAAGTTAATGGTCATAGTTGGGCACTGGTTCACAGTTCCAAATTTCAGCAAAAAATTCAATGAAACTTCTCTATTTAACGCCTGTCACAGCTTGGAGTCTTGCCGTTTTTCCATGGTCAATATTGGTCGCTCGGAGAATGAGAGCCGCGACCCATAATTGGTGGAAAGTGGCAGACAGGAACAAAAGCAAATACTAAAATGAACAAAAATTCGTAATATATACCTGTTAACCCTTGCGGCTTTTAAGCCGCAATTAAGTTAATAAAGTAATGGTGTGTGCCCGTAGTTGTGCGTCTGCCTAGAATAGAAGCTTGGCAGACATTGACCTGGAAACTGAGGAAAACCCATGATCCCAGAACTTGGACATTTCTCATTGATCATAGGGATGGCGTTCGCAGTACTGCTGATGACAGTCCCCCTGATCGGTGTTGCCCGCAAAGACCAATACCTAGTGCGCTATGCCTGGCCACTAAGTTACGGTATGTTTTTTTTCATCTTTTTATCGGTAATTGCGTTGGGTTATAGCTTCGCAATCGATGACTTCTCAGTAGCCTATGTGGCTCATCATTCCAACTCTCAATTGCCTATCTTCTTTAAGATTGCAGCAGTCTGGGGCGGACATGAAGGCTCATTGTTGTTCTGGGTCTTCTCACTTTCGGTGTGGACCGCAGCTGTAGCTTTCTTCAGCAAGGGGTTGGAAGAGGTGTTTACCGCTCGGGTATTGGCCGTGTTGGCGATGATCACCATAGGCTTTACCCTGTTTATGCTGCTCACTTCCAGCCCATTCGAACGTTTGTTCCCGATCCCGGCAGAAGGGCGTGACCTTAACCCTATGTTGCAGGATGTGGGTTTGATCTTCCACCCACCCATGCTTTATCTGGGGTATGTGGGCTTTTCAGTCAGCTTCGCCTTCGCTATCGCCGCATTGATGAGCGGTCGACTCGATTCTGCTTGGGCTCGTTGGAGTCGTCCTTGGACTCTGGCTGCCTGGATCTTCCTCACTGGTGGTATCGCATTGGGCTCCTGGTGGGCATATTACGAGTTAGGTTGGGGCGGTTGGTGGTTCTGGGATCCGGTTGAAAACGCGTCCTTTATGCCATGGCTTGTTGGTACAGCTCTGGTTCACTCCTTGATAGTGACAGAGAAGCGCGGTGCCTTCCGTAACTGGACAGTGCTTCTGTCTATCTTTGCCTTCTCTTTGAGCTTACTGGGTACATTTATTGTTCGTTCTGGCGTGCTGACCTCAGTGCACTCCTTTGCGGCAGACCCAGGCCGGGGTATGTTCATTCTGTTGCTGCTCGGTTTGGCTATCGGTGGTTCGCTGACCCTGTTTGCCTTCCGTGCCAGTGAAATGAGCAGCCCAGCTCGCTTCGATTTGAAATCCAAAGAAACCATGCTGCTGGTTTGTAACGTATTGCTGACTGTGGCTGCAGGTACTGTATTGCTCGGTACTCTTTATCCACTGCTGATCGATGCGTTGGGCATGGGTAAGATTTCTGTTGGCCCACCATACTTTAATGCAGTGTTTGTTCCGATCGTGCTGGTGCTGTTCGGCTTTATGGGGATTGGTCCCATCATTCGCTGGAAAAAATCCAAACAAGGAGAGCTCAAACGTCAGTTATTGGTACCTGCGATTATCTCGGCTGTGCTGGGTGTAATCGCGCCATTTATCGCCGGTGGTGAGTTCAACATCTGGGTGGCACTGGGTATAGGTGCGGCAGTGTGGATTGTGCTGGCGACTCTGCGTGCCGGTTACAACGTGATTAAAGCTAAAGACGGTAGTGTCAGCCTGGCGCGTATGGGCCGCAGTGAACTGGGGATGATCATTGCTCACTTAGGTATTGCTGTCTCAGTAGTTGGTGCCACCATGGTGTCTAACTACTCTATTGAGAAGAGCGTGCGTATGGGGCCTGGTACCAGTCATGAACTGGCCGGTTACACCTTCAACTATCTGGAAACCCGTAACGTTGTTGGCCCCAATTACACGGCACAGCAAGGACAGGTTGAAGTACTTAAAGATGGTGAAAAGATTGCATTGTTGCAGCCGGATCGTCGTCAATACAATGTTCGCACCATGGATATGACCGAAGCCGGTATCGACTGGGGCCTGTTCCGGGATCTCTATGTCACTATGGGCGACCCTATTAGCCGTACTGAATTTGCAGTGCGACTGAACTACAAACCTTTTGTTCGTTGGTTGTGGTTTGGCAGCATCTTTATGATGGTTGGTGGTTTCTTTGCTGCTTCAGACAAGCGATACCGTGCCAAGGCGCGTGCTGAAGAAGCGGCCGCAGCCAAGAAAGCCAAACTGGCAACAGCCTGAAACAGGTAAGAAGAAGATGAAGAAGCTAATACTTTTTATTCCACTGATATTGTTTCTTTTGATGGGGATCTTCCTTTATAAGGGACTGTTCTTGAATCCGCAGCAGTTGGATTCCGCTTTGGAAGGCAAGCCAGTGCCTGCCTTCCAATTGGAAAAACTGGAAACGCCGGGAGAGATGATCACCAACGAAGATCTCAAAGGTAAGGTATCCATGCTGAACGTATGGGCAACTTGGTGTCCATCCTGTAAGTATGAACATCCTTACCTGATGCAACTGGCACGTCAGAATTTGATACCTATCCATGGCATTAATTATCGTGACGAGCGTGCACTGGCAATGAGAGAACTCTCTCGTCAAGGCGACCCTTACACGCTGAATATCTATGACAAAGATGGTCGTCTTGGTCTGGATCTCGGAGTATACGGTGCGCCGGAAAGTTTCATCGTGGATCATAACGGCATTATTCGTTATCGCTATGCTGGGCCGGTAGATATGCGGGTTTGGAAAGAAACCCTGTATCCCATGATCCAACAGTTGCAGGCCGAGGCCGCTAAGGATAAAGCGTCATGAGAAAGTTGCTGCTAAAAACCTTTGCTGTTGTAGCACTCCTGATTGGCTATGCCGCTCAGGTGGCGGCAACGCCGGTGGACACTTTCGAGTTCAGCTCTCCTGATAAGCAGAAGCGAGCGTTGTCGTTGGCTCATGAGCTGCGTTGCCCTCAGTGTCAGAACCAAAATCTGATCGATTCCAACTCACCGGTTGCCCGCGATCTACGTCTTGAAGTGTACAAGATGGTGGAAGAGGGCAAAGCCGATGATGAAATCGTCCAGTTCATGACCAGTCGCTATGGTGAGTTTGTCCTCTATAAGCCGAGACTTGAAACCAAGACCTACGTTCTGTGGCTTGGGCCTGTGGCACTGCTGTTGTTTGGTGGTTTGATTGGCTTTATCTTCATCCGTAAACAACGTACTTCCGGTGGTAAAGAGCTTGAACTGTCTGCCGAAGAACAACGCCAGTTGGATGAGTTATTGAAGCGAGACAAGTAATGAATAAACTCGGATACTCATTACTTTTGCTGGCGTCCCTGTCACTGGGGGCGCAGGCTTATCCTGGTATGCAGCCAAAGGAGCACAATCAGATCCAATCCAGTGTCGACAAGATCAATGTCCTCCCCCACAGCTTTCCCCTGGAAGTGGTGCCGTTTCAAGATAAGGCCGGTAGCCAATTGGATTTCAGTCAACACAAAGGAAAAGTGGTGCTGGTCAATATCTGGGCCACTTGGTGTCCTCCGTGTGTTAGGGAGTTGCCGGCACTGGAACGACTTGAAGATCAGTTCAGTGATAAAGAGTTCGCCCTGCTACCGATTTCCATCGATCAGGGGGGGCAGGAACAAGTTGCCAGTTTTCTGCAATCCCAGGGGATGGCAAACTTCCGCAGTTACTACGATCCGCAGATGCAGTTGGGGCAGATATTCCCACTCGATACTATCCCGGCGACCTTTATTCTAAATGGTAAAGGGGAGCTGATTGCCTTTGTTCGTAGCTTTGTCGACTGGGATGACCCAAAAGCGATAGCCTTACTCAAAGGCTTTATTGAGCAGGAAAATGTTACTAAGTCGGCTGCAAACTAGCTAAATCTGGTTGTAAAACAGCCATGATGACTGAAAAAGATCGTTTTTGCCTAAAAGTTCGGCAAGCGATCTTTTTTCTTTTAAAAAGCCCTTGCACAAAAGTTTAGGCTCCCTATAATGCGCTCCCACTGACACGGCACAGCGGCAACGCGAAGGACGTGACAGGGTCGAAGAAAAGAGGCTTTTGAGTCCTTTCAGCGACAGGCGAAAAAAGATGGTAAATACCTCTTGACGCCGCAGCAGGAAAGCGTAAAATACGCAGCCCTGACCCGATGACCACAGCGTCTAAGGGATTGCTCTTTAACAAGATAAACAAGCAAATCTGTGTGGACACTCACAGGCATTGAGAAATCGACAAAACGATTTAACTCGATGAAGAGTGTTCATACGAACAGAATTCATTGAGTCGATTCTTCGGAATCAACCAAAACTTTAATTGAAGAGTTTGATCATGGCTCAGATTGAACGCTGGCGGCAGGCCTAACACA
>NZ_LVDR01000029.1:0-24634 GCF_007636515.1 Shewanella sp. MSW
TCTCTGAATATGGCGGAGGAGCAGGGATTTGAACCCTGGATGGGCTATAAACCCATGCCGGTTTTCAAGACCGGTGCATTCAACCACTCTGCCACCCCTCCGGAACGGCGCAAATATTATAAGCTCACTAAGCCGTTGTAAACCCTTATTTCTAAAAATATGTTCATATGCCCAAATCTCAGCCATCCGAAAGATTCAAACGGAACTCATATCGCACAATAAAAGCCGCTCCAGAATGGAGATTTACCATGCCGCTCCGTCACCCCTGTGGTAAAATCAGCTTATCTTTAAATGACTTTGAGCCACAATGAAGCCTAGCTTGATCCCGGCCGGGGCCCTTACCCCTCAATACTCCAATCTGCAGCTTCCCACATCGAGCCAACTGACAGATCTATTACTTGGACAGGAAAGAGTCATAGAGGCCTTTGGCCTGCTGCAAACTTTATCAGGACAACAACTTTTCCTGGCAGATTTCCAGGGTATCCACCGCGTTTGGCTATTTAAAGCCCTGAGCGCCCAGAGCAAGATGCCGATGCAATACTTGAGCGGTCGCATCACCCGGGCGCAGCTACTCGGCCATCAGGATAGTCAACAACAAAGGCAACCGGGTGCCCTCACAACGCCAGGAATACTATTTATCTGCGCCGAATCCCTGTGGAAACGTGAGCCTTTATGGGAGCTATTATTAGATGCCATTGAAAAAGGTGGTTTCGAGCTTCAAGGGCAATGGCAGCCACTTCAAGCCAAAGTTGTATTGGTGGGCTCGAGTCTGCTCTACAGCGAACTCAGGTTCCACGAACGCAGATTTAGCGAGTTATTTGCCCTGCTTGGCGAACTGGTATTTGAAGTAGACCTGCAAAAAGTCGCTATCAATGACTATGTAGTCTGGTTGGCAGAACTGGCAAAACTCAGCCATTGTCAGTTGACAGAGTCGGCCTTACTGCCTCTGCTCAGATACAGTAGTCGCCTGACAGAGCATCAACAACGTTTGAGCCTCGCCAGCGCAGATTTGGCACAAGTGTTCGCTGAAGCTACTTTTTATAGCCAAGGACAAGCGCTGGATGCCAACGCCATTGAACATGCCCTGGCACAACGCCAACAACGGCATAACGCCCAAGAGCAGCAGTCGGCACAAAATCTTGATGACGCCTTCATCTATTTGCCAACTGAAGGCGCTATGGTGGGGCAAATTAACGGCCTGACTGTAATAGACACCTTGGATTATTGCTATGGCGAGCCGGCCAGGATAACGGCATCGGTGCACTATGGAGATGGTGAAGTCGCCGATATTGAACGGAAATCTGAGTTGGCGGGTAATATCCACGCCAAGGGAATGATGATCCTGTCCGCGTGTCTCTATCGGGTATTTGGCCGCGATGCACCCTTGCACCTCAATGCCAATATCGTATTTGAGCAATCCTATCAGGAAATTGATGGTGACAGCGCCTCTCTCGCCGAATACTGCAGCCTGATCTCGGCCATAACCGAACAGCCGATAGACCAAGGACTCGCGGTAACCGGCGCACTGGATCAGTTTGGTAATGTACAGGCAATTGGGGGCGTCAATGAGAAGATTGAAGGCTTCTTCAAACTCTGCGCGAGGCGCGGCTTGACCGGCAGCCAGGGAGTAATTATGCCCAAGTCCAATGTGCAGCAACTCAACCTGACACCCGATGTTATAACAGCGGTAGAACAAGGATTATTCCAGCTCTACGAAATCACTCATGTAGACCAAGCCGTCACTCTGCTGATGGGAATAAAAGCCGGGGAAGCCGACGAGGACAACAACTTCCCAGAGGACACGCTTTACGGCATGGTTCAACAACGACTGGACAGATTGGCAGGTAATCTTGATGAAGAACCAGGCTATTTTGCGAGGTTACTGGCAAGATTGCCATTTTTTAATCAATAACTAGCTGATCGGAGTTGTTTAGCTTACACCTGTTCGCTAATCTTGGCGGCACTTGAAGAAGGATGTGGTAACAACAATGACTAAAGTAAACAGTTTCAACAAAGAAGAACTTATCGCCTGTGGCCATGGTGAGATATTTGGCAAGAATTCCCCTCGCCTCCCCGTGGATAATATGTTGATGATTGACCGAGTTGTCACCATCAACGATAACGGCGGCACCTTCGGCAAAGGTGAAATTGTTGCAGAGCTGGATATCAATCCGGATCTCTGGTTCTTTGGCTGTCATTTTGTTGATGATCCTGTTATGCCTGGTTGCCTGGGGCTGGATGCCATGTGGCAACTAGTTGGTTTCTTCCTTGCCTGGGAAGGTGCGGTAGGTAAAGGCCGCGCGCTGGGGGTTGGTGAGGTTAAATTTACCGGTCAGGTACTTCCCGGCGCCAAGAAGGTAACTTATAGGCTGAATATCAAGCGCACCATACACCGTAAACTGGTGATGGGCATTGCCGATGCAACTTTGGAAGTAGATGGCCGCGAGATCTACTCGGCCACGGATCTGAAAGTAGGTGTGTTCAGCGATACTTCCACCTTCTAAAGTAGAGAATTCAAACAACAAGGTCGGCAATTGCCGACCTTGTTATTTTCAGAGATGCATAAAAATGCCCTCTTCTGAGAGGGCAATCTTGCTGAATTACTTACTGAACAGGCCGCTTATCCGGCCTTCTACCCCTTCGCGCCAACCTCCTAGCCACTGGGAGCGAGAATCAAGATTCGAATAAGGACAAAGCTCCTTGGAGCGGCCGCCGACACCGGCTTGGAATCCCTTCGAAAAGGCTCGGTCTAAACGATCTCGTTTTTGTCTCTTCATGCAAGCGTCCTCTGTACTATTTTACATAGAAGCATCAGCTTCACTTGCTATGAATAGAACTTTTCAACGCCGAGATCAATCAAAAAATCGCCAATTATAGCGAAGAAATTTTAAACTATTGAGATCCTGATTAAAAAAAATCGGCGCCTTTTAGGCGCCGATCTCACAGGCTTAAACCAAGCTTAAATTTTACGTCTGCGCCACCAGATAAGCGGCAGCAATGCCAACCAACCCAAACTGGCCGCACCGGAACGCTCAAACGGCTTATCAATATCACCGTCGTCCACCTGAGTACAGGCTTCCCCACTGCCACTGGGCTTAAGAACAACCATACGCGGCAGATAAGAAGTCACTGGCTGACCGTTGCCATTAAGCTCAAACAGCGGCTTGCCGTTTTCACCAATTACCAAATTACCTTTTTCATCAAACTGATAAGAAGGCTTACGGATAAAGGCAGTACCGACTATGGTGCCTTCCTCATTGATACTGTTGGCTTCCACCACCACTATGTCAGTGTTGTAGGTCAGGGTTTTGCCTGAACCGTCCTCAACACTCACTTCATGACGTTTCCAGTTGCCTTCGGCATCTTTCTCATAGCCTTTTGACTCACAGGTCAGCAACTTATTGAGATTACTGAACTCACCGGACTCTTTATCAAACAGGAAGCCCACTTTCGGCCTTGGTTTATCTTTGTCATGAGTTGACTCAATATAACCCACGACCTGACCTTTGTTGTTGATATCTCTAGGTTTACTGGAGAGATCCGACATGGTGCTATAGAAATCATTGGGGGTAACCGGCTTGGTTTCCGGGGTGTTTGTATCGTAGATAAAGAACTTATCGCGGATATAACCTTGGATATATTTGTTGTAACTACCAACCAAAATCCCTGCATCATTGATGTCATAGGCAATGGAATTACGTACATCGCCATCAACAACCGGGATCCAATGGTACTTATATTCACCATTGGTATCTTGACTCCAGTAAGCCGCATCCATTCTCAGGTTGTCTGTATCACCATTACGGTAAACATGAGAGCGTCCGGCTACAACCCCTGCGTTGTTCAGCCCCAGTCCCTGCGCGGTAAAGGTATAATCTGAATCCCCGGGTGTCAGACCAAGCGGTAACTCAGTACCGGTAACTGCGCCGTTCTCGTATTGCCAAACATAGGCTCGCATTTGGTACTGAATATTGCGGGTATTATTGGCATTAGGGTACTTTTCCCTTTGCAGACAAACATCCAGCGGCAACGTGTTGTCGTCGCTGAGACAAATAGCCACTCGCTCTGCCCCATATTTGCTGATAGCAGTGCTGGCATAACCGGCAATTTGGTTTTTACTGTTGATCGCAGAAGCCATCGACCAACCACCGAGCTCCGCTGTTTTATCATCTTTGGTGTAAGTGGTATAAGGCGGCAACAGCGGCACTTCAGTACTGCCGTCTTTGACAAAACCGCGCTGCTCAAAGTCACGGTAATACCAGTACTCCTGCCCTTCGGTTTCCCCGTTATAGTCAACCTTCTTCTCTTTACCTGTCATGGCACCAACACGAATACCGGCATCATTGATGTCATAGAGGAAACTATCAACCGAGTTGACGCTTGTAGGATCGGCTGGATCCGTATCAGCCGGCGGTGTGCTACCGTTGATACTCTCAAAATTAGGCGTCCAGGGACTCACAGGATCGTTTTCCTGGGAGTTGAAGGTGAAATTATTGGCAATGATAGGTTTATTAATGGAATAAGTGATCTTTTCCTCGGGAGCGATACCATCTTCAATGTCGATGATACCGTCATCATTGTCTACATCCGAGGTGCTGAGCTTTTTCTTGCCCTTAGCCACAGCGATGGCTTCATTATTGGCATTAACGCCCATACCGTAACCGGTGCGAGTATCGGTCAGGTTACCTTTGAGATCATATTCATCCAGGTTAACGACTTCATAGACAGGAGCCGCCTGCGATACCTGTAATACACTGATAACCCCCATGGCCACCAATGACAGCGCACTATTCAACTTCATTAATTTGATTCCCATTATAATTTTGTGCTCACTTCATTGACTCGAGTTCTTCCCAACGCTCGAAGTAAGCCTCCAGTTGCTGTTCTTTCTCTGCCAACTGTTGCAATTCGCTGCTCACAATAGTTTGATCCTGCGAATAAAAGTCCGGCTGATTGACGCGCTCCTGCAGCTGTTCCAACTCCTGCTCCAGTGTTTCCATCAAGGCAGGTAAAGCATCCAACTCACGTTGAAGCTTATAGGAAAGCTTTTTGGCTGTCTTGGGTTCTGCAGTTTTTTGCGGCGCAACCTCCTGTTTGACAGGCTTAGCCGCCTCAGGTTCCTCAGCATCGCGATAGAAACGTGCCCCTTGGGCAACCGCATCCTGATAGCCGCCGACATATTCACTCCAACGGCCATTGCCGCTGAACCACCAGGAACTGGTGACTGTATTATCAATAAAGGCCCGGTCATGGCTGACAAGCAACAAAGTGCCTTCATATTCAGTGAGCAGAGACTCTAGCAATTCCAGTGTCTCTATATCAAGATCATTTGTCGGTTCATCGAGAATGATAAGGTTGGCCGGCCTAAGCAGCAACCTGGCCAGCAGCAAACGGTTCTTCTCACCGCCACTGAGCGCCTTGACCGGTGTGCGGGCACGCATGGGCGAAAACAAAAAGTCCTGCAGATAACTGAGGATATGCCTGTCTTTGCCGTTAACAGTAACAGTGCTCTTACCCTCGCCGACGTTCTCTTCAACCGTCTTTTCCGGATCCAAGGCTTCGCGGTATTGGTCAAAGTAGGCGACTTCCAGCTTGGTGCCCGTCTTGATTTCACCACTCTGCGGCGCCAACTGACTGATCAACAACTTGATAAGCGTGGATTTACCGCAACCGTTGGGGCCAATCAGCGCGATGCGATCGCCGCGCATCACGTTGGTGGAAAAGTCCCGCACCAGGTCCTTATCTGCCAGGTTGTAATTGAGATCCCGCACCTCAAACACCAACTTGCCGCTGCGCTCGGCGTCGGAGACCTGCATTCTGGCATTGCCCTGACGCTCCAGGCGGGCCCGGCGCTCCATTCTCAAGGCCTTGAGGGCCCTCACCCGACCTTCATTACGGGTACGGCGAGCCTTGATCCCCTGACGGATCCACACCTCTTCCTCGGCGAGTTTTTTGTCGAAATGCGCGTTTTGCTCAGCCTCAACCCTGAGCCACTCCTGCTTACCATCGAGATAACTCTGGTAATCACCGGGCCAGGAGGTGACCACTCCGCGATCCAAATCGACTATGCGGGTGGCAATCTTTTGAATAAAGCCACGGTCGTGACTGATAAAGGCGATGGCGCCCTTATATCCCAACAGAAACTGTTCCAGCCATTCTATGGTGTCAATATCCAGGTGGTTGGTTGGCTCATCGAGCAGTAACAAATCTGGCTCGCTCACCAAAGCTCTGGCCAGGGCGACTTTACGTTGCCAGCCGCCAGAGAGTTCAGACAGAGGCTTATCCGGGTCCAACCCCAGCAATCGGCAGTTTTGCTGAATACGGTTGTCGAGCTGCCAACCATCGAAGTGATCCAGCTTGGATTGCAACCGCTCGAGGTTTTTCAGCATTTTCTCGAGCGCTTCACCCTGGGCCTTGGCCATAGACTGCGACAGCTGATGGTATTCTTCGAGTAGTTGGCCCACATCTGCAAGACCGGCGGCAATATAGGAATAAACAGTGCCCTGCTCCGCTTTGGGTGGGTCCTGTTGCAAGCGGCTGACTTTCACATCGGTGGCGATATTAAACTCACCATCATCGAGCAGGACTTCTCCTGCCAACACCTTCAATAGGCTGGATTTGCCGGCACCATTACGGCCGACAATACAGACCCGCTCGCCGGCTTCAATACTGAAATCTGCCTGCTGTAGCAGAGGGGTATAACCATAGGCAAGCGAGCCATTATTGATACGAACCAGACTCACATTATGCTCCTGTAAAGCGTTTTACTTGCTGTTCATCAAAGGGCCAACAGAGTTCTTCACCCTGGCGATTGGCCAACACAGGAATAAGCACGCCATAGCGCTCGGCAAGCGTTTCTTGCTCGCAAATATCCTGGGTGCGATAACGAATATTAAGGCCATCGAGCAAGGCCATGGCCAACTCACACAGATGGCAACCATCTGTGTGGTATAGGGTCAATGGCGTCTCAGGCATGGGTGATCAACCAAGTATTATGAATATGCGGATTGCGCTTGTAATCCATTGGCAACATCTGGGCATCCATATTGGTGACTGACATGCCCTGAGCCGCCATGGCTTCGATATCCATTTTGAACTTACGTTTATTGTTGGAAAAGATTATCTCTCCGCCAGGATTGAGCAATTTGAACAGATCAGACAATAACTTGACGTGATCGCGCTGCACATCGAATGAGTCTTCCATCCGTTTGGAGTTGGAGAAGGTTGGCGGATCGATAAAGATAAGATCGAACTTGCGGTCACAATCGCGGATCCATTGCAGGCAGTCCCCCTGCTCGAAACGATACTGTTTGCCAATCAAACCATTGAGCACAAAGTTATCCTTGGCCCAATTAAGGTAAGTGTTGGACATATCCACTGTCGTGACCGACTTGGCACCGCCAAGCCCGGCGTGTACCGACGCGGTTCCCGTATAGGCGAACAGGTTGAGTACATCACGGCCGTTGGCTTTACTGCCCACCAGTTTGCGAATAAGCCTGTGATCGAGAAACAACCCGGTATCCAGATAGTCTGTCAGGTTGAGTTTGAAACGGGCACCATACTCCTGGGTTACCAGCTCCAGCTTTTCTTTGTCGAGCCGCTGGTACTGATTTGTACCCTTCTGCCGCTCGCGGGTCTTGAGGATGATCTTGTCCGGCTCAACACCAATGGCGCCGGGCAAAGACAGAAGCACATCGGTCAAACGTCGCTTGCTGACGGCTTCAGGTATGCTGGCAGGCGCTGCATACTCTTGAATCACCACATAATCCAGATACTTGTCGATAGCGACATTATATTCAGGAATATCTGCGTCATAGAGGCGATAACTGTCGATCCCCTCTTTACGGGCCCACTTATCCAATTGTTTCAGATTCTTTTTCACCCGGTTGGCAAAGGCACTGGCGATGTCACTGACCTCAACCCCCGACTGCTCGGCTGCCACCGCCGCCCTGCGGGTAGAATTGGCATGCAGGGTATAGAGGTTAAAGGCGCACTCAAGTGCCCCGTTGAACATCTTCATCTGCTTGTCGGCCTTGAGCTTAAGCGATGAGATCAATTCGATATCACTGCAAAGCAAAGCCACTTGCCAACCACCGAACTCACGCTTGAGCTTGTCGCCAAATTGATAGTAAAGCTGCAACAAGGAGGAGACATTGCCCAAACGCTCGCCATAAGGCGGGTTGGAGATCAATAAGCCTTTGTCCAGCGGTGGCGTGATATTGAGAGCATTGGCAACACTGAACTCGATCAGATCACTGACACCGGCGCTCTTGGCATTACGTTTGGCCAGCGCCACCATGCGCGAGTCTATGTCCGAGCCGAAGAACTTCACTTCACAACGGTTCTTGCCTATGCTGGCGCGCGCTTTGGCTTCCTCGACTATGCTTTGCCAAAGTTTGGCGTCATGGCGATGCCAGTGCTCAAAGCCAAAGCGACTGCGTTGCAGTCCGGGGGCCATATCGGCCGCTATCATAGCCGCCTCAATCAACACAGTGCCACTGCCACAAAATGGATCCAGCAAAGGCGTTTGTTTATCCCATTGGGCGCGGGCCAACATGTTGGCAGCGAGATTCTCTTTCAATGGCGCCTCACCGGTACCGCTGCGATAACCACGTTGATGCAGCGCCGGCCCGGAGAAGTTCAGCGCTATGGTTACCTGGCCGTTACGGTAGTGAGCATCGATTTTGAAGTCGGCATCAACACGTTGCACATTGGGACGGTTAAGATCATCTTCGCGGAAACGATCCACCACAGCATCTTTAATCTTGAGGGCCCCGAACTGGGTGTTCTTGATAAAACCGCCCATGCCGTGAAAGTCGATACTAAAGGTACAACGGTTGTCAAAGTGGCTCGGCCAATCGATACAGAAAGCAGCATTATAAAGCTGTTCTGCTGAGTCACAGGGCCCGCGATGCAATATAAGAAGAATACGGCTTGCCAATCTGGTCCAAAGGGTAATGCGGTATGCCTGCTCCAGTGGACAGGAAAAATAGACCCCGGCCAAACTTTCCTTGACCTCAAGCGCACCGAACTCGCGCAGTTCCTGCGCCAAAGCATATTCAAACCCCTTGGGGGCCGCCGCAAAAAAATTCAACATGAACTAACCAGATAGCAAAGCAAAAATGAATGGCGCATTATAACCATTGATCCAGGCAAAAGATAAAAACTTCCGTTTTCAGTACCGCTTTTCTTTCTCAACCACAGCAAAATTGTTTGAGTTGTAATCAACGGGTTTAATCTCCACGCACAGATGAATCAAATTTGAACACTCAATGGCATTTTGATGATTTGTCCTTGCATTGCCGCGCCTTGGTCGCTATAGTCCACCCCGCTTTGAAGGACGCCGGATGGAACAGCATGGTAACTAGCCGGGCTCAATTCTCTATAAGAGCCTCGAAAGTTGTCGGTTCATATCCAGCACCGTAAGCAAATTCCTTAATTATGAATTCAAACTGATTAGTACAAATCGGACGCGGGATGGAGCAGCATGGTAGCTCGTCGGGCTCATAACCCGAAGGTCGTCGGTTCAAATCCGGCTCCCGCAACCAATTTCTAATTCCTTAATTATGAATTCAAACTGATTAGCACAAATCGGACGCGGGATGGAGCAGCATGGTAGCTCGTCGGGCTCATAACCCGAAGGTCGTCGGTTCAAATCCGGCTCCCGCAACCAATTTCTAATCCCTTCATCCAGCATGGTAGCTCGTCGGGCTCAGTTCTTTATAAGAGCCTCGAAGGTCGTCGGTTCAAATCCGGTTCCCGCAACCAATTTCTAATTCCTTCATACAGCATAGTAACTCGTCGGGCTCAGTCCTTTATAAGAGCCTCGAAGGTCGTCGGTTCAAATCCAGCTCCACAACCAATTTCTAGTTCCTTCATGCAGCATGGTAGCTCGTCGGGCTCAGTTCTTTATAAGAGCCTAGAAGGTCGTCGGTTCAAATCCGGCTCCCGCAACCAATTTCTAATTCCTTCATACAGCATGGTAGCTCGTCGGGCTCAGTTCTTTATAAGAGCCTAGAAGGTCGTCGGTTCAAATCCGGCTCCCGCAACCAATTTCTAGTTCCTTCATGCAGCATGGTAGCTCGTCGGGCTCAGTTCTTTATAAGAGCCTCGAAGGTCGTCGGTTCAAATCCAGCACCGCACCCAATTTCTAATTCCTTCATCCAGCATGGTAGCTCGTCGGGCTCAGCCTTTCCCCTAAATTAATACCAATCTCTTGATGAGATTTTCCAGCTTATGCTGCTTGGCATACGCAACAGGCGGCATATAGTTCGGTGAACTATGAGGGCGAATATGGTCGTAGTGTTCACGCCATAGCTCGATTTAGTATCAAGCCCCGTCCAAGGTTCTGAACCAGTGCTGGTTCAGAGATTCATTTCGGAATTTGCCATTCAGACTTTCCACAAATTGGTAAGTAGGGGCCGGGGAAGCTATTTCGAATCGATTCCCCGACATGCTGAAATGAACAAAACCACCGTCACCTCCGGGGGTCAAATTCCCAACTCTTTGAACAGATCATCAGTGTCATCATCAACATTTGCTGCTTTCACCCAAGGAGATTCAGGAGCTTTACTCTGTGACTGTTGACTGCCATGGCGAGCCAGTAGCAGATCAGGATCAAATTCTTCATCGGTTTCAAACTCTGCCAGACGAATGAACTCTGTCTTGTCCATAGCAAATTCAAGATAAAATATATGGTTATTTTCTGTTTTGAAGGACACTCTACGAGCAATGGGCTCGTCCAAGTTGGCATCAATCGATATCGTCAGTTCCTTGTTTATAGTCAGCATCTTTGGCTGGCTTTGGCTAATAGAAGTTTGCAGCTCCTTGGATACCTTGCCGATAAAATCCCCCAGCATCTGATTCATCAACTCACCCATTACATCACCCACCTCATCTGAGGTATGGGAGAAAGCTAGCTCTTCCTCCGGCATGCCCATATGCAGCATGTAGCGGCGATAGATTTCCAACGCGGCGGCCGCTGAAAAGTTGATCACCACCAGGCCGGAAAAACCGCCATCAAAGATAGAGAAGCAACCGAGATCCGGCTTAAGCCGAGTGCGGGTAATACGCTGTACGACTCCAGCATGAGACAAAGAACTTGCTGTAGTGGCTGATAAGACATGGGTCACAGAATGGCAAAGCTTCAGTAAAATATCGTCTGAACTAATGACTTGAGGTGTATTCATGAAAAGAGACCAATAATAGACATAGGGTTAATCTTGAGCCCTTCAGGCAAAAAAATCAAAATAAAAACAATTAATTAGCCCCCCCAAGGTTAACTAAAGTGACTTAGCACGGCTTAAGCTTCTGATATTTGAGCCGATATCCTCTGTGCAGCATTGAGAGCAGCGAAGCAAGGAGCTCTTTTTAGGCTTGATATAAGCTGAACAATGAGCCCGATCAACAAAGCAATACACACAAGGTAAAAAGGTTTCACTTGGTTTTTCCATCGCGTTATAGTCGCTGCCAACTACCTAATAAGAAATAACAAAGGAGTACAAAATGGCATTACTCAGGAAGCTCACCATTCTTCAGCGCCTTATCCTTATGTTGGTTCTGGCCGCAATAGGCACCCTGTGTTTCGCCAGTTTCTCCATTAAAGAACAGTACGATAATCTGATAACTCAAAAATGGCTGCAAAATGATGCCCAACTGAACACAGCCCTGTCTGTAGTTGCCGCACATCGCACTCAGACACAGGCGGGTAAACTGACTCTCGAAGAGGCTCAACAAGAGTCAGCTGCCTTGGTGGGCCAGATGCGTTATGGCCGTGAAGGTTACTTTATTCTGCTCTCAGATCAGGGAAAAATCATCGCCCACGGCGCTGAGCCGTCGCTGGTGGGCCAAGCCATTGCCGATTATCGTATCAAGGATGGCAGCAATCCGCTGGCCCAGCTACAACAACAAGCCAAGGCCAATGGCACAGGCAAACTCAGCTATGAGATCCGCAACCCAGCCAGTGGTAATAGCGAAGAAAAGCTCACCGAATCCAGATATGACAAAGATTGGGGCTGGACTCTGCTCACCGGCACATATATCAGCGATGTCAACGCCACAATGAAGTCAGTCTCAATCGATTATCTGATCATTATGATGTTAATTTCAGCGCCGATTTTTATCTTCTTTCTGGTGCTCAATCAATCCATTACCGCGCCACTCAAGACCGCCATCGCCGCAATGGAGGATATTGCCCAAGGTGAAGGCGATCTCAGTAAAAGGCTCGAAGGTCAAGGCCGTGATGAAGTAGCAGCACTCGCCCGTGCCTTTAACAGTTTTGTAGAGAAGATAGGTAGAACCGTCAGCGAATTGCAGCCACTTGGTGCATCACTTGGCGAGGACGCCGAGCACCTGACAGTCGCAGTCAAAGAGTCCAACCACAGCGCCGATAACATCCACAGGGAAACCGCCAGCGTGGCCACCGCCGTGAATCAGATGCTGGCAACCACCCAGGAGATGGCCAACAATACCCAGCAGGCTGCCGATGCTGCTTCCAGCGTCAAACAACAAGCCCTCAGCGGTAAAGAGACCATGGATGCGACACTGGCAAACTGCCAGGAGCTGGTGCGCGAACTGCAGGCCGCTGAAAACCTTACCGAAACCTTGGGTCAGGCTTCAGGCAGAATTGGCGGCATTCTCGATGTGATCCGAACCATTGCTGAACAAACCAACCTTTTGGCACTCAACGCCGCCATCGAAG
Source organism: Shewanella sp. MSW (assembly GCF_007636515.1). Taxonomy (NCBI): domain Bacteria; kingdom Pseudomonadati; phylum Pseudomonadota; class Gammaproteobacteria; order Alteromonadales; family Shewanellaceae; genus Shewanella; species Shewanella sp. MSW. The sequence goes on from NZ_LVDR01000029.1 coordinate 12,701, forward strand.
CCGCCCGCGCCGGTACTCACGGCCGCGGCTTTGCAGTAGTGGCCGATGAAGTGCGCGCCCTTGCCAACCGCACTCAGGACTCCACCAACGAAATTCACAAGCTGATCAGTGAAATTCAATCCGGTGTCAGCGCCGTTATGGAGAGTAACAGCCAAACACAGAGCCAATCCTCCGAGCTGCAAAAACAAGCCGAAGCGGCAGGCTCTGCCATGGATCAAATCCTTTCCCTGGTAGCACAGATAAGCGATATGAATACCCAACTCGCTAGCGCTACCGAAGAGCAATCTTTGGTGACCGAAGAGATCAATCGCAATGTCAGCACCATTTCCGAGCTGACTCAAGTTTCAGTGCAAGCCAATGCCAGCAACCAAAGCGCGGCAATGTCGCTTGAGCAAATCAGCCAGAACATGCGCCGCACTCTGGGGCAATTCAAGATCTAACATCTCGAGGGGCAGAACGTATTCTGCCCCTTTCTTATTGTGATAAACTAAGAAAGGTCCTCGTGGCACTCTGGTTTGCACAGCAATTGGCGTTCAAGGCATCTGACTGAAGGCATGCCGGGGCCTGTCGAAGTTGGATAACGAGAGAGCCGGTTGCTGCGAAAGCCCCCAAGGGCGTGGCTTACAGGCCTGCCCACTGTGTTCTGCTTCTTGCAAAGGACGAGGGCCATTTTGCTGCGAACCAGGCCTTACATCCAGGCCTGTAAGCCGACGCAGAGCACACATGGAACTTTTTCTACCTTCCCGGAGTTTGCCGTACCCGGCAGGTGATACCGCAGCGGCGCCCATAGGGCGCCCGGGCGAGAAAAGAGGTATTGGCTTTGCGCATGACATTGGCGGTCTATCCGCAGCTATTCACTATCCACAGTTTCAGCTCAGATACCCAGGTTCCGGCTGAAGTACTGAGCCAGCCGCTGTTTTTTATCGCCAAAACCCGCGAGGAACTTTCGGTTGTCGTCGATTGTAAACTGGAGCTCGATAGCCTGGAGCAGGAAGAAGATTGGCGTTGTCTTGAGCTTTTAGGGCCGCTCGGCTTTTCAATGACGGGTATCATGGCCAGAGTCTCTGCTACTCTCGCCGATGCCCATGTGAGTATTTTTACTGTTTCAACCTTCGATACCGACTATATACTGCTGAAGAAAGATAAGTTGGATACCGCCATTCGCGCCCTCAGAAAGCAGCAATATCAGGTTATTGAATATGGCAATTGACGGCTTGGTCGCCGGAGTATTGCAAAACGTCAGCCGTTACCGGATATTATTCAGTTAATTACATGAGTCAAAGAAGTCTATGTACGAAAAAACCGTCACTATTACCGCCAAACACGGGATCCATACCCGCCCTGCCGCACTGCTGGTAAAAGAGGCGAAACAGTACGATTGTGATGTGATGGTTGAGTGCCAGGGCAAACAAGCCAGTGCCAAGAGTCTGTTCAAGTTGCAGACACTGGGGCTCTATCAAGGCGTGTCTGTCAGAGTATTTGCCGAAGGTGAACAAGCTCGCGAAGCCGTTGAACGGGTGTCGGAACTGTTGATCACCTTAAGTTGAGAAGAACACAGATGCGCCTCGCCGGAATTGCAGTCTCATCGGGTATCGCCTTCGGAGAAGCGGTAGTCTACAACCCCTTTGACAACAGCATGGACTACCGCCTGCTGCCACTTGCCAAAATCCCCCAAGAGCTGAATAAGCTCACCCAGGCATTGCAGCGCTTGTGCCAGCAGTTACAAACCAGCCTGGATAAACTGACCGAAGATTCAGACAACTTCCAATTGGTGGAAGCCGACCTGCTGTTACTGGAAGATGCCGAACTTATTCAACAAATTCGCGAGTCCATCAGTGGGCTGCAGTTTTCGGCGACCGCGGCAGTAGAGCGGGTCTTTGCCCACCAGGCCAGTGAACTTGAAGCGTTGGAAGACCCTTATCTTGCAAACCGGGCCCAGGACGTACGTTGCCTCGGCAGACGACTTATCAGTAGTATCAACGGCGCCGATGCCGATGGCCTGGATAAACTCAAGCATGACTCCATCTTGTTGGCCCAGGATCTGACACCGGCGGAATTTGCCCTATTGCCCCTTGAACATATCAAAGGCATCATACTGAAAACCGGTGGCCTCACCAGTCACACTGCTATCTTGGCCCGTGCTGCCGGCATCCCCGCCCTGCTTTCCTGCAACTATCAAGCAGGCAATATCAATGCCGGCGATCAACTCATTCTGGATGCCAACCAAGGTGCCTTGTTTGTTCGCCCTGAGCAAACCGAAGTCACAGAGCTTAAGCAGAGATTTGAACGAGAACAGGCAAGACGCAGCGCGCTGGAGCAATACCGGGACAGACAGACCCAGACCCGGGACGGCAAACGCATAAGCCTAATGGCCAACGTGGGTAACCTCAATGAGATCTCTCGCCTGCACCAGGTCGGTGCAGAAGGAATAGGCCTGTTTCGTACCGAATTCATGCTGATGGATGTCAGTTGCATTCCAGATGAAAAGGCTCAGTACAACCTCTATTGCGATGCCCTGCAGCTACTCAATGGCCAGCCCTTTACTATACGTACACTGGATATAGGTGCTGACAAGGAACTGCCTTGCCTGGATCAGGCAATCGAAGACAATCCAGCACTTGGCATGCGCGGCCTGCGCTACACCCTTAAACATCCTGAAATCCTGCAGACACAGCTACGGGCCGTATTGCGCGCCGCCAATCATGGCCCGGTTCGGCTGATGTTGCCCATGGTTAATCAGGTTGAAGAGTTGGATGCCGTCCTGGATATGCTGGAGCACTGCAAACAGCAGCTCAGCGAGGCCGAGAAAGGCTATGGAGACATCAGCCTCGGCATAGTGGTGGAAACCCCTGCCGCGGTTATGAACCTGCCAACGCTGCTGCCAAAGCTGGACTTTATCAGCATAGGGACCAATGACTTGACGCAATATGCCATGGCGGCGGACAGAACCAACCCTGAATTAACCCGGGATTATCCCTCATTTTCACCGGCGATCCTCAGGCTGATTGCCATGACAATAGCAGACGCCAAAGCGGCCGGCATCAGGGTCTCTTTGTGCGGAGAGCTGGCAGGCGATCCGCGCATTGCGCCAATACTGATGGGCATGGGGCTGGACGAGTTGTCGGTCAACCCCGGCTCTGTGCTGGAAGTCAAAGCGGCGCTGTGCGAGGGTAACTTCAGTCAATTTGCAAAGCAGGCCCAAAAAGCACTCACCTGCACTCGATTGTCTGAATTGACATCCTTGATCTCCCTCTGTCATTAAGGCAGTTAATTCAGTATGCTAAGCAAAAATCCCCTTCCCCAACCTGAACGTTGTCGAGGGACTGTTTAACCGGAAACCAAAAACAAAAAGGACAAAACAACCCATGGGATTTTTAAGCCGGATCCGCCGCATGGTATCGGGGCAGCCCACCATAGAAGGCGGTATTAAAGTTTATGCCCCTATCAGTGGCGATATTGTTGCCATTGAAAAAGTCCCGGATGTGGTCTTCGCCGAAAAAATTGTCGGTGATGGCATTGCCATAGAACCCAAAGGCCAATTTATGCTGGCGCCGATTGACGGTACCATAGGCAAAATTTTTGAAACCAACCATGCCTTCAGCATAGAGTCGCCCCAAGGGTTGGAACTGTTTGTTCACTTCGGCGTTGGTACCATAGAACTCAGAGGCAAAGGCTTCAAACGCCTGGCACAGGAAGGTCAAGACGTTAAAGCCGGCGAACCTATACTGGAGTTTGACCTCGAGTTTCTCAAAGATCAGGTCAACAGCCTGCTCACCCCTGTGGTGCTGGCTAATATGGAAGACGTAAAGTACCTGGAAAAACGCCAGGGTAGCGTCAGCGCCGGCAAAGATGTGATATTTACGGTTCAAGTCTGAGATAATCCCCAATAATACTCAAATGCATTATTTGACATAGTGCATTTGAGTGCGGCTCAGCGTACACGAGCTTCTGGTTGTGGTTCATTCAAAAATCGCCGTTCCTGGAACAGATAACTCTCTCACTTAACAATATCGCATCAGCTTTTGTTAAAGGTGATAAAGCGATAACTTCGTTCCGGACGGCCAATAGCCCCGTAATTTTGATCAACAATCAACTCATCAATCGCCAGCATATATTCCAAATAACGCCGTGCAGTTGAACGACTCATGCCGACAAGAGCCCCCATTTGTTGTGCGGTATAACTTTGTTTCGGATGTTCTGTAAACACGCAACGGATTTTATCTAAAGTCAAGGCATCCACACCTTTGGGTAAACGAACCGATGCTTGATTACTCGATTGCTTATCCCCCCCAAATAGAGTGTCTGCGATGGATTGGGTTACTTCTTCCGCTACCGAGAGACAGTATTGGCGAGCTTCGAAGCGAGCAAGTGCTTGGTCTAAACGCTTTAACATTAAAGGTTTAACAAGAAAATCACATACTCCCAATTGCATGGCTTGTTCTAAAATGGTGACTTCCTTGGCTGCTGTAATCAACATCACATCACTTTTTAGTCCTTGCTTACGAACCTGTTGTAACAACTCAAGTCCAGAACCATCCGGCAGATAAATATCCAATAAAATTAGGTCAGGTTGTAATGCTTTTAACAAACCGGTCGCAACTTTTATGCTACCGGCACAACCCACAACTTGATACTGTCCCTGGCGTACAGTGTCTTGAGTTTGGGGAAACAGTAAATACTGAGCCAACAATTGTGAGACGGCAACTTCATCTTCAACAATGATTACTGAATACGCCATGAGAAGTTCCTTTAACATGTTTCTTCGGAATGTAAACGGTAATCCTTGCACCGCCTAAATCAGATTCTCCCAATTCCAATGTACCACCACAAGATTCCAAATGCGTTTTCACCAAATACAACCCAACCCCATGTTGTGCACCCGTTTTCGAACTGTATTGCGGTGTAAAAATGGCAGCTTTGTCAGCACCTAGCCCTATACCACTATCTTCAACATCGAATATAATATTTTGCGCCGTTTCATCAATGGTCACTAACACACGAGGCACCCGCATGTGTTGTACCTTTTGCACCGCTTCAATCGCATTGTCAATCAGATTACCCAAAATAGACACCATGCGTTCCAGAAGTTCTTTGCGTTCAATACTGCATAACAAACTATCATTATTCAGTTCCACGCAGACATTCACTTCCCGGGCTTTGTGGTACTTACCCAGTAATAATCCAGCGATAACAGGTTCTTGAATATGGGTCAATAAACTTTCAATCTGAGCCTGTGAACCTTGGCTCTCTTGGCCAATTAGCTCAATCGCCTTATCCAACTCTCCCATTTGGATTAACGCACCAATAGTGTTTAATTTATTTGAGTAATCATGAGTTTGTACCCGCAATAACTCAGCAAATGCCTGTACCTTGGCTAATTGTTGCGATAAATATTCTAACTCATCAGCAGGACGCATACTCAATAGCACACCGTCATTGTAGCCGTGGGCTTGAAGTAAAAAACGTGATAAAACCAGACGTTTATCGGCAGCAAACAACTCGAAACCTAGAATACGGCGGCTTGGATTGCGCAATAAAAATTCTGCATGTTCCGGCAATAGGTCACTTAAATGAAGACTTTGATGCTGGATACGCAACGGTTGCTCCAGGATTTCACAAGCCCGTTGATTTATTTTCCGAACATTCCCATTAGGATCAAGTGCAATAATGCCGGAACGCACAGTGTTCAAGATGGCTTCCTGTTCAGCAAATAGCCTTGCTATTTCATCTGGTTGCAATCCAAATATGGCGTTCCGCACCCATCGACCAATAAATATGGCAGCAAAAATACTAAATAACAGTAACGAAATACAGCCCCAAATCAGTATACTACTGCGTTCTAAAATCAACAATTCAACAGAGCCGGCCAAAAAACCGACAGATACCAAACCTAAGACTTCACCATTATGATCATAAACAGGTACCTTGCCACGAATAGATTCACCTAAACTCCCAGTGGCCTCAGAAACATAATACTCGCCACGTAATCCAGCTTCTGAGTCTTCCCCAACCATGCGTTGACCTATTCGCGTTGGTTCAGGATGCACCAAACGAATTTTTTCAGTATTGCCTATGACAATAAAATCAGCATTTACTTGCTGACGTAATTGTTCCATTTTAGCATTGAGCTCAGGGTGTTCATTCGCTTCCTTCTCGGCTTTTAAAGCCATGATCACATCAGGCCTAGACGCTATTGACATAGCCAATGCTAACGCCTTCCCCCCCACTTCTTGATGAAAGTTTTGCGTGGTCACATTATAAACCAATGCAAAAAAGAACAATGCTTGAAACACACAGACGCCAACAACCCAAATAATTAATCGGGTTTCCAATTTTTTTGGACGGCGAATCGATTTAAATGCGGACGTAGGAATTGCCGCTTGTTCTGAATTTCGCATGATATCCATCCTATAAATTGGCATCCTGACGAAGATAGTTATTCAAAAAACTTTTTAATGGAATAAGCAAAACGAGTATCGCAACAATGCCTATAGCTAATGTAAGAGGCCGTTCCCATAAAAAGCTAATTGAACCATCAGAAATCATCACGGCACGACGATAATTTCGCTCAATCATATCTCCTAATATAAACCCTAGTAATAAAGGCGCCATAGGAAAACTTAGCAAGCGCAGAACAAGAGCTATAACAGCAACACCCACCATCATAAATAAATCGAAGGTATTGAATGTCACTAAATAAACTCCAATTAAGCTGAAGAATAGAATCATTACCGTTAACACTGCCCGCGGCAAGGTTAATGCTTTAGCAAAGTAAGGAATCAAGGGTAGATTCAGAATAAGCAAAACAATATTACCAAAATACATACTGATAATAACAGACCAAAACACCGCAGGATTTTCTTGCATTAGTGTAGGACCAGGCTGAATACCATAAGCTATTAGTGCACCAAGCATAATCGCTGTGGTTCCTGAACCAGGTATCCCAAGTGTCAATAGAGGGACAAAGGAGCCGGTACAAGCTGCATTATTTGCAGATTCCGGTGCAGCTAAACCTCGCATTGAACCTTGTCCAAAGCGTTCCTGTAATGCTTTCGGTGCCAAATTACGCTCACAGGCGTATGCCATAAAACTTGCGATAGTTGCGCCAGCCCCCGGTAATACACCAATTAGAAAACCCAATAAGGATGAACGCCCAACAGTAGGCGCAAGTTCCTTTACTTCCGCTTTACTCAGCTTGGTCGAACCGATTTTAGGCGTGCCCATGTCCTGTTCCCCGGGATTTTTTTGTTCCGGGCGAATTACATTAATCAAAGCTTCCGATAACGCGAAGGTCGCCATGGCAACTAATAGAAAGCTCACGCCATCAAGCAAATCTGCTTGCCCAAAGGTAAAACGTTCAGTACCTGAAGAGGGATCTATACCTATAGTAGCTAACATCAATCCAAAGACTGTCATCATCATGGCTTTTAAAAATTGACCTTTATTAGAAAAGGCTGCAATTGCCGTTAACCCCAGGAACATCAACATCATATAATCCGCAGAATGAAAGCTTAAACTCACCTCTGCCAATAAGGGGGCGGCGACCATCAGCATCAACGCGCCAATGGTTCCACCAGTGAAAGACGCATAAGCCGCAATCGCCAAAGCTTTGCCTGCGTGTCCTTGCTTTGCCATAGGGTAACCATCAAAGGACGATGCCACTGTACCGGCCACCCCGGGCGCATTAATTAAAATAGATGACGTTGAGCCTCCAAATATAGCGCCATAATAAACACCAGCCATCAAAATCATGCCGGAGTCAGCGCCTATACTGTAGGTAATAGGGATCATCAGCGCGATCGCAGTCATGGGGCCTAAACCGGGTAACATGCCAATAAAGGTTCCCACAAAACAACCTATGATCACGTACATCAAGTTTTGCCAAGCAAAAGCGGTTGATAAGCCTGTTAAGATTCCATCTAACATGATTTAACTCCAAAATTCACCGGGGGCAAGATAAACACCTAATAACTGGGTCATGATGATCCAAAAAACAATCACAACAGGGATTGATGCCAACAATAATGTTTTTTTACGTCTTTCACCCATCAACCAAAAACCGAAAAGTAAAAAAAGTGCTGTTGATAATACAAAACCCAGAGGTTCCAGCAATCCGCTATAAAGCAGCATAAGTATTATCAACAATAATGTTTGACGGATACTTTTCCAGCTTATGGTCGTTTTAATTTCCCGTTTATTATTCACTGGCGATTTCACTATTTCTGCTATCATTGCCAGTAAACAAATCACTATCCCTAATACTGTGTACAACTTTGGTAAGCTTGCTGAATTAACACTTTCGTACTCTTCAAATGGCATCAGGGGTATCTGCCAAGCATAAATGCCATAACAAACAAATAGCAGCAAAAATAGTGTTGGTCCTATGAGCTCTCGATTCATCATAGTCATCTCTCCTTTAACGATGGATAAAGCCCAACGCTTCCATTGCGACACGAAGCTGCTGTTCTTGTGCTTCCAATACATCAACAAAGCCGTCCTGGCTGGTAAATAATGTGCGCCAGCCATTACGTTGACGTACGCTCTCCCATTCAGGTGTCGCCATTAAACGTTGAAACCTGTCACTGTATTCCTGCACTTTTGCTTTTGAGACATCTGGGGCAGCAAAAAAGCCGCGCCAATTTACAAATTCCATGTCATAACCCAGTGTTCTCATAGTGGGGAGTTGTGGATATTCCACCAAAGGTTCATCAGCAGTGATCGCAAGGATCCTTACCTGACCCGCACGCATCATATCGAGCGCTTCGCTTAACCCGGTCGATAAGAGATTTACTTCACCGGACAGCAAGCCCGCCTTGGCTTTTCCACCTGCATCATAAGGAATATACCTGAGCAGTCTGCCATCAATACCTGCCGCTTGAACTGCCTGTGCGGCAACTAAATGGTCCATAGACCCGCGGGCTGAGCCACCAGCTACTTTGATCGTTTTTGGATCCCCGCGTAAGGCTTCAATAACATCGTGCCAGCTTTGATAGGGAGAATCTGCACGCACAGCAAACGCCCCGTAGTCGGCAATAACGCTGGCAACTGGTGTCAAATCGCGATAGCTGTAAGGCAACTGTCCCGAAAGCGCTCGCAGCACTATCGGCGTAGAATTAACCATCAACATATCGCCTTTTTTCGTTCCCGACTCAATCAAATAAGCAATCGCGCGGCCGCCTCCACCACCAGAAATATTCTGGAATGAGGTGTTGTCATCCAGTCCTGACTTCACCATGGCTTCGCCAACAGCTCTTGCTGTCGTATCCCAGCCCCCGCCTGGCCCTCCTGGAATAAGAAAGTGCGTTTCTGCGCGACCTTGGACACTGCAGAGCATCAAGGCGTATGCCACTATGGCGATCAACCGATAAGTTATCTTGATCATTGTCCTTCTCCTTTAACCCGGATTTGGTACAGGTGCGTCGCATCCAATACAGGGAAAACCATGAACACCATTTCCCGGACGTAATCTTTAATTTCTTTTGAGGGATGTAGAACAGAATTACTTAATCGCCTTGATAAGGTGTTCCGGACGAAAAATGTTCTTACGTTGGTTTTACGTCGCTGTGCCTTTAACTCATCGTTTTGCCCCCTTCCAAGAAAGCAATCATTCGTGATTCGGCATTCGAATAAACAACCACCGTCAGCGAACTTACGGGACTTTTGCCTGTAGACTCGCCATTTATCGCAATTAAGCCCCTTGAATGGATACGTGTTCTTCACTCTGAACTGCCCAGAAGAATTACAGTCAAACATCTGATAGATGCCGGGAAAATGTTTAAAACATCTTTGTGGGCAACCAGGCTCAGTTCGCCATTGCGTTAAACAGAGAAACCTGCGTTCTATAGCACGCTTTAACTGTCTAATGCCTAAGCAGAGTACGCTGGCGACCGGGATAACTGCCCCTAATCCACCAACAAAGCTAATTGGCAAAATGTCTGTTTGCGCTTTACAAGAAAGAGCATGGGACTGTGACTTTGCTATTGCCTCGGTTGCTTCCCGATAACCCAGGGCATTGATAAAAATAAGCTTATTATTCATTGGCTAATTCCTATTCTGCGTCCGCATTCAATAAGGTTGCTGACGTACAGGACAGCCTAGTGTTAAATCGGGGTTAATATAAGATTGCGAAATTAATTTCCATAAAAACCTTTGACGAAATTTTCTCCATTAAACGCATGCCCAAAATGAACAAAACTAAGGAAGGTGCGAATAAGTCCTCGTAGCACTCTCTTGAGGTAAAGAGTGGCTTGCACAGCAATTGGCGTTCAAGGCATCTGACTGAAGCCATGCCGGGCCTATTGAAGTTGGATAATGCAGAGAGCCGGTTACTGTAAATTCCCCATCAAGATAGCCCTTTTCATCGGTTTAGCCTTTGTTATACTCGCTGACAATCACGAACTATAAGCAATATAGAGAAACGGACTCGTCATGACAGATAGACTCTATGGGATTAAAAACTGCGAGCACTTTTTATCAGATCTACCGTTTAATAACGAAAAGAAGGGGTTGGCCCCCTTCTAAAGGGCCTAATCTCCCTTTCCTATCGTCCCTTGCTTTCCTGAACAACCATATCTAATGCACTTGCGAATGTCGGATCAGCCATCATTCGCTTTCCCACAAACTCTATATCACTTGGGCCGCAATCCATCCCTCTCACTTGTGTTGGTGCCCAGACCTGGGCAAGGATTTCCAGTTGTTCAAACCAAAACGTTGCTCTTTGCTCTGGGGCCAAGGCCGCTCTGAGCCCATCCCTAATCATACGTTGCCAAATGATGATCTGCTTATCTTGAATGAGCTTCATCTTGTTCCAATCATCCTGGTATGTTGGTGCTTTGGCGTGACAAAGTACGGAGACTTCTCTCCAGGCATAAACACGCTTGAGCTGTTCCATCCAATCGTTCGCGTAGCTTGGAGATGATTGAACAAGAACAGAAATCAAAACTAAATAAGTGATCCTAATTGTGCTCCACTTTCATGAGACCATGCCCGCCACCAGGGAATGGTGAAGCATGGTCCATAAAATACTTAACCCGCTCCATCAACTTCCAGATGTTTTTGCACTGATGGTTTCGGGTAACGGTTTCATGTAGTGCGTGCCACAACTGCTCTATTTTGTTGACCCAAGGTGAGTAAACTGGCTGAAACAACAAGATAAACTTTGGGTTTTACTTGAGCCAAGCTTGAGTCTTTTTACTCTTGTGGATGATGTAGTTATCGATAATGAGCGTAATCGTTTGGGCTCGTCTGTACTGTCTTTTGAGCAATTTCAGCATTGAAAGAAATAGCATAGAATCTTTGCTGGAACTGGCGACATAACTTTCCCCGTTCCTGTGTGTAGCGCACCTGCCAAGTATCGTTTGCTATTCTGTCCCGGCGTTGTCACTCGTTTTTGATTGCCTTTATGCATCCATTCTGCGCCGATTTTTGGATTGAGATGGATATCAACTTCATCTTCATAAAATACGGGATGGTTTATATTGCAGCGTTTCAAAGCTGCCTTAATTTCCGCAAGCTTCTCATCTTTATGAGGATCTTTGATATGCAAGGTGGGAGCGGCTCTACGCCAAACAACGCCAAGTTTAGGCAACCACCGCCGAATCGTTGAGGGATGAACCTGCAGCGAAAATAAGCGGTTAACCTCAAGAGCTATTAATTCAGTACTCCAGCGGGAACGTTGGTATCCAAGCTCTTGGGGGGACAATTGAAGCAGTAGTTTGATTACACTCCTTATTTGTTGGAAAGGAAGCACACAGGAACGGCCTCTGGTTGAAGACTCCAGCCCCTCAATGCCACATTCAGTGTACCAACTGACCCATCTGTTGATTGAAGAACGCGCCGCAGCTATCAAGCCTGATACTTCAGTAACAGTACGTCCAGATGCCAACAAGAGAATGGCATTCAGGCGACGGCACTCGTCTTTATCTCTGGTTTTAT
>NZ_LVDR01000030.1:0-14821 GCF_007636515.1 Shewanella sp. MSW
ATAAAACCAGAGATAAAGACGAGTGCCGTCGCCTGAATGCCATTCTCTTGTTGGCATCTGGACGTACTGTTACTGAAGTATCAGGCTTGATAGCTGCGGCGCGTTCTTCAATCAACAGATGGGTCAGTTGGTACACTGAATGTGGCATTGAGGGGCTGGAGTCTTCAACCAGAGGCCGTTCCTGTGTGCTTCCTTTCCAACAAATAACGAGTGTAATCAAACTACTGCTTCAATTGTCCCCCCAAGAGCTTGGATACCAACGTTCCCGCTGGAGTACTGAATTAATAGCTCTTGAGGTTAACCGCTTATTTTCGCTGCAGGTTCATCCCTCAACGATTCGGCGGTGGTTGCCTAAACTTGGCGTTGTTTGGCGTAGAGCCGCTCCCACCTTGCATATCAAAGATCCTCATAAAGATGAGAAGCTTGCGGAAATTAAGGCAGCTTTGAAACGCTGCAATATAAACCATCCCGTATTTTATGAAGATGAAGTTGATATCCATCTCAATCCAAAAATCGGCGCAGAATGGATGCATAAAGGTCATCAAAAACGAGTGACAACGCCGGGACAGAATAGCAAACGATACTTGGCAGGTGCGCTACACACAGGAACGGGGAAAGTCAGTTATGTCGCCAGTTCTAGCAAGGATTCTATGCTATTTCTTTCAATGCTGAAATTACTCAAAAGACGGTACAGACGAGCCCAAACGATTACGCTCATTATCGATAACTACATCATCCACAAGAGTAAAAAGACTCAAGCTTGGCTCAAGCAAAACCCAAAGTTTATCTTGTTATTTCAGCCGGTTTACTCACCTTGGGTCAACAAAATGGAGCAGTTGTGGCACGCACTACATGAAACCGTTACCCGAAACCATCAGTGCAAAAACATCTGGAAGTTGATGGAGCGGGTTAAGTACTTTATGGACCATGCTTCACCATTCCCTGGTGGCGGGCATGGTCTCATGAACGTGGAGCACAATTAGGAACACTTATTTAGGCTTTCAGCTGCTTTACGAGATTTTCTGGCGAACAGGCATACCCAGTCTTATGACTTTGTTGAATGCCTTAACCTCAGCCTGTTGATGCTGCGTCACGGTCGGCTGAAGCCCGCTGCAGCTGTCCAGGCAGCCCCCCAGCTGAATAGGGCCAGACAGTTTCTGGAACACAGTTGCAGCAGTAACACCTCACTCCAGGAACTGGCCAGTCTGGTACAACTGCGCCTTTTGTGTTACTCAGGCAGTTCAGGGCACAATTTGGCTCAAACCCAGGCAAGATTAATTCTGGCGCGAACGTTGTTGCGGCTGGGCGCTTCCCCATCCAGGTGGCACAGGACTGAGGATTTTGCGACCAAAGCCATTCGAACCGTCAATTCAAACGGGCATTCGGCACCACTCCGGGCCAATTTGTTAAAACAAAAAAATCATCAAGATGGAGTCAAGATTGACCATTCACAATCAGCAATCATCACGCATTCAGGAACTTAACCGGAGCCGCGAATTTTTACGGGGTACCCTGGCGGTAATGCCGCTGACTTTAGCTGTTATCCCTTGGGGAATATTGGCCGGTTCGCTGGCACTGGAAACCGGCCTCAGCGCCTTAGAGAGCCAAGCCATGAGCCTGTTTGTTTTCGCAGGCTCGGCGCAATTGGTCGCCCTCGGAATGATAAAGGCAGGTTCAGGCCTACTGGCCATTTTGGTTACCACGGCATTGATCACCTCGCGTCATCTGCTGTATGCCATGGCGATGCGTCCAGCCATCAGCCCCTTGCCACTGCGCTGGCGCCTGACACTGGGTTTTCTGCTCACGGATGAACTCTTTGCGGTAGCCAATCAAAGCAAGGAAAGTACCCTTAGGCCCTGGTACGCCCTGGGAGCTGGTTTGAGTTTTTATCTTGGCTGGAATCTGGCAACCCTGGCCGGAATTCTCGCCGGCAGCTCTATGGATAATCTCGGCTCTCTGGGACTGGATTTTGCCATCGCAGCCACCTTTATCGCTTTGGTGGTGCCGAGGATAGTCAATATTGCCACCGCCTTATGTGTGCTCACGGCCATGTTGCTGAGCGTCCTGTGTGAAGCGCTGGCTATCCCGGGTGGCCTGCTGATCGCCGCCGTAACCGCCATGGCTGTGGGGTATCTCTATCAAAGCCTCTTGGGCGGCAGTCCAGTTAAACCGCTTGAAACAACGCAAGATAAAGGCAAGGAGCAGGCATGATTTGGTTAACCATACTGACCATGGCGCTGTTGGTGATACTCAGCCGTTATTTACTGCTTGAGCCCGGGCTACCGATACGACTTGGCAAGAAAACCCAGGCTTTCCTTGGCTTTTCGGCGCCGGCAGTATTAAGCGCCATCTTCGCCCCCATAGTGTTTCTGCGAGACGGCGAGTTGCAACTGAGCCTGAGCAATCCCTACCTCAGCTGCGCCCTGCTGGCGGCCTTACTGGCACTGTTGACCCGCAACACCCTGCTGACCACTATCGTCAGCATGGCGGTATTTTTCTGGATCTACTGAGGTCTCAGTCAATCACGGCTTTGGTGGCGGTCGCTCCCGACCAGGCCCGCAGCTTGTGGCCGGCAACGGCGTAATAAAGGATCATCCCATAACAGGGAAGGAGGATCCCGTAGGCGCTTTGATGGGGCACACCCTGGTGCACCAAGGCGCCATAGAGCAAGGGCAGCAAGGCACCACCGGCTATGCCCATGATGAGCAGTGCCGAGGCCACAGCAGTCAGGCGGCCGAGCCCTTCCAGCGCCAGCGGCCAGACAGCGGGCCAGACCAAGGCGTTGGCAAAGCCGAGTAGCGCAAGGTAAAGCAAGGGATCCGGCAGCGGCATTATCCCCAAAGGTTCGAGCAAGAGACTCGACAGCTGCGTGCTGGTTTCATCTCCAAGCATGATCCCTAAAGTAAACACCAACCCAGCCAGCGCCGAGCCCACCAAGGCGCTGCGCTGACTCATCACTCTTGGGATCAAGAGTATGCCGAGCAAATAGCCAAGCACCATAAATCCCATGGTGTAGGAGGTCAGAATGCCAAACTCGGCCACTTTAAGATGCTGGCCATAGAGGCCTATGCTATCACCGGCAATCACTTCGGCACCTATATACATAAAGAGTGTCAATGCTCCGAGAATAGCCTGGGGATAGGCCAGAATGGCGCGCCAATCCGTTCTCGGAACCAAGCTGTCACAGCTTTTGACCTGGCTGCCCTGTTCAAGTTGCAGTTCGGGCAGAGGCGAAAATCGCACATACAGCAGCAACAGAGCCAAGACAACCGCCATCGCCAGGTAAGGCTGCACCAAGCGGGCAGACAGTTGCTCCAATGCCGCAGTGCGCTCAAGCTCACTGAGCTGTGCCAACGCTTCCGGCGTAAAAGCATCCATACCTGTCAGCACCCAGGCACTGAACACTAGAGGAACAATAAAACCGGCGCCCTTGTTGACCACGCCCATACAGCTAATCCGCATGGCGGCGCTTTCTCGCGGACCAATGCAAACAATGTATGGATTAGCCGCGGTTTGCAGTATGGTAAGGCCGGTTCCCAGCACAAACAACGCCAGCAAAAACAGGCCAAAGGTGTGGCTCAGCGCCGCAGGGATAAACAGCAGTGCGCCACTCGCCATTACCCCAAGACCAATCTGTAGCCCGGCACGGTAACCGAAACGGGTCAATAGCCCGGACATGGGCAAGGCCATCACGAAGTAAGCGATATAGAATACAAAGGCCACCAAATAGGCTTGCAGCTCATTGAGTTCACAGGCTATTTTCAGAAAAGGGATCAGTGCACCATTGAGCCAGGTTACGAAGCCGAATACAAAAAAGAGTATTCCAATCAGCACCATGGGCAGTAAAGTGCCACCTCCTTTATTCAGGGTGTTATTGTCCATTGTCGGCATCTCCTCTTGTTATTGTTATTCTCTGTCAATGATTATCCAGCTGCTGCCAAGGACAGATGTCCCTTGAAGCTGCTTATTTTCAAACGCTTTTGCTGCGAACTTCGGCGCCCGCTGCGAGCCTGCCGCCTTGCCAGCGCTTTGACTGATACAGGGCATCGTCAAGCAGCAGCAAGTCAGCCCGCATGCCTTCGGCCAACATGCCTCTGTCATTCAGCCCGGCAAAAGCGGCTGGAGTGCTGCTGGCCATGGCAACGGCTTGCTCCAGCGGGATCCCCAGCACCTTGACGGCATAGCGAACTGCCGTTGTCATCTCCAATACTGAACCGGCCAAAGAGCCGTTGAGATCCCTGAGCTCAGTACCGCGGCGCACAACTTTACCGCCGAAAAATGCAAATTCCTGCTCTTCAGAGCCCACTGGCGACATGGCATCTGTCACCAGCATCAAACGTCGACTCCCCTTGGCACGCCAGGCGAGAGTGGCGCTGACCGGGTGCAGATGATGACCGTCGAGAATAATGCCGCAAAATGCCCTTGGGTCACTGAGCGCCGTTCCCACCATGCCGGGGGCACGCGACTCCAGCTGTGACATGCCGTTATAAAGATGGGTAAAGCCGCTGGCTCCGGCATCCAGCGCCGCCATCACGGTCTCGGCGTTGGCATTGGAATGCCCCAAAGACACTCTGACACCGAGCGCCACCAGGCGGCGAACATCTTCAGGCCCTACCCTCTCCGGAGCCAGCGTCACCACACAAACACCCAGTTGGGACACTGCCTCGGCGTAGAGCGCCAACTCAATATCGCCAAGCTCTCTTAAGCGGGCTTCACTGTGGCAACCCTTGCGCTCCAGTGACAGATGCGGCCCCTCAAAATGGATCCCGGCTATGCCGTCAAGACCGGCTTCCCTGGCGCTGATGGCCGCCGCAAGTGCCGCTTGCATTACCCTGATATCGTCGCTGATAAGCGTCGGCAACATGCTGGTGGTGCCGAAACGGCCATGGGCGTCCAACATCAGCTTAAGGGTCTCAACGCAGGGCTTCCGGTTGAACATGCGGCCACCACCACCGTTGACCTGAGTGTCGACAAAACCGGGAACCAGAAGGCCTGCATAGTGAGTTGCCGCCTCACCTTCCTTGGGCACCTTGGCAATGGTATGAATACGGCCATCGACTATCCGCAGCCAAACCTCATTACTGCGGCTCATTTGCGGCCCGAGCAGGGCACCATCGGCACCAATCCAGAACGGGGCCTTGTCAATGTTGCTGTTCATGCCAACCTCCGGTTAACAGGGTATCCATATCCGCTACCTGCTCGTTGGCGCTCACGCTATTCTGTTCCACTCTAGTCGCCAGCGCCTTTCCCAGCATGGCTGCGCCGCGAACGCCACTGGCGGCGCCGAATTGAGCGGCGCAAAACTCGGGCAACTGCACCCCCTTGAACATATGCCTGGCGGTAGCCTGCGGCAGCGCCGCCAAAATTTCCGGCACTTCGCTCAAGCCGCCACCGAAGACAAAGATGTCCGGATCCAGACTGAGGATCTGTCCGGCCAACACACTGCCCAGGGCATCCAGATAAGCATCGAAACTGCGTTTGGCTATGGCATCACCGGCGCGCAGCGCCGCCAGCCAAGCGTATGTATCCCCCTCGCCGCCAAACTCCCGGTAGATACGGCCAAGGCCTGTGCCCGAGACATAGGTTTCGGCGCAGCCTTTGAGGCCACAGCCGCAATCGTAAAGCGGCAAGCCATGGCGCAACAGCACGCTTGCCGCCATGCCCTGATGGCCGAACTCACCGGCCAGACAGTGAGCGCCGGTGATAAGCCGCCCTTCGATACAGATCCCGCCGCCAAGCCCGGTACCGAGTATGAGTCCAAGCACTCTGGCATGATCTTTCCCGGCTCCCAGTAAGGCTTCGGACAGAGCGAAACAACGGCAATCATTGCCAAGGGCCACAGGACGCGACAACAAGGCGCCCAGATCTTCGGCCACTTTACGCTGATTGAGGCAAGGCACATTGCTGGAGACCACAGTGCCATCGGCGCGGATCACCCCGGGCAGGGCTATCCCCACAGTGCCCAGGATGCCGGACTCGGCCGGCCAGCGCCTGTCGGCCTCGCTTATCTGCAAGGCGAGCGAGGCCAGAAAGCTCTGATAATCGTCACCCTGAGTCGCAATGCGCCATTTATCCAACAGACGCATTTGTGGACTGAACACCGCCAGTTCTATCTTGGTACCACCGATATCCACACCGTAGTACATGGCTCAATCCTCTGTGTGATCCCGGCTGCCGGGCCGAGTATAAACCGCAAGCGAATGCAGCTTCACCCCCTGCACCACTCTATTGACCTGGCCGCTGGGACAGGGATTATCCGCTGACACCCCAAGCTCTAACGCCTTGTAAAATGCAAGTAGTTGACAGTAAACAATAAAGAGCAGTGTCAACCAAGCCTCTTCCAGACTGGCCTGACCATCTTGGGCCAGTGCCTCTTCACTCAGATAACAGATATCCAGCGCCCGCTTATCGGCGCGCAGCTCTGCCAGAAGATCCAGATCGTAGGCTCTGGCATAGGGCTCAGAGCTGCCGAGCAGCACTATCTGGGTATCTTCATTCACCAGTGACTTGGGGCCGTGACGAAACCCCAGCGGACTCTCAAAACTGCTGATCACTATACCGGCAGTCAGTTCAAGGTACTTGAGTGCCGCCTCCTGAGCCGCCGCCTTGAGGGGCCCGGCGCCGAGGAACACTATCCGCTTGCAGCAATGAGCCGCGGTTTGCTGCACCCCGTCGAGCCGGGTTTCGAGCAGTTGCTCCGTCAGTGTCAGCACCCTGAATAACGATTTGTCTTCCTCGGCAAACAGTAGCAGGGTCGCCAGATACATACAGCTGAAGCTGCTGGTCATGGCAAAGCTGCGATCGTGGCTATCTTGGGGCATCAACCACAAACAAGCCTTGTGACTGTGCTCGGCCGCATAGCTGGCCAAAGCTCCCTCAGGGTTACAGGTCAGCAGCAGATGACTGACATCTGTCAGCAACTCATCGGCCAACGCCAGCACAGCCAGGGATTCAGGACTGTTTCCAGAACGGCCATAGGAGACTATCAGAGTCGGCTGCAACGGGTTGAGATGCAGCCTGGGGTGAGAAACAATATCCGTGCTGGACAAGGCTTCCACCCTCTGGCCCGGCAATCTGAGCTGCCGCTGTAAAAAGGCTGCCAACGCCTCGCCGATATAAGCCGAAGTACCGGCGCCGGTGAGAATAATCCGCAGATTGTCCTTGGCCAGCAAGGGGTTGAGAAAAGCGCTGAGCTGCGCTTGCCTGTGTTTGAAATCGGCCTGTAATTCGCGCCAGAGTGTCGGCTGCTGGGCTATCTCGGTCGCCGTCCATTTACCACTCTCCGGCGCTTGCCAAAGCGGGTTGGCGGCAGATTTTGGATACAAATGGGTCTTTGATAGGTCACTGACTTGCATTGATTTATCCTTCGATGGCAGCAGGCTGACAGGCGCTGGCATAACGGTTAAGCACCAAGCCGATATGATGGAGTACCAGCTCAATCGCAGTGGCGAGCAGCTCGCCTCTGACCACGGCCGGATAGGCCAGCGGCAGATATTGGCTGATAAGAGGCTCGGGAATGGGGGTTGCCAGATTGGCCAGCAGCTTGTCTATGGTCAGCGACAATTCGGGCCAGTAGTAGCGGATCCTGTCACTGTAACTGAATCCCAGTTGCCAATCCCGCAGCGCAGGATCTGTATAGAACGACTGCCAGTATTTGGGCTCAGATAGCATCTTCTGCTCACACAGTGCTCTAAGCCCTGAGCGTTTCGCCGCCGGCACCAGCAAGGCCTCTATATGATCCAGGGCAAACAGCCCCTCGCGCAGGGCAAAAGTCAACTGCGGCCCCACCTTGAGAATGGCAAAATGGCCGGCCACCAACTGGGCGTAATGCTCCGGCAATTGATAATCTGTGGAGTGGGCTTCAAACACCAGGTTGGGCTGCTCGCGAATAAAGCGGCTCTGCTCTTTGGTGAGCGTATCATCATACTGATGTACCCGGGCATTGCCGAACTCCACCCCCGGCTGCACCACCAGCGCAATCACCCGCTGCCAAACCTCTGCCCCAAGCCCTTCGGCGGCAAAGGCCTGTTTGTGGGCGCTAATGGTGTGTTTCATCGCCGCGACCGGGGTGACCTGCAGCCCCTCCTCCAGCGAACTGACACCACCGGGAGCGGGTACTTCAGTGCCTATCACATAACAGAGCTGTTGCCCCGGCGCCTTGGCCGCTTCTGCGGCGCGGCACAGTCTGGCGGCGCGCGCGGCAATCACCTCATCGGCAAGGGGCGTTTGTTCCTGATGACAAGCCATGCTGGCATCCAGATGAATTTTACAAAATCCCGCCTCGACATAGGCCCGCACCATGGCTTCGGCCTCAGCCATCGCCTGCTCGGCAGTCAGGTGCTTCCAGGCCACCGGCCCCAGGTGATCGCCGCCGAACAGCAACTGAGCTTCGGCAACACCTTCACTTTGGGCCAGGCTCTTCACAAAGGCGATAAAATCGGTGGGGGTCATACCTGTATAGCCGCCGTGCTGATTGACCTGGTTGGCCGTAGCCTCAATCAGCAAGGGCGCCCGTTGCCGCGCCGCATGACGCAGAGCGGCGCGCAGTACCAGTGGCTGGGCCGAACAGACGGAATAGATCCCCGCCTGCTGCCCGGCCTTGTTGGCCTCAATAATGGATTTGAGTGCAGACATGCTTACCTCAACCTACAATGCCAAGCGGTTTGGCGCTCTGCCACTCGCCACGGGTAAAGTCGGGGAAGTCCTTGGAGTTACCGCGATCGGCCACTGAAGCCGCCGACAGAGGCTGCACCGCCGACCAGGCCGCACCATCATACACATCCTGATCCAGCGGCTCGCCGTTACGCAGGCAGTAGATCATCCGCCAGCACATTAAAAAGTCCATGCCGCCATGACCGCCGTTCTTTTCGGCCGCCTCGCCCATCTGCAACCACAGCGGATGGTCATACTCGGCATACCACTGGGTCATATCCTGGTCCCAATGGTGGAAGCTGCCACTGCCGCCCTGCTCCAGCGCTATGCGGTTGGGGAAACCGGCAAACACCCCATTGGTGCCCTGAATCAGGTTATGGCGGCTGTAAGGACGCGGCGTTGTGGTGTCGTGTTGCACCATGATGGTTCGGCCTTTAACCGTCTTGATAAGACTGGTATTGATATCGCCGCAGATATAGTTGAGCTTGTTGCGGGCATGGTCGGCGGGGAATTCACGCTTGGCATAGGCTGCGCGCCCAAGCGACGGAGAGCTCATGGAAGTGAGATAGTCGAACCTGTCCCCGCGGTTGATATTCATGTACTGGGACACAGGCCCCAAGCCATGGGTAGGATACAGGTTACCGTCAATCAAGGCGTGATACTTGGTGCGCCAGGAGCCCGTCTTGCGATCTATCTCCTTCATCTGCCAGCGCAGCTCGTGAATATAAGCGGCCTCACCGTGCAGCAATTCGCCGAACAGCCCCTGGCGTACCATGTTGAGCACCATCAGCTCGTCGCGACCGTAGCAGACGTTTTCCATCATCATGCAGTTGCGCTGGGTTTGCTCGGCTGTGTCCACCAGATCCCAGAGCTGCTCCATGGTGATCCCCATAGGCACTTCAACAAAGGCGTGTTTACCGGCCAGCATAGCCTCTTTGGCCATGGGGTGGTGCCATTCCCAAGGTGTGGCAATGACCACTATGTCCACATCCTGGCGTGCCAACAATTCACGATAGGCGTGTTTGCCCTGGGAATAATAACCGGGCTGGGCCAAGCCTGCGTCACTCATCACCTTCTTGGCGCGTTCTATGACCAGGGGATCGGTATCGCAGATAGCTGTTACCCTGGCACCTTCTATGTTGTTGAAATGATGAATGAACCCCACACCTCGCTCACCGACGCCGATTAGCCCCACCCGCACTTCGGCCATTTTCGGAACCACCAGCCCCATGACAGAGCGGCCACTGGCCTTGGGTGCCAGTGCAGATGAACCGGCATTGGCGGCGCAGCCAGCCAGCGCCGAGGCAGCAGCTGTGGCCACCGAAGCTTTCAGAAAGGAACGACGATCAAAACCAGACATAACTTCTCCCCTTGTTATTTGTTTTTATCTATCAGGTGCAGCTGCACCCCTTGCTTGGTGAGTTCTTCCACATAGCGCTCGGGAATGCCGCTGTCGGTCACCAGTTGCTGGATCTGCCGACTGGCACAAATTACATGAAACGCCTGTTGGTCGAATTTGGATGAATCGGTAACCACTATGATCTCGCTGGCAATCTCACACATCATGCGGTTGAGACTGGCTTCCTTCTCAAAATGGGTGGTGAGACCTGTCTTGAGATCAAAACCATCCACCCCGAGGATCAGCTTGTTGAAGTTGTAATCCCTGAGGCTCTTCTCGGCGATGGAACCATAGAAAGACATCGACTTCTTACGCAGCAAGCCGCCGGTGAGCATCACCTCAACGTCGTAGGAGCGCGCCAGCTCAGTGGCTATGTTAAGGCCGTTGGTCATCACGATAAGATCTTGATGTTCAAGGAGGTTGGCCGCAACTTGCTGGGTAGTGGTGCCCGAGTCCAACAACAGGCGGTCGCCATCATTAACCAAAGAGGCCGCCACCTTGCCCAGCTCCTGCTTCAGTGCCGAATAGCAGTGGCCCTTCTCTTTCAGTGACAGTTCACGAATAAGGTCGGAGTTGACCATGGCGCCACCGCGGGAGCGCACCAACAATTGCTTTTGATCCAATACCGCCAGATCCGAGCGTATGGTGACTTCCGAGACCCCGAAGCGATTTGCCAGCTCGGTGACCGACACCTTTCCCTGTTGCTGGGTCAGCCGGACTATCTCCTGCTGCCTCTCAATAGTGTTGAGATTATTCACTGCACTCTTCCTGTTTTGTTTGTTGCGCTCTGGAGCAGGTGAACCTGCACTGGCTTTCGAAAGCTTTCAATCTACTAGCAACGTCGTCAAATCATAACAACAATTCTTATACCACAACGACTTAAGCCAAAACCAACAACAAATTTTCACTTTCAACCAGCTAAACTATGCACCAAACCGAAAACAATTAAAAGACATTTTACATTTTTTTATTGATCACCCAGAGTTTTTAACGCTATAAATAAGCAATCGAAAGTATTTCGCTGTTTCCAATGCTTTCGAAAAACAACAAAAGCGAAAGGCATTAAGCCTGATAAAAACAAACAGCGGGGAACCCATGAAGCTCTTAGCCACCCAACCTGCCTTAATTGCCCTGGCAGTTGCCAGTGCGCTGGCAACACAGCCGGTTACGGCCAATGACGAGTCCGACAAGGAAAACAAGGCTCAAACACAACAAAACTCAGCTCAACAGCAGGATGCCGAGCTGGAAAGGATCCAGGTAACGGGTATCCGCTCAGCCATTAAGGAGTCGCTGTTTCTGAAACAGAATGCCACCGCAGTGGTGGATCTTGTGGTGGCCGATGACATAGGCAAGTTTCCGGATGAAAACCTGGCCGAAGCACTACAACGTATTCCCGGGGTGACCATTACCCGCAACGGCGGCGAGGGACAGAACATACTGATCCGCGGCCTGGGGGACGGCTACAACATCACTACCCTCAATGGTCGCAAACTGGCGTCGGACAACGCAGGGCGGGACTTCAACTTTGACACCATAGCCTCGGAGCTGGTCAATGTGCTGGCGGTTTACAAGTCTCCCGAGGCGCGGCTCACCGAAGGAGGCATAGGGGCAATTGTGGATATTCAGACCCGCAAGCCTTTGGATTTGGACGGTTTTACCCTGCAAGCCTCGGCCAAGGGTATCTATGAGTCGCGCACCGAAGACCTGCACCCGCACGCATCTCTCATCATAGGCGACAAGTCCGATGACGACAGTTTCGGCGCTCTGTTTTCCGCCGTTTACTCCAAGAAAACCCTCAGAGCCGACACCTATTCCGCCGATGGTTTTTTCGATGAAGAGGAAGGCTGGGGTGTCGACAGCGCCGGGGTGCCGGTAGACACCAACGGCAATGGTGTGATTGATGAAGGCGAAATCTACGCCTCCAAAATACCCAGTTACATGTACTATGCCAACGCCCAGGACGTACGCGAACGCATCGGTGGCACCCTGGCACTGCAATGGCGGCCACTGGATAATCTGGATGTCAATTTCGACGCCCTCTACTCTCGCTACAATACCGATGGACACAAATACCAGATAGGGTTTGTCAATTATGACGAGGAGTGGACACCGGGTACCCCGCTGTTCAGCGATGCGCAGTTCGATGAGCTGGGGCGAGTGGTTTCCATGCGCCAGCAGGGCGACAACACTATGGTGGAGCTGCTTAACCTGAGCACACCGCGCAAGACAGACACCTACCAACTGGCACTGAATACGGCGCTGTTTATCACCCCCAATTGGTCGGTCACCGCCGATCTTGCCTACTCGGCCGCCAAAAACAAGAACAAGGGCGACAATCGCTTCATCGTCGCCCGCGGCTTTGTCGACAGCATAGATATCGACTACACCAATGGCCAGATGCTGCCGGATGTGGTGATAGGCCCGGGACTCACCAGCGAGCAGACCTATGGTGCCCACTACAGCCTAAACAGTGGCACTGGCGTGGATGACAAGGTAACGGATCTTAAGCTGATGACCCAGTATTTGCCGGAAAGCGGCTTTATCAGCAAGCTGGATGCCGGGATAAACTATGTCAAGCAGGTCAAGAGCCAGAATGAGTTCAGATCGAAAAAACCCAGCCAATTCAGTCGCGGCGGCTACTATCTAACCCGCGACGGTTATGCTTTTGACGGCTCGGGAGTCTTCACTCAAGGCGAGTTTGAGCTGTTCCAAATTCCGGGCAATGTGTTTGTGCCCGCCAACTTCGATAACTTCCTCGACGGCGAAAACAGCATCTCACCGGATCCCTGGCCCAGCTTTGACTATGACAAGTTGCTGGAATACTACCGCTCCATCAACGCCGATGCCGCCAATGAGGCCATAGTAGCCAGTGCCAATCAGGCCGGTACTTATGAGGTAAGCGAGGCTGTGACCTCGGCCTATGTGCAGATAACTATTGAAGAGCTGCTGTTCGATCTGCCCTATATGCTCAATCTGGGGGTCAGGGCCAGTCGCACCCAAGTCGATTCCGAAGGTTTTGGCTATGACTTGAGCAAAGTAGTGCTGGATGATGCCGGTCAGCCGCTCAACGATGACTGGCGCACCGTCAGCCCGGTAAACTACAGCGACAGCTATACCAATATATTGCCAAGCCTCAACTTCAAGCTGAACCTGCAGGACGATCTGCTTCTGCGTATCTCGGCCGCAGAAGTATTGAGCCGCCCATCACTCTACTCGCTCAGAGTCTGGGCCGCGCCCAACTTCACCAGTCAGGAGCAGGGCTTACCAACTCTGGTGCGCGGTAATCCCGGGGTTGAACCCGAGCAGGCCAAACAGGCGGATCTAGCGCTGGAATGGTATTACGGCGACAGCAGTTCACTGAGCGGCGCCCTATTCATCAAGGATATCGACTCCTTTATCTCTGATGAAAAGACCCCCATGGAGGTCGATGGCAACCGTTACCTGGTAAGCCAGCCGGTTTCCGGTCAGTACGGTGCCAAAGTGCAGGGCTTTGAAATTGCCTGGCAACAATCCCTCGAACAGTGGTTGCCTGAGCCGTTCAACGGCTTTGGCTGGCAGCTTAACTACACCTATGTGGACAGCAGTTATGACGATCCTAAGCTGAAAGCCAAGGATCTGCCCTTCAAGGGGATGTCCGAGAACTCCTACAATGCCGTGCTCTACTATGAGCAGTATGGTTTGCAGGCGCGCCTTGCCTATAACTGGCGCAGCAAGTTCCTGGTGGATCCGGATGCCTGGGGCGGCCCGGCCTGGATAGACGACTACGGCCAATTGGATGCCAGCATCAGCTACGACATCACAGACAACTTGACCCTGTTCAGTGAAGCCTCCAACCTGACCAACAACCGCTACTCCGGTTACGTCAAGCGCGAAGATCAGGTGAATTATCTGGAACGCTTCGGTACCCAGATAGCCGTGGGTATTCGCGGCAGCTTCTAAACAGAGCCAAATGGATCCCCATAAGTAACCATCTGACTGAATCAAGCTGCACTAAACCCAAGGTGGGTATAAACTCGTTCCAAATACAGAAAGCCACCTGATTCAGGTGGCTTCTCTCCTTGAGTCTCGAATACCTTTATTGAGGATAGCGGTCAGATGAAGTCACTGTGCTCCAGAGACTGGATAGGTAATCCCCCCGATAAATCTGACCAGATAAACCAGTCGAGCCATTCTCAACATATCCACAGCAGCATCTCACTTGGGGGCGAAAGACATCTGCTCATCAAGCACAGCTTGATAGATGGCTGTAGCGCGAAGCAGCTTGGCTGCGAGCTGAGGAGCACACACTGCGCCAGCAGCTTTGGGCTGCATGTTAAGTCGTGCTCGCTGGAAGCGAGACAAATAAAAAAGCCCTAGCATTTAGCTAGTGCCCTTTTGTTACTGTTTTGTCTTCACTCATTTCTTTGATAAAGAGTAAAAAGTGAAAACCAAAGTGGCGTCTGGCGATGGCCAGCTTCGAGCAAGCTCTGCGCGTTCGTTTGTCGCATCAAACTGAGTTTGATAAACACGACAACCTCACCCTACTCCACATGGGATTGTGCCTCACTGCGTTCGGACTCTTTATCTTCCCCATGTGAGAGTGGACATATCAAAATGCTATTAAAACGAAAAATCCCCAACACAGAGTGCTGGGGATTTTCATTTTATTGGGCGTCTGGCGATGACCTACTCTCACATGGGGAGACCCCACACTACCATCGGCGCGATTGCGTTTCACTTCTGAGTTCGGGATGGGATCAGGTGGGACCACAATGCTATTGTCACCAGACA
>NZ_LVDR01000031.1:0-6745 GCF_007636515.1 Shewanella sp. MSW
GAGTTTTGATGATAGCGATTAGCTTGGCACCGCTTTGAGGGTTGCTGGGTTTATAGCGCCGTCATGCAGGGTTCAAATCCCTGCACCTTTGTCAGATCCAGAGACGCCCGCTTGTGCAAACAGGCGGCCTTTTCATGTGATTTCCATATTTTTATCCAAGCTAGTTGTTATTCTGAAGACCGTAGGGTTTTTAGCCCCAGGCATAAGGGCTGTCCCTGAGTATTTTTCGTCCTAGATTGATAATGATCAATTCAACTCGACCACTACAGGGGCTGGATTACAGAGGTTACAGTTTTTGATTATGGTTCTAAGTTGGTGTTACCGCTATCTCCACTCAATCAGCCCGCTATTTTCTTATCATATCCATGGCAAATCCCGCTTTCGAGTGAATATCCTTCAAGTAATAAATTAAATGGCTCAGAATCTGCCAAAGAGACTATAACCTGGGCGAGGACAATGGTATAAATGGAGCCGATTTGTCCCTACATGTCCAATTACAGGAAAGCTGTCATGATTTTTTCTCAGATTACCGCCGCGCCGGCCGATCCCATTCTTGGTTTAACTGAGGCTTTTAAAGCCGATCCCCGCACGGATAAAGTCAACCTGGGTGTTGGCATTTATAAGGATGAGGCTGGCCAGACCCCGGTACTCAAATCGGTCAAGTTGGCAGAAGCCAAGTTGCTCGAAGAGGAAAAGACCAAGAGCTATCTCGGTATCGAAGGGGTTGCCCTGTATAATCAAGCGGTTCAACAACTGCTATTCGGTAAAGATAGCGCCATAATCGCCGCTGGCCGGGCAGTAACGGCTCAGGCTCCGGGAGGTACAGGCTCATTGCGGGTCGCTGCCGAGTTTGTCCTTAGCAATACAGACAGCAAAACTATCTGGATCAGCAACCCAACCTGGGCCAATCATAAGAACATCTTCGAAACCGCCGGGCTTGAGATCAAAGAGTACAGTTATTATCAGGCAGAAACCCACGATCTCGACTTCGATGCCATGATGACAGATCTGCAACAGGCGACTGAGGGTGATTTTGTGCTGCTGCATGGCTGTTGCCACAACCCGACCGGTATCGATCTGAATATCAATCAATGGCAGCAAGTTGCCAAACTGTGTGCCGAAAACGGATTGGTGCCTCTGTTTGATTTTGCCTATCAGGGCTTTGGCACAGGAATTGAAGAAGATGCCCAAGGCCTCAGAGCTGTTGCCGCCATGGTGCCTGAGCTGCTGGTGGCCAACTCTTTCTCGAAAAACTTCGGGCTTTATAATGAACGTATCGGTGCCGTGACTCTGGTGGCCAAAGACAATGAGTGCGCTGCACGGGCTTTCAGTCAGGTTAAGCGCACCATTCGTGCCAACTACTCCAACCCGCCGGCTCATGGTGCCATGATTGTCAGTACTATTCTTAACGATAGTGAGCTCAATACGCTGTGGCAGCAAGAATTGACTGAAATGCGCCAGCGCATAGCTAGCATGAGAACCCTGTTCGTTGAGAGCCTCAAGGCCGAAGGCGTCGATCGCGACTTCAGCTTTATCTCCCGTCAAAATGGCATGTTTAGCTTCTCAGGACTTAACAAGGAACAAGTTGCCAAGCTGAAAGATGAGTTTGGCGTCTACATTGTCGGCTCTGGCCGTATTAGTGTTGCCGGGATGACCAAGAGTAATATGCCGGTTATTTGTAAGGCGATAGCCAAGGTGCTCTAAACCTGCTGGATTTTGCCAAAAACTTGATAAGGACAGCTTTTGCTGTCCTTTTTGCTGTTTGGCTATAGTTTATCGTTATTCAAGCAATAAGTTTTTTCGGCTGTAAAGTCTGTACCAAAGCGTTGACCAAGGCGTCTCTGTCGTGACAACCACTCTGGAGTGGATCGGCCAGCGGCGAGCGATAAATTAATCCGTCCTGATATGGTTGGCCATGACACAGTACAGCATCGATACGCCCTGCGCCTATCAGTTGCTGACACCAATTCAACTTTGCCTCCAAACTCAGCTCTCCGGCCACTGATGCCTCAGGTTTCAGATTATCGATAAATACCACTCTGGCTTGACTGTATTTAATCGCTGTTGCCAGCTCTGGCAATAACAAAGGTGGCATCAGGCTGGTGAGAAAACTGCCCGGGCTTAGAATAATCAGTTCGGCTACATTCAGCGCCGCTATGGCCTCTTCTGTGGCTTTGACCATAGGTTCAAGATTCATCGCCACCGGGCGCTCAGCCATGCTGTCGACCTCCAGCTCACCGAACACTTTGCTCCCTGAGGCGTCAAGCGCCAGCAAGTGAGTAGGGTGTTCAGACATGGGATATAGGCGGGTGTCAATTTTAAGTAGGCCGCGGATAAGATTAATCGCTTCGAGGGGCCTGACACAGAGCTGATCCAATGCTGCCAGGATAAGGTTGCCCAGGTTATGACCATTGAGTTCATCCTGGCTATCGAATCTGTATTCAAATAATAAGGAACCGACAGAGGGTTTATGCGCCAGTTGGCTGAGACAATTACGTAGATCGCCCCAGGCGATACAGTCATTACTGTTTCTTAATCTGCCTGTGCTGCCGCCGTTATCTGTGGTCGCAACTATGCCTGTTAGTCGATCGCCGAGAAAAGCCAGGGATGATAGGACTCTTCCTAACCCATGGCCTCCACCAATAGCAACAACTTGCTGATATTGACTGAATAACTGCCTTTGCATAGCTGATCCTTGCCGTCGCTTTGAACTTGAACATTCTACACCAATGCTGCATAAGAGTCAGAGAGCTATTTTGTGAAAAGTGATATCTGACATATAATGCGGAAATTTTCCCCTTAACTTTTGGGTAACCGGCAAAAGGAAAGACTGATTGAAAACCGGAAAACTTGGCTCATTTACCCTGGCTTTGGCTTTGGTAATACTGTCGGTATTGGCACTTAGGGTGTACCTGATACCTAGTTTGAAAACTGCCGAGCAGAGTTCAGCACCACTGATAAAGAACCAATTGGGTATCAGCTTGATCCCAGATTTCAGCAGCATAGGTAATGTCAGCGATAAGAAGCAGGCGTTTTTTGACTTCTTGCGTCCGGCGGTGCAAAAGCAAAATAGCATTATCGCTGAGGAGCGTAAATTTCTCGAACAGGTGCAAAAGCACTTGCAAAACCAACATCAGCTTAATGATGCCGAGCAATATCGTATTCAGCGTCTGGCAGAAAAGTATCAATATGCCATGCGTGCTATCGATAGCGACAGCATCAATAAATTGCTGCGTCGGGTTGATGTGATCCCGGAATCTATGGTGCTTATCCAGGCAGCCAACGAAACCGGCTGGGGCAGTTCTCGGTTTGCCCGTGAAGGACTCAATTTTTTTGGTCAGTGGTGTTTCAAAAAAGGTTGCGGTTTGGTTCCACAGTCGCGCTCTGAAGGCATGTCCCATGAAGTGGCCGTATTCAAATCGGTCGACGACTCAGTAGCTTCTTATATGCGTAATCTTAATTCCAATGCAGCCTATTCTTTGTTTCGTTCCATACGTGCCGATCTCCGTAGTCAACAGGAACCCCTGACGGCAGAGAAGTTGGTTTATGGCCTGGTAAACTATTCGGAGCGCCAGGAAGCCTACATTGACGAATTATTGGATATGCTGCGTCACAACGAAGAATATTTGGTGGAAAACCATGTCGAAAAAACTGCTGTTTAGTACGTTATTGTTGCTGTCCCCCTCTTTGATGGCCAGTCAGGTGTCTTTGAACTATGCCGACTTTTACGCGCGGATGAAAGTGATGAATAAAGGCAATTATCCACTTATTGATCTGGCTTTTACGGTTCCTGAAACCGAAAACTGTCAATTAAAAAATGGCAGTATCAGCACAGAAACTGAACGTTTTCCTCTGACATTTGATGCCAGTCAGAGGTTGTTTATTCCCTTCGATGAAAAGCTCAAGGGTGCCAGAGCCCTGATTAACCTTGAGTTGGCTGGAGATGGGCAAGGCTGCGGCATTGGTATGCAGCTCAGGGGTCGTACTCCCAAACAGGAGTACAGCGGCGATGAACTGAGAGACATCAGTAATCAAATGAATGAAGCCCTGAAGCAGATGCAAGGATTTCCGATGAAGTATTTTGCCAAGCCTATTTCAGGTCTTAATATTGAATTTACCGGCAGTGAAAATGGTGCTTGGCTCGATGGGCGCTATCAAACGCTGGGTAAGCGCTACGAACTCAGTAATGAGGAACTCAGCCAAATTGAAGTAGTAAAATTTGACTCGGCTCCTGCAGTGATCAGCCCATGGGTCATGCGAGACAACTAACTACTTGCCTTTTATTCAGATGAGTTTCCAAGGCTGGTTATCATTTGGAATGATGTTGCTGGCAGTTTGCTGACGCTCGAGTCGCCTCACTAGATGAGACTAGGTCTGGCTTACTGCCAACGTTCTAGCTATTTATCTGCCAGGTTGCTTGCCCATTTTCATTTGAGTAACAAATCATCGTCAATGGGACAGAAGTCGCTGGCGGCATTGAGCAGGAGCATCGAGGTTAATTCAGTAACGGAATAGATTTCAACTCGTTTGCCTTTTTGACGTAGCTTTTCGGCTAACAAGGCGAAATCACCGTCCCCGGAAACCAGTGCCACAATGTCCACAGCATCGGCATATTCCAACGCATCTATGGTTATTCCCACATCCCAATCACCTTTGGCTGTTCCATCAGCGCGTTGGATAAAGGGCTTCAACTTCACCTCAAAGCCAATGGCCCGCAGGATATTTTGAAACTCGCGCTGTTTTTTATCACCTCTGTCTATAGCGTAGGCAAATGCTCTCACCAGCTGTTTCTGATCAGTGACTTTGGACCAAAGCCGGTTGTAGTCCAGGTTTCGCCCGAAAACTTGTTTGGTGGTGTAGTAGATGTTTTGAACATCGGCCAAGAGAAGCACTCTACTGGGCTGATCTTTCATTGTTTCCGTTCCTTATTTTATGAACTCTGTCTCCCTTGACCTATGGCGGGGGAAAGCTCTTTTTTGTGCAAGTACTTAAGTCGTTTAAACTTGTTAGTTGCATGTTGTATTCTTTGTGTCCTGTATAAGGACAGGTTTGTTCGCCAATTATCACAGCGCCCTTGTGCCGGTAAAAATTGACACTGGCTTGGTTGTCACAATAGACGTTCAGCGTCAACCGCTCTCTTTGTTGCCTGGCATGTTCAAGTAAATGACCGCCGATCCCTAACCCTTGCATTTCGGGTTTAACAAATAACGCTGCCAACTTGTCCTCATAGAGAGAGTAGAAGCCAAGCACTTGGGTACCATGCTGATAGAGATAATTTTCTGCCGCAGGAATATAAAATTGGCGCATGTTATCCAACTGTTCTTGCCAAAATGTTGCGGCAATAAAATGATGGGCATCGATAGAGGCTGTTAGCCAGATCTTCAATACAGTTGGCATGTCTTCCATTGTAAATGCGCGGATCATATGACGTCCTTGTGGATGACTGGGCAAAATAGAGGATTAACGGGCTTTACTGCCTCACCGGACAGGCTACAAATCCTAAATAACGTGCAGGGTAACAAAGTAGGTTGAATAAAAAAATGATAAGGCGCTCAGAGTGCAGCTTTGGTTCTTGTCGGTTAACAAGCTTATGGGCATTTGACAATAATTTGAAGTTGTTGAGTTCAAGGATAACGCAGCAGATAAAAAAATTTACACTGTTATTCCGTTGGTTAACCGGCACTAAGCCAAAAGTGGATTACACTTTAAATCAAACATAGCGTACTGTATTGAAAAGGGCTTAATGCCGAATTGAACTGTAACAGCTTTAGCATTAAATGAGCTGGATTGTAGACTCGGGAGGAACTAAACCGAGAGCTAAACCGAGAGTTAAACCGTGCTGAGTACCGGGCAGGGAAATGGTCTCCTGCTGGTTTTGTCCCAAAGCAAGTGTGGACAAAGTGACTGAGGGATTAGTAACTATGCTAGATGATTTACTGTTTTCATCTGAAACATCACCGGAAGAAACTCATCAACGCGACGCCATGTGGCGTATTTTGGCGGTGGATGATGATGTCAAATTCCAGAATTCGCTGAGTTTTGCCATTAATAAAATGACATTAATGGGACGTCCCCTTGAACTCATACAAGCCTACAGCATGGCAGAGGCATCCAGCTTATTGGGAAAAGATGCCGACTTTGCTGTGGTGTTGGTTGATGTCGTGATGGAAACCGAAGATGCCGGTCTCAGGTTAGTCAAAGCTGTGCGGGATTTGCTGGGAATATCCGATACCCGTTTCGTACTCTTGACCGGCCAGCCAGGAATGGCGCCGGTCGAATCTGTGATGCAGGATTATGACTTGTCTGATTATGTGCTCAAGTCAGATCTCGCCAACCGTGGGATACGCAATATACTCACAGGTGCAGTACGTAATTATCATCATCTCAAGACTATTTCTTCTGCTCGTCGTGGTTGCAGCGGTAGTGTTCATAAATCTGTGTCATTTGAGTAATATACACCCAAAAGGATATTCAAATGACCAAACCTACATTTGACATGGAAGCCGCCATTGAAGCTCTGCGTGCAGGTAAAGACCTGACCGGCAAAGATGGTATTCTCACACCACTCATTAAACAGCTTACTGAAGCGGCCCTCAATGTTGAGCTCGACCAACATCTTGAAGATAAGCAGCCTGGTAATCGCAGAAATGGCAAGACCAGTAAGACACTGAAGACCGCTACCGGTAGCTTTGAGCTGCATACTCCGCGTGACCGAGATGGCACCTTCGAGCCTCAGGTTGTAAAA
>NZ_LVDR01000032.1:0-5977 GCF_007636515.1 Shewanella sp. MSW
TATTTTAAGTACCCGGAATACGTGCGTAAGGCTATCTACACCACGAACGCGGTTGAGGCCGTACATCGTCAGTTTCGTAAACTGACGAAAACCAAGGGTGGTTTTGCCAACGAGAACAGTTTACTCAAACTGCTCTACGCCGGTATATTGAAGGCTCAGGAGCGGTGGTCACACCCGATTCAAAACTGGAATTTAACGCTATCTCAGCTGTCCATCCATTTTGAAGGACGACTGGATGCTCACATCGATCTGTGATTTTTAACGTGACACAGAATTTTGAACACCCTCAACTAATTACCTAAAACTAAATCATAATGGTTTACTTCATAGTGTATCGTATTCCCACCGGATAAAAATACACCGTATACTCCTTTCTCCCTGAATCATCTATAAATGGCAGATTAATAGTGAAGTATCCATCATCCCCGACAAAATTGATATTCATAGCAACTAATTCACCACAGAGTATATCAGGGTCTACCCTTAGCATTCCGACTTTGACCAGTCTTAAGCCTGTCTCTCGATAGGGCAACTCGATACGCTCCCCTTGATAAAAATCAGAGAAAGCCTCTTCGGAATCAGAATATCTACAAACTAATACCCCTTCCTTCCCTTTCTCCAAACTTGGGTAACGTTTCTTCTCTAGGAATCGAAGGGGAGTCTTTCTGCCGGTTCGATACTGGTCCAACACCATATTTTGTACATCCAGAGAAACCCCTGCTTTTCGTGATGTTATAAAAATCTCTATGTTAATATCATCCAGATAGTCAATACCCGTTTTCTTTCGTGGATGATTATATATACCAGGGATCATGAACTTAACTTGCACACCATTATCAAAACTAAGTACCGGGCTGGTGATCGGAGAGTCGTAGCCGGTATCTATTGGCCCTAAGTACTCCTCCGTATCAACCCTGTTCAGGCCATAAGCGGTATGAGTATCATAGACATAATAGGCACATCCTTGTAACCAATATCCCATAAGAAAACACATAGTCAGAAATATATTTCGCATTATGGCCCTCATTCCTGATTAGTCAAATAATAACGGTGATTCTCTAGCCCAAGGAATAATATTGATCGACTATGCAAGGAAGAATAGAAAATTTTTAAATCTGTCACCATTTAGTTCGATGAAGTCCACTTAATCAGCTTTTTATGGAAATAAACAACCTTACTATTCAATGGCAAAAGAGACTCCGAGAAGTCGAGGGCAAAATCAGCATCCTTGATCTTTTCAGGCAGCTTGAAATACAAGTTGTAACAGTTGTCTGAAAAACGGCTGCTTTTCAGCAAACTCTCCTTCTTATTCCCAACATCTATACTCCTCCCCCCCCCATCCATCAATAGAGTTATCAAATCCACAAAACAGAGTATCACTTCTATTATATTTCATAACTTTATGTGGTTTAACATACATATCGCCACCATCAAACTTCATGATTAAAGCTATCCCCTCCCCCATTAACTCCAAACCGTTTTTTAAGGGGGTTACTCCCAATGCAAGAATAATCTCATCACTATCAAACTTACTATTTGGCCAACGTTCCAGCTCAATACCCAGCATTGCTAGCCCCCTGTATTGAGTTTCGTAATTTGTCAGCGACAACGAAATGTTGACATCAGAAAATTCAACAATATCATCAAGGCTTTTATTATATGTATACACCTTTTTATCAGGAACAGAATCCCACGGCTTAATTGAAGGAACACTTGCGACTTCCAGAGTAGTGGTTGTACAGCCACAAACCAACAGAGTAAGTGATAACCAAAACTGCTTCATTAGTTTCATTAGTTAATCCTTTATCATATATCTTATAAAGATATGGCTGTCCTGTTTTCAGTCGTGCGAAACATCAAAAAGATATGGCTGTCCTGTTTTCAGGCCAAGCCATAACATATATTTTACTTAACAGTAAGGCCTACTCCTATTGCTGCAATACTGCCAACCAGCTTTTCTAATGTCTCATTTTTCAAGTCGAACACATATAAATCAATACGTTCTTGCATGAAAGCATCTGACCAAGGAACTAATGACACGGTCAACGTTTGAAGTGTAATAAATCTGCCATCATCACTTTTAGCTTTAAATAAAAAACTTCCAGTAAAGGCCAGCTTTTTAGTTTTTAAAACCTTCCCATCAGAGAGACGCAACCAATACAACGTACGACCATCAACAGCTAACACTTTGTTCTCACCCAAATAGATAACATCTGTATAATCTTTTAATGAAAATTTACTAAAAGACAAATCACTCCCATTAACAAGATATAATTCTCCTTTGCGAAGATAGAAACTGATAATTTTTTCAGGATAGACGTACACATGAGGTGACCGCATAACCACATTCATTTCACTGATTCGCTCAACTTCTCTACCATTTTTAATGAAAACAATTTCCCCAAAATTTTTCACTACGGAAAAATACATATATGAGTCTTGAGAAAAGAAGACAGTACCTCGCCGCTCAGGGAAATACTCAACTGAAGCATTATTAAGATTAAGTATGTACTCACCGGCGTTCAAAATACCATTGGAAACTGAAAGCTTTTCACCATAAACCCGCATAACAGGGCTATTACCAGCATTTACATGGTATTCTTTCACGGTAGAACGGCTCTTGATATCAATAATACTAATTAGACCAGTCCCATTACCTTTATTAAACTCCAAGGTCCGAGAAATTATGACCTGTGTTGGTATGGCTGAAACCATGAAGCTTACCCCCAATAATAAAAATGATAATAGACTATTCCTTAGAACCATATGTCACCTCAATTTGCCGCCTTACACTATCAGCATAAGTTTGACAGTTGTTCACCGACGGTCCTCCAAGAACATAACTACTCCAATTACCAGAGACGTTATTTAGCAAAGAGACAGCATCAACACCTCCGGGTAAGATGTAGTAATCGGTAAAGGCGTAAGATCTATATCCAAATTCGGTGAATCTAATCGTTTCCTCAGTAAATAATCCACCACTTGAAAAACCACGATTATAAACAAGAACTCCATTTTGAATTGCAAAGGCATGTTCATGGACTACCTCATGATTTAGAAAGTCTGTAACCGGCCCTTCCACACCTAGAAAGAAATCTTTAAGGCCACGCTTCCCAAAAATAATCACAGTTTTGCCCTCCACTCCCAGGCTGTCAACCATATCTATGGCGACAACGATTGTTGCGCAGCAAGGTCGATTTTGAGCACCAAATGGTAGTGATTACTCATGACCGCATAAGCGCAAACGTCGATGCAGAATATTGACGACAACTGCCTGATTTTTGTCCACTATCCAGCCACGTCTATGCTCGTAACTGCGCCCAGACAGTACATCTTCACCACACAAAAATGCCCTTCTCACGCAACGGTTAATCACGTGGTAAAAGGGCGTACTTTCAGCATCTATCAACTGACGACGGGCTGTGGTCATAACCAACCTCGACTGAGCTTTGATGGGTATTTCAAAGCCTAGTCAAGGCTGTGCAAAACATCAAAAAGATATGGCTGTCCTGTTTTCCCCAACAAAGTTTAAAGACGCTGTATCAATAGACGGAGGCTAACTGCCGCGATATTAAGGTTAGGTATCCTCATTTTTATTCCTTTCCGTTTTATTCGCCATTAAGGTTAAGAATCTTCATTTTTCAATGGCAGTCAAAAACTTTCTCACCTTGGTAGAATACTTTTCCAGACTCAAAAAAATACATGCGCTCCTTAGCTACTCCACAAGTATCAACATTGATAACACCATTACCCACACCCGGTTTATCAATAAAATATTCCGATACATTAGGATTGCGAAGCCGATAAATATTGAACCCATTATCTAAAACACCGCTACAAGATAAAATACCTTTATAATCATCTTTTCTACCTCCAAATGAACCTGTATCTCCATGCGAGAAAAATACATCTACAAATCCATTACCATCAACATAAACCACATATACACGATCAACCTCTTCTATATCTTTCCCATCACCACTTTTTGCATATGCATTTAAGCAAGAGAAAATCAATGGCGTAAAAAAATCTGAAGTTGATTTCCTTTCAATTACCACACAAGCAAATTGATTTAAAAGAACAACAATTAGTAACATGAAGCGCATGACTATAACACCTTATTGGGTAGAGTGCCGTATGGGCTATGAAAACAAGTTGCCGAAGTACAACTACCAATCAAAGTTTTTCCATCTATTTGAGTTCCCAAATACAATGTCACCCTCTTGTTTTCTTGCCTATTCAACCAACCAATGTCCCCCTTACCATCATTGGCAGCATTAAATTGATTAGAAAACTCGAAAAATGAGTTTGGATGAGTATGGTATCCATCAATACCATTCACAATATTAACTGATGTTGCAGAACCCACTATTGGATAGCTAAAGCGATACCCAAGACGGTCATGATAAATACTCCCACCAATTTCCACACCATACTCATCAGATATTGGCGAAACTAGACTTAGAATATATTTTGCAGCATCATCTGGATAATCAAAATACTTAGCCGTACTAATTCTTCCATTAGCCTTTAATTTTGCGATAGCATTCTCCGCCCCAATCCTATCAGATTTGTTTGTATTTTGTTCAGATCTACTAGTGGCAATACTACTAAAGTTATGTACCAATGCAGCAAAAGCGGCTGACGCAGCACCATTCGCAAATTTACCTCCACTTAACTGAGAAGCAGTTCCTCCAATAACCACGGATGCCAATGTTTGCCCCATAAACCCTGAAACACCTAATATTCCAACGCCTTGAGCTCCAAGAATCCCTACTCCAGCAGCAATAAATCCATGACCAAACTCACCACCTTGAACAACATTGAAAATACCACCAGCCACACTTCTAACAACAAAGCCTTCAACACCACTCATTCCACTAGTTGCCAAGCTTGAAGCAGCGTAAGATATTGCCCCAGCCTTAAAGGCCGAACTTAAACTCCCCGTAGCAACAAATGAAGCATCAAAGGCAAAGTGCGCTGACGCTAGCTGTCCAAAAAATGGAATATAATTCAACCCAATTTGAATAGCCGAACCAAGTCCTTCCACTTTCGCAATCTGTCGATGAATAAAGGTCACCCCTCCAATATCCATTAAAGCCTTATAGAGGCGTTTAAAGAAAAAGCCACTAGGGTCAATATAGCTCATGGGATTATTTTTTACATAGCCATAGCGATTATAGCTTTGTGTATCGGTTGGCGCTTGGATATGCGGAT
The DNA here is from genome assembly GCF_007636515.1 of Shewanella sp. MSW. Taxonomy (NCBI): domain Bacteria; kingdom Pseudomonadati; phylum Pseudomonadota; class Gammaproteobacteria; order Alteromonadales; family Shewanellaceae; genus Shewanella; species Shewanella sp. MSW. Next base: position 5,218 of record NZ_LVDR01000032.1, read on the forward strand.
CGGCCTGCAAGAAACGTCCTATGGTGGGGTCATAGATACGCCCATTCATATGGATAAGATTCAGGTTATCTATACCTTCATGCCCGGTATAACCTTTGGATGCCGCGGGCGCGATATAATCATTCAACAGTGAATGGCTATAGGCGGCGGTTTGTTTACCCCAAGGGTCATAGGTAAACTGCTGCACCACATTACCGGACTTATTGGTAATCGTCGTGGTTGAGCCTTGATGATCTTTGTGCAGATAAAACTCGTCAACAGTGTTATTACTACGCTTGGTTATCACCAAATTGCCGACATACAATTTTTGCTCGGTGAGTGCCGGTTTGTTGCCGCCACTACGGGTGACTTTCTCATACCCCCCGACATATAAGGTGGTGAGATAGCTTGTCACTCCCGCTTCAACTTTAACGTCGTAACGCTCGAAGCGTTGCCGGTTGGCATCATACTTAAAGCGGGTCGATTCCCCACCTTGAGTAATGTTGGTGACCAAATCGTAAGAACTATAAGTGAAACGGCGACTGCCATCCTGGGTGATATTGCCATTCTTATCATAAACCATCACATAGCTGGCTTGACGGGCACGACTACACTGAGCGCCATTTTGCGTCCACCCCGTTGGACAGCTGTAGGTTATGGGGGCAGTGAGTGTTCGATTACAAGCGCTCCCTGAAACAGACCAGCCAGCGGGACAAGAATAAACAGGCGTCTTTGTTGCCGCTTGTGATAGCGTCCGCGTGCAGTTAGTGCCGCTTAATGT
>NZ_LVDR01000033.1:0-2551 GCF_007636515.1 Shewanella sp. MSW
CTGGTGCAGTTCCTCGCCGTCGGTGAGACCATCACCTTAAGCTTTGATGTCACTGTCGATGACGGCAACGGCGGCACAGATACCGAGACTGTCACAATCACAATCAATGGAACCAACGACCCGGTTGAAGGCGAATTTGCCAAAGAGATCTGGGTTCCGGCCTCCCTGTTACAACTCTCGGATCCTTATCTTGCCGGTTATCCGCTGAATATTGATGTTCCAACCGATGTAGATGCCACGGATGAAATTAGCATCACAAACCTGAGTCTTGAGTTTATCGATCCTGCAGAAACTGCCGAGCTAGGCTCTATTTGGTACTGGGATGATGGCGAGCAGATGCTGGTGCAGTATGACTTTGACAATCCTGAAGCCTTGTCTGCAGCAGAGTTAGGCAGTCTGGTCTATCTGCCGGGTAATAACGGTGATATTGAGGAACAGCTGGATATTTCTCTGACCTTCACAGTCAACTCAGGTACAGAGCAGGTGGTTGGCGACTTCATCATCCATGCGGTGCCGGGGAACAGCTTAGGAGGGGAAAGTGTCACCATAGGTGATGGTTCATCACCTTTAACTTCAGGTAATGACCAAGATGCCATTCTCAGTATCAGTGGTGGATTCGCCGATGCGATTAATTTAGCGCCTTCCGCCGGTAGCCTGGATCTATTTACCGACTTCCAAAAATCGCCCTTTGCCATTCCAATCCCCGGCAATGAGAGAGACATTGACTCCACAGCCGGCAGCAAACGGGAAACAGAGGTATCGGTCAGGCTAACTATCAACGGTATTACCTTCATTGTGTTGCTGGCTGATCCTGTGGATAACATAGAACAAACTTGGTTTTATGATGCAGATTCTGGCTTGATGAAAGCCAGTATTGGCTACGATCAGATTGTGCAAGAGTCAGATAACTCGATAACACTCGCTGACTATCTGACCTTAAATCCAGCCCAAGCTGCCGATCAGTGGACTATTACTTACTTCGACAATGATGGAGGCAGCTATCAAGCCCGATATGTACAAGCTGTATTTACTCACGAGCTGCTGCCTGATGATGCCATTACGATAACAGGAAGCGACAACATAGATAACCTCATCTTTGGTAGCACTCAGGGTGACTCTCTCACCGGAGCTAACCAAAGTGATGAAATTGTCGGTCGCGAAGGGAATGACACCATCAAAGGTCTGGAAGGCGATGACCAATTACTGGGTGGTGCCGGTAATGACTACATCTTTGGCGGTACAGGTGCCGACTATCTGGTTGGCGGCCCCGGCAGTGACCACCTGGATGCTGGCTTAGATAATGACAGAGATATTCTTATCTGGGATGCCGGGTCTGCAGATGGCAGCACCGATGACGTCTATAACTTCTCCCCTAACACAGATGTACTGGATTTATCGGACATATTGGTTAATGAAGAAAATGGAGTTTTGGATGATTACCTGGACTTCAGCTTTGTGAATGGCAACACCATCATAACTGTCGACACGACTGGCGCCGGCGGGGACAGTGTCACCATAGTACTCAATGGTGTGGATCTGTCCACAGAGTATGGAACTACCGATGAAGGTGTGATTATTCAATCCCTTATTTCCGACGGCGCATTGTTGGTTACTCAACCTGTCGCTCAAGCCTCATTACCCGAGCCAAATTATACTTACTTATCCGAGGATCAGTTAATCCCGTAACAAAATCAGCAACAATTCACAACAAAATCAACAGAAGCGCTAAGCTTCTGTTTTTTTATTAATCGAAATAAAAAATAAACCAATATAAATCATAAAATTACAAACCGTACGATTGGTGTCAAAAAATTGACTTAACCAGGTTATTCATCTAAGATCGCCCCAGAAGATTTACACTTCTTGTCAACTTGCAACCCAAAAACAATGGGCTGCAACTTTATTGATACGGATATTGCAAGCGCCGGGGGCGGGACATGAAAGCACTTATCGCAACACAAGATGGTCAAGTTAAAAGTTTGAATGGCAAGGCTTATGTCATGTCAAATGGCCAGCAAGTTCCATTACAACAAGGCGACTTGGTCGCGCACGGAAGCGAAGTTTTTGTCGATAATGATGCACAGATAGAGCTCTTACTCAGTGATGGGAGCAGTCTTAGAGGAGGAGCTGAAGTTCCTCAAGAAGTGTTGCAAAGTACAGATGCTGTAACAGATTCTGAAATTGAGCAGCTACAGGCCCTTATCGCAGCAGGAGAAGATCCAACCGCTTCATTGCCTGATACTGCTGCCGGTGGAACTCAAGGAAATGAAGGAACATCCGGTTTTGTTTCATTGACAAGAAGTGGTGCAGAAACTCTGGCTGCCAGTGGCTACGATTCAGCAGGCTTCGAAACTGATGCTATTACGCTGCAAGAAGGTTTATCACAAAACGCCTTCAACCTCACCCAAGTCGCGCCCAGTACTGTAACCTTATTGGCGCCAACCCAAGTCAATGAGGGTGGAAGTATCACCTACACAGCTGTTGTAGATAATGCCCCTCTTGAAAATGACTTGGTGCTGACCCTGTCCAACGGCGCCAGCATCACCATTGC
>NZ_LVDR01000034.1:0-2314 GCF_007636515.1 Shewanella sp. MSW
TTCAAAAGGGTCATGGTCATCTGTGGATTAAGGGCAAGGCAGATCAGATCATGACCAACCGTAAAAGTTCAATTTAAAGTGGGATCCCGCCCTGAACACTCAATAATGTATGACATGTAAACTCTGGCTAAAATAATTACTAATATTACCAATAAAAACAACCTATGGAATAATGGATAACAACGACAGCTAACATTAACTTTTTCAAAAACTGAAATATCGCAAGAGGAATACTAAAATCCTAAAGCTATAGAAAACTCAATATATAAAAACATTAAAAAACTAGCAAAATCCTAGAACATAATCTCTACTTACCTCTTTTAAAAATGTAAGCTAGCAAGATAACAACGTGCCCTACAATAAAAATTACAATCTTAGAAAGAGTGCCAATTGGGAAAATCAAAATAAAAACAAGTAAAACATACGCTAATATAATATATAAGTTTATATCTTTCATAATTAACTTTATCTGTTAATGGAAGGGGTTCCCCCCTTCCCATAAGATTATCTATAGCACACCGCAGCTGCTACAAATCCTCCGAAAAAGGCACCAGCCGATGCCCCACCAGTGAACCCTAGACCCAGAGAGAAGTATCCAGCAGCTATGCCGCCGGCAAGTGCAGAGCCTGAGACAATTGCAGCTGAACATACTCCAGAATTTATTCCACCATTCACTATCTCTGTATCTTTAACTGTTAATTCTTGCATTTTTCTCTTCCCCTCTTATAACATCGAACACATTGCCAAACCGAACCTTTGCCCTGTTGTAGCACCAAAAACACCTCCAGCAACCATACCTGCAGGCCCAAAAATTCCTCCAGCGATTACCCCAATAGTTCCTCCCATAATGGAAGTACTAAATAGCTATATGGACACCTCTCCGATGCAAGCACCGGCAGGTCTCTTTCTGACAAAGTAGCCACACACATATATCCGGCTTCGTGAGCCCTGATGAACATCCGTACTCTCTGTCCTCATTAGTGCCATGGCTTTTAGCAGCCCAGCTATTTGTCAGGTTCACAGAGAGTCGGTTCTACCTGTCAGCACATCAACTCTTTGGACTTATTAAAATCAGTTAGTTACTTAACGATATACTCTGTTTTTTGGTTTATTAGCGCCCACGCTATTCGGGCATTTTTGTTAGCCAGCGCCACTACAGCTTTGTTTACGCCACTTCGGGCAATAATACCTTTCAGCCACCGCTGGAGACCTCCACATCGTTCTTCCGGAAGGTTGATGACCCGGTAAACCACTGAGCGGGCGCCATGAATAAGCAGTCCTCGCAGATAACCATCTCCGCGTTTTGTTATCCCGAGTAGTTTGACTTTACCACCACTGCTGTGCTCCTTCGGAACCAGCCCCAGATAGCTGGCAAAATGCCGGCCATTCTGAAAATCAGCACTGTCGCCCAGAGCTACCGTCAAGGCTGAAGCCCCTAATGGCCCGATACCAGGTATGCTTTTCAGTCTGAGGGTATCCTCATTTTGCTGGCTGATAAGCGCAAGGCGCAGATCCAGAGTTTTAATCCGCTGCTGATTGTCCTGAAGTTCCTGCAACATCTCATGGAACAGCTCCCGGCTGAGCGTGGTGAGCTCATTTTCTGCATCCTCCAGGTGCTCAGGCAGGTGGGCCATAATTTTATGAGCCCCTTCCGGTATGGCAATACCGTATTCCAGGCCTAGCCCCCGTATCTGGTTAATCAGCGCGGTTTTGTTTTTCATCAGCCGCTGGCGAACCCGGTGCAGACACTGAATATCCTGCTGTTCAATAGACTTCTCCGGCACATAGCGCATACCCGGGCGACTGTCAGCTTCGACAATTGCAGCTGCATCATTTTTGTCATTTTTACTGCCCATTCTGAAGGGGGCAACATACTGTGGACTGATTTGTTTAACTTCATGTCCGTATTGCCTGAACTGGCGTGACCAGTAATTTGCACTGCCGCACGCTTCCATCACAATACGGGACGGAGGCTGCTGAACAATAAACGCCGTCAATTTTTCACGGGTGATCATTTTATTCGCTTTCTTCTCACCCTGCGCAGATACGATATTCACCTGAAAAACTCGCTTTGCCAGATCAATTCCGATAATTTGTTCCATGGGACACCTCTTCATATTGCTGTTGGTTTGCACTTACAGCATGGCTCACTGAAGTCTTTGTGGGGAGGTGTCCATTTCATTAGTTCCTAAATGTAGATCACTGAGTTTCGAAAATAGAAGGAACTCGGCTCGATTCAAGCGATCTGATCAATCGCCAAACCAACCAACTCACACAAACCGAGCCGAGATCATGATTCTAACATTACCAACCC
>NZ_LVDR01000035.1:0-2056 GCF_007636515.1 Shewanella sp. MSW
TGTAGTTGATACCTTTGGCTGAGACCATTTGCTGTCCCAGGTTATAGCTGAGCGGGTAACGGCCATTGTGGATGACATTGCCGCGGGTATCGTACTGATAACCATAAGCGTAGGCACCGCTCAATTTACTCAACTGATTCAGGTTGTTATAGCTATAGCCTATGTTGACGTTATTCAGTGTGCGGCTGAGGATATTCCCCTTACCGTCGTAGGTATAACGACCTGTACCCCAGCGGCCATCGGCACTGAGCAAGCGGTCAACACCGTCGTAAACCAGATTGTCAATATCATTGTTTCTGTCCACCCAATCGATGAGGCGAACCAGGTTGTCGTTGCCATCGTAGCTGGGGTCGAGTTTGTTCTTTATCACGCCGCTCTTGCTGTCGGTGAGCAAATCGATTCGGCCACTGGTATCCATCTCGACATTGCGAACAATGCCATTCCCGAATGTAAATTGTTTCACCTGGCCGTTGGGATGATAACTCACGCCTGTGACATAACTGCCGGCCTTGGTCGCTTGCCCCAAGGCATTGGGAGCAAAATCAACCAATGCACCTGATGGGTACTTCAATGAACTGACGGCTCCCAGATTGTTGTATTCCCAATCCAGTACGAAAGACTTGCCGTCCAGACTCAGGGTTTCTTTATCGATTGCATTTTGGCTGTTGTATAAGTAGCTCCAGCTGATATTACCGGCAGTCAAGGCTCTCAGATTGCCGTTGGCGTCGTAGTTGTAAGTTCTATCCGGTGTAGTATCCGGGAAATTTTCGGTTCGCAATTGCCCCAAATTATCGTAGCCCAGCAACGTTTTGTGGCTGGCCGGGACTGACGCGGCATCACAACTGGTACTGCTGCCATTGGTGCCCAGGGCCCGCCATATCTGTTGACGCTGGGCATTGTAACCATAAGCCGTAATACCGGTTTCGGGGCGAACAGACTTACACAACTGTTGATAGTTGTCGTATAGCCGTTTTTCGGTGATATTGCCCTGACGAATTGAGGTAACTTGTGCAAATTCGTTGTAATCCAGGCTGATATCATCAGTGTTTGGAGCTTCAATCAACAGTGGTTTGTCATAGGTCGGTTGACCATAGGCCAGATAGGTTGTAGTGATGGTGTTTCCTTCACTGTCCGTAACGGCTACTTTGTTTCCGGCCAAATAATCGCGGCTACTGCTGCTGTTATCACTGGTACGCGTTTGAGTGACTATTCGCCCCAAGACATCATATTCTGTTGCCATTCCCACCCGGCTGGCGGCATTGCTGCTTGGGAAGCTTGCCAAGGTTTGACGGTTTTCATGGTCGTACTCAAAGGCCTGATAGCGCGTTGTTGCCCCATTGGCGATATCCCGCTCCCGGGTAAATACCGGGCGCAACAGTGCATCATGGTAGACCCGTTTTTCGTAATTACCCTGGCTGATACTTTGACGCAAACTGCCCGCAGCTATCCCACTGCCGGAAATACCGTCATTGGCCGTTGTGACCGTTGCATAACTGATAACTTTGTCTGCCCACTTGGGGGTCGGCATAGTCGATTTTGGTTAGCCAACCAATAGGGTTGTAACTGTAGGAGGCCTTATTGCCATTAAAGTCTGTTACGCTCTTGGTGGTGCCATCCGCATTGACTTCCAACAGGGCCACCATGGTGTTGGCGGTACTGCCGTTGACCGTCGTACAACCATTGGTGGTGGCGCAGGGAAGCGTTATCTTGCGCGCCTTACCGCGGTAATAGTTTTCAAACTTCTCGTAGCGGTTTGAACCGTTATAACTGGTTTGGAGTAAATTGCCGTCTGTATGATAAGTGTTTGTGGATATGTGTTTCCCTGCAATCCAACTACGGTAAACTTGACCGATCCCATTTCCCGACGTGTAAAACTCTTGCCGATTGGCTTCTTTCCAGTTCACGCCATCACGGGAAACCATGACTCCAGCCGGTACGTTAAGCAGATTGATCGCCGTATTAGAGGGTGTTCAAAATTCTGTGTCACGTTAAAAATCACAGATCGATGTGAGCATCCAGTCGTCCTTCAAAATGGATGGACAGCTGAGATAGCGTT
>NZ_LVDR01000036.1:0-1928 GCF_007636515.1 Shewanella sp. MSW
GGCTCAGGAGCGGTGGTCACACCCGATTCAAAACTGGAATTTAACGCTATCTCAGCTGTCCATCCATTTTGAAGGACGACTGGATGCTCACATCGTTCTGTGATTTTTAACGTGACACAGAATTTTGAACACCCTCTCAAAAAGATATGGCTGTCCTGTTTTCGTTCCGTTTTCCATTTGTTTTACGTTTGTTTTCCGTTTGTTTTCCGTGTGTTTTCCGTTTATTTTCCGTTCCTGTTTTCCGTGTGGTCCTATTTTCCGTGTTCTTCATATCTTCCACCCATTTGCGTAAACAAAGCATAGTTGGAGGCTAACCTCTGCACCATTAATGCTGGGTGTCCCATTTTTACCATATTCCACCCCACACCTCATCTTGTATTTCTACTCTTTAAAATAGATCACTTTAGCTTTCCCTCCATCAATATGAACGTAGACATCAAATTCATTAGACATTGCAAAATAACGGGATAAATCCTTTTCAAAAACCCCTTCACCAAGGTACTCAGAACTCATGCTAGGTATACACTCCCCGATGTAACCATAAACTCCCCGTAGAGCTTCTACTGGTGTACCTGTATGATAAACTTTCCAAAACCCAGATGAAAAAACACCATCAACCTTTAAGTTAAAGTCTATTGCTTCTACTTTAACAACCCCCTCCACATGAAGCCCGTCAGGCTTCAAGGGACAGCCACTTAACATAGGAATTCTTAGTACTCCATATTGTTTTCCTACTGGCTCAACATTTTCTTTATAAAACAAAAAATACCCTATAACGACTCCAACAAAAATGTATAAAAATATTCTTATTAGAACTTTCACTAGCACCCCCGCATGTTATTCTGTATACAAAGTGAATCAACAATTTTAGCCCCTTCCGGCAACCTTGTAACACCAACTATACCTATCGACCTTATATGTACTGACTCATTAAAATCGGTTCTCAACGTTTCTGATGTAACCCGTTGCCCTATAAAATCACTCACGTTACCAGAAGCATCTTCCTCCCATAGTGTAAATATTGTATCCTGCGTAGTTTTAACCTGAGTAGTTACATATGTAATCTCATATTCAGTGTATACAGATGAATCAACCAACCTCCATGCTACTTCAGGCCCAGCCTTTAAACCTGGAGGCGGATCTCCTATCCACTTAGAATAAACAGTTCTAGATTGAATAGATACAACCTCAGGTTTCTGTTTTTTAGGTTCTAGGACATCTGTTCTACTTTTTAAAACATTTGCCACTTCATTTACTACATATTGCATTGCAGATGTTATCGCTCCATTTGCAAACTTACCTCCTGTAAGTTTGGATACTGTTCCACCTGCTACGGTCTGAATCATTACTCGACCAAAAGACGCACTCGTTTGAATTTTCCCAATCCCCTTCATGATTCCAGCAGAGATAAACCCGTGACCAAACTTTCCACCTTGTAAGACACTAATGACTCCTCCTGTTGAACCATGAGCTAACATCTGCTCCCCAGTTGACCAAGCATTAGAAGTCCCCTCCGCTCCATGAATTTGGTTTCCTAAAGCTCCAAATACAGCCCCGCTAAATGCACCCCATAATGCCCCTCGTAAATTACCAGTAGCAACAGCTCCACCTATAAAACCAGTGATACCTCCTGCAACTATTGCATTTCCCGCAGTCCCTGCAGCAACCCCCCAGCTAGCCGCCCAACCCGATGCTGCGCCTGCTGTAAAATAAGTAACAACTGCAGCTACTATTACTCGCCAATATTTCTTAATCGCCTTCCAGAGTTTATCGAAGAAGAACCCACTCGGATCGGTATAACTCATCGGGTTATTCAAAACATAACTATAACGGTTATAGCTTTGTGTATCGGTTGGCGCTTGGATATGCGGATCGGCCTGCAAGAAACGTCCTATGGTGGGGTCATAGATACGCCCATTCATATGGAT
>NZ_LVDR01000037.1:0-1887 GCF_007636515.1 Shewanella sp. MSW
AGTGCATCTTCACCACACAAAAATGCCCTTCTCACGCAACGGTTAATCACGTGGTAAAAGGGCGTACTTTCAGCATCTATCAACTGGCGACGGGCAGTGGTCATAACCAACCTCGACTGAGCTTTGATGGGTATTTCAAAGCCTAGTCAAAGCTGTGTGAAACATCAAAAAGATATGGCTGTCCTATCTTTTTTCTTTATTCGTCCTGGGAACGCGGACTGAATGAAAACTTCAACGGTTTGCTGCGGCAATACATACGGAAAGGCACCGATTTGCGGACGGTAACAGATAGGCAAATTAGTGAGATTGAACGGGCATTAAATGCCAGACCGAGAAAGTGCCTCGGCTTCAGGCAACCTATTGCGGTATTCAATGAATTACGCAAGGCAGCCTAATTTAGCGAGTGGTGCACTTCGGAGTTGAATTCGCGATTAACTAATTCCTGAAAATATCATTAGTTAAAACTAATTCAGGGATACTTAAGACTCACACATCCCTTTTGCATTTTAATAACTATTAACGTGCAAGTTTAGCGTGTTTATGTGCATATTTGAGCTGTGTCCGGAGCAATTGATTGCAAATAGCTGTTCTGATCTTGTCACGCATGTAAAAATGCATGAATAGTCAAAATTAAATGAGTCATTCCACTACCTCTACTTGTTTGTTTTTTCAGACCAGTACCCTAATTTATCTTTTTGAGCTGATATTAATAAACCTGGTTCAATTAACGCAGAGATGAAAAAATGAGCCGCAATACATGGCGCTAAGCTTCGATCACCTACCCAGTAAACAACCCCTAAAGCTAACCCCAGCATAAATGTAGAGAAAGCGGCATTGATACCGGCTTTGATATTCCTCAAACCCCAAATCAAATGAACAACACCAAAAGCTAGGCCAGATGCAATAATTTGGATAAAGAAAGAGAAGTTTTCAGAAGCTAGGTAATCCATTACCCACTTTCTAAATACTATTTCTTCTACGATTCCTGCACATAAAGCCGCAACGACTACAACCATTTTTAACAAGTCTACTTTGAACATGTATTGTTTAACGTCAGAGATTTTCGAAGCACTGTAGCAGTATAAGACAGTCACAAATAGGGCTAAATTCCAGCTTAAAAAAGTGCCATACCCTTCACTAGTGAAGCCTAAGTATGCAACAAACCCAGGAAAATCTGAAAATACATTAATTACAACAAATGTCCCCATCGTTGATATGATGATGGCTAAAGTTAAATATATAGGTTTATGATTCATGACATATCTATTGAACTATGATGATTTATGGTGCATGGAGGTAGAAAAGGTTGCAGTGATACACTGGTGATTGATCTATCCAAATCAACAATCAAACAGAAGTACACCGCAAAAAACATACAAGAAAAAACATACAAGACATCCTAAACACTTTTCGAGCCACGAGGAAGCATATCATTCGGTCTCAATTGTTTATAAATGACGATGAAATATTGGAAGTAGACTCTCTAAGACGAGTAATCTGCGTGCTTCATACAAAAACAGCGGTTGCCAGGCAGGCCAACGGCAGGCTTAAGCCTGTTGCTGCAATATCACCAAGGGGTTAAGGTTAATGGGGATGTATTGCTTGGCTTTGTTGCTTACCCCGGCACCATTTACCGCCATATTTGGCCTTCATGACACACATCGCATCCCATCGGCCACTCATGCCACTGTACTGACGGCGAAACTCCTTGGCGGAAGTTATCCAGGCATCGTCACTGATACCAAGCTCAAGCAGTAGTTTGGGTCTGGAACAGGCAATATAGCCACGCTTATCTTCCCGCACCGCCCGGCCTGTCCAATCAATCAGCTCCAGATAGTCGGCAAAGTGAAATGGGATGCCGCTTTGTTCGGTGGCAGTGGCTGCACC
>NZ_LVDR01000038.1:0-1766 GCF_007636515.1 Shewanella sp. MSW
TTTCTACCTCCGGGTGCTCAAATCCCCTAGCGGTGCTTGAACGCAGACCGAAAGAAGATTAAGTTATTGTTTTAAAGTGGGTGGCTTGATTTTTTTGTTTGGTGGCTTGATTTTTTTGTTTTAACTGGCTGTCCTATCTTTTAACTGTGTTTCTACCTTAACCTGATGATTTTTATCTAAATCATCAGGGGATTCATCAGTACAGAGCTACTCGGCTTGTCAGAGCCTTATAAAGGTGTGGATATCATGCTTTTTTTAATTTAATTACTATTTGGTTTGTAGATAAAACTATATAAAATTTCATCCTCAGACACTTTCTCAATATTCCTGTGACTCTGAATTCTAAGGTAGCAGTCTATAAAATTCTTTGCATCTTCTGCTGAATTGAAAAGTCCATTTCTGTTAAGTAAGGTGAAAAACTCTTCGAACTCAACTTGTATAGAATTATCTATTTTTGAGGCGAATAATTCTTCCTTTATTGGGTAGTGACCATTGCAATCTATATCAATACCAATAAACCCATCTTCTTTCACAGTAATCTCATCAGCTTTTTTTACTGAGTAAACTTCTATTGTCTCGTAACTAAAATCGTCATCATTTTCATTAAGCCAGTCTAAAACTAGTTTAGCTTTTTCTCTGGTTTGAAAAAGACGATACATTAAATTTTGAGAGTATGAATCCTCAGCTTCCTTGGTAAGTTTTTTGATATTTTCAGGCACGCTATCAGGTAACCAATAGTCCCATGACCTACCACATCCACAGTATATTTTATTTGAAACTCTCAAAATCTTGTTAACTTGATCTGTTGCAAAATAGTAAGTTTGCAAATCCGCTCTTACAACGATAATAGTACCTGATATCACGCTACTTCTCCCTCTCTATGGGCTCTGTGGGGATGTGCTTATCTCCTATACCTGACCTCATACGATCAATATGAATATGTTCCCCTCCTTTCCAGTGGTTTTCATTTCCACCTCCCTGTCTTCCTTTTTCTCCTCTGTGATCTGAGGTTTTATTCCCCATTTCCTCTGCTAAATCTATGTATGCATCAGCATCATCATTACTTAATCTATTCCCTCTTCGAGTATCACCATTTAACATGTCTTGTAATGCTCTTTCCTCGCTGGAATGAGGACCAGTTTTTCCTTCATTATTTGATTGATTTTCTGAGTTTCCCTGCTCTGCAGTCAATATGATTGCAACTACTGCAACTATCGGATTGCCGGTCCTGATTGCACCAGAAACCACATCTTGCTTGGTGATGTTTGGGGCTTTAACGTTTCCGCCCGTTTGTCCCACTACTGGCGGAGGCGGTGCAAATAAGGCTAAAGCAAACTCCCCATCCGGATCCACATATTTATATGGATTATTATTGGCATACGTATACCGATTAAACGAATACACATCCCTGAACCCAACCGGATCATCCGCATAGAACCGCCCAATCAGCGGATCATAGTATCGTGCCTGCATATAGGTCAGGTTCAAGTCCTCATCCTGCAGGTGGCCTGTGTAGCCTATACCGGCCTTGTCTCCCCCCAATCGTTTGCCAAACGGCTCGTAATGACTGCGACTGGTGATGTTGCCGGCACTGTCCGATTCTGCAACGACTGACCCCAGCATATCTGTATGCTGATATCTAACTGTGGTTGCTGATACTTGGCTGCATACTAACAGTAACAGCAGCGTTAGGAGTTGAATTATTCGTTCCATGAGTATTCCCCTTACATGTAATCACCGCCGCCGCTACTGCCGCCGCGAGCTGT
>NZ_LVDR01000039.1:0-1420 GCF_007636515.1 Shewanella sp. MSW
ATGAGCAGATGTCTTTCGCCCCCATGTGAGATGGTGCTGTGGATATGTTGAGAATGGCTCGACTGGTTTATCTGGTCAGATTTATCCAGTCCCTGCTCTATCCAGCCCCTGGAGCACAGAGATTTCACCCGACCAGTATCCTCAATGAAGGTATTCCAGGCTCGGGATACTTACTCAACAATTTGATCGTAGCAATCGAATACTCGGTTGGAAAGACAGTGTTGTCTGAGCCATTGCCAAACTTGCTCCATTGGGTTCAGCTCTGGGGAATAAGTGGGCAACTTAATCAAAGTGAGTCAAGGTGAAGCATCATGGCATCTTTGTTGACCAAGGGCGTAATCAATGCTTCCGTTTTACCGTTACTTGGGCAGACTGCCCCAAACAGATACCCATAATCAAATTGCTGCTGTTCGACGGCACGGGGACGGCTACTCCGTTTTGCCCAAAGTCTTGTCGTTTTGGCCAAATCTGGCTTCGTCTTGGAACCACACATCCACACGCTCAAGTGGAAGATGACCCGGGATGAGACTGAAATCAAGCGCATGGAGTAAGCGGTACACATTGGTCAAGCTATAGCTCACATGCAGGTCGTTACCGATATAAACTCTGATATCTTCAGCTATTAAGCGTCCACCATCCTGCTTGATGGCATTTTTCTCGATAAACTTTTTAAGTTGCTCTAATTGATGAGAGAGTTGATTGGGTTGTCCGGGTTTAGGTTTATCAAGCAAACCATTGAGCCCATCAGCCAGGTAATTTGCGACCCAAGTATTAATACTAGTTCGACTCGCACCCAGCAGGGCTGTTAAGGACATAGTTGTCCGTGCGTATTCTTGATAAATGCAGCGGCCGCAACTGAGCTAATGAAGAGTGGTAGGTATTAATCGTTTATCTATAGCTATTCACTAATGCTCTAAGTTGCCCCAGACTAAAAATATAGCTATGTGATTGCTAAGTTAGTTGGCGCAGTTATTTTATCATCGGCATGTATGAAGATGCCGGGTACTCAAAGTCGCTGAGCCGTGCAGCTAAACTTGGGGATTCTTGTTTCTAGGCTATGAATTTAGGCACAACCCTGTACGGGATGAGAAAACATTTCAGCAATTATGCTGAATCTCAATTATTTCTGACTGGTTTCATGGCTAATGAGGTGTATTACATGGGATGAATCTTTCTCCTGAGTCTGACTAGCAGAATTGCTTATACAAGTCAGTTTGTGGATAAGTCTGTGGTTAATTGGTAGGTAAGCTGTGTGGTTGAGCGGGGTTTCTACAGTCAGTCAATAAAGTGGTTTTTTCTTTTAAAAAGCCCTTGCACAAAAGTTTAGGCTCCCTATAATGCGCTCCCACTGACACGGCACAGCGGCAACGCGAAAGACGTGACAGGGTCGAAGAAAAGAGGCTCTTGAGTCCTTTCAACG